>DAOTTI010000171.1:0-27318 GCA_034437795.1 Chloroflexota bacterium | reverse complement strand
GGACGGTTCGGGGGGCCGCGGCCTCGCGGCTGGGAGCGACCTCGGCGGGGACGGCCCGCGCCGCCGGCCCTGCGGGGGCGGCCGGGGCGCTGGGGGGCGGAGCAGGGACCGCCTCCGGTGGTGGAGCGGGGCGGGCGGGGGCGCGGCCGTCGATCATGGCGATGACGGCGCCGACGGGTGCCGTCTGGCCCTCACGGACTAGGATCTGCGAGAGGGTGCCGCTCTCCTCCGCCTCGATCTCGGCGTTGGCCTTATCGGTCTCGATCTCCGCGATCACCTCGCCGCGCTGGACCGGATCGCCTTCTTTCTTGCGCCAGGCGATGATCCGGCCTTCGGCCATCTGGTCGCCCATCTTGGGCATGATGACTTCTGCCATAGGAGCCTCCGTGTGGTCCAAGCCAGATCCGCGTCACGGACCTGCCGGCCGCCGTATGCCGGATGGTGGCGCGGCCGCCCCTGGGGCCAAGCGCCTCCGCCGGCCGCGCCACCGGCGGTCCAGCGGCCGAGCGCCGGACGGGCGAGCGCCGAGGCGCCGGCGTGATGCGGATGGCGGACGCCCCATCGACGAGCCGGGGGCAGGCTCGACGACGGACCGCGGACGGGTCGTCTCTCCGTTCGTCATGCGTGGTTGGCCGGCGGAGCGCTTACCGGAGGGCACGCTGCACCGCGTCAATGATCGACTGCTCGTTCGGGAAGGCCAGCAGCTCCAGGTTCCGGGCATATGGGGCGGGGACGTCCTTGCCGGTGACCCGTTCCACCGGCGCATCCAGGTCGTCGAAGCAGCGCTCGTAGATCTGGGCTGCGATCTCGCCGGCGGCGCCAAAGAGCTTCCACTGCTCCTGCACCACCACCGCGCGGTTGGTACGGCGCACCGATTCGGCGACCGTCTTCATGTCTAGGGGGCGCAGCGTGCGCAGGTCGATCACCTCACACTCGATGCCCTGCTCGGCCAGCTTCTCGGCGGCGGAGAGGGTGTAGTGGAGCATGCGGCTGTAGGCGACCACGGTCACGTCGCGGCCCGGGCGGGCGATGCGCGCCTGGCCGAAGGGCACCAGGTGCTCGCCCTCGGGCACCTCGCCGCGGGTGGAGTAGAGGCCGGCATGCTCAAGGAAGATGACGGGGTCGTTGCCGCGGATGGCGGTGCGCAGCAGGCCCATGGTATCGGCAGGGGTGGCGGGGGCGACGACCTTCAGGCCGGGGAAGTGGCCGTAGAAGGACTCGAACGACTGGGAGTGCTGGGCGGAGAGCTGGACGCCGGCGCCGTTGGGGCCGCGGATGACGAGGGGGATGGTGACCTGGCCGCCGGAGAAGTAGCGGATCTTGGCCGCGTTCTGGAGGATCTGGTCGGCGCCGACGAGGGCGAAGTTCCAGGTCATGACCTCGACGACGGGGCGCATCCCGAGCATGGCCATGCCGATGCCGGCGCCGATAAAGCCGAGCTCCGAGATGGGGGTATCGATCACGCGCCTGGGGCCGTACTTCTCCAGCAGGCCGCGGGTGATGTAGAACTGGCCGCTGTAGACGCCGACGTCCTCGCCCATGACGATGACGTTTGGGTCACGGGCCATCTCCTGGTCCAGGGTGGCGGTGATGGCCTCGCTGTAGCGCATCTCAGGCATGGAACACCCCTGTTGGATCGGCTGATCTCCCGCTGCGTCTCCGGCGCTGGGGGTAGGGCGGATCAGCGAGATCGGACAGCTCAGAGAGAGCAGACGGATCAGACATCGAACATCCCCGCCGGATCGGCGTAGACGTCTTCGTACAGCTCCTCCGGCGGCGGGGGCGGGCTTTCTTCAGCGAACTGGACGGCGTCGGCGATGACCTCATCGACCCAGGCGGCGATCTCCTGGATCTTTTGGTCGTCCAGGGCGCCCTCTTCCCGCAGGCGGCGCTCCAGGATGATGATGGGGTCGCGCTGGCGCCAGCGCTCGACCTCCTCGGGGGAGCGGTAGGTCTGCTCGCGGGCGCGGCTATCGGCGGCGCCGTGGCCGGCGAAGCGGTAGGTGAGGGCTTCGACGCAGTAGGGGCGCCCCGTGCGGCGGACGTCCTCGATCACGCGGGTGGCGACGTCGTAGACGGTGAGGAGGTCCTGGCCGTCGCAGCGCTCGTTGGGGATCGCGTAGGCGTCGAAGCGGGAGGCGAGATTGGTGACGGCGGAGGCGCGCTCGACGGAGGTGGCCAGGCCATAGAGGTTGTTCTCGATGATGAAGACGACGGGGCACATGCCCTGGTGGCCCCAGAGGCCGGCGAGGTTGGCGGCCTCGTGGAGGGCGCCACTATTCATGGCGCCGTCGCCGAAGAAGCAAAGGCAGACGCGGTCGGTCTGGTGGAAGCGGAGGGAGTAGGCGGCGCCGACGGCAAGGGGGAGGTGATTGCCGACGATGCCGTAGCCGCCATAGAAGCCGCGCTGCACGTCGAAGAGGTGCATGGAGCCGCCCTTGCCCTTGCACAGGCCGGTCACCTTGCCGTAGAGCTCCGCCATGACGCGGCGGGGCTCGCTGCCGCAGAAGAGGGCGTGGGCGTGGTCGCGGTAGGCGGTGAAGAAGATGTCGTCTTCGCGCAGGGCGCGCAAGAAGCCGAGGGCGACCGCTTCCTGGCCGCTGTACTCGTGCAGGTAACCGCCGATCTTCCCGCGGCGGAAGCTGCGTTCCGTTTGCTCCTCAAAGCGTCGCGCCAGGACCATCTGGCGGTAGCAGGTGACGAGCTCTTCGACGGGCAGGATGGTCTCGGTGCGCCGCTGGGGCGGCGAGATGGTGCTCATCTGTCGCTGTTCTTTCGGGCCAACGATTCCAGGAACCGTGCCATTGGCACGGGTGCGAAGTCCTGCCTTCCCCTGGCGAATTGTATCAGCCATGGTGGCTCCATCTGACCGCCGCGAGGCGGCCGGCGAAATGTGGGTACCGCATTGTGCAACTGTTGCGCCATTTGAGACAAGCCCGAGGTGGGACATAGGGGAGCCCTTACCCCCGGTCCCTCTCTCGCACGCGGGAGAGGCGGGACGAGGGCCATGGGCCGAGGGGGTGATCTGCGGCGGGGCTGTCCCCGCGGTCCCCGCAGGGGCGTAGAGCGTTCGCTTTGCAGGATCGGCCTGAGTTTTTCGCAATTAGCAATAAGGGAGTGGCAAGCGGGGGAGCGGTGGCGCCGCCGGCGGTGGCCCCAGCGGGCGCGCTGAGGATAGCGGGGCAGGCGTACGCGGCACATGAGGCGCGCAGTGAGTGGCGAGGCATGAGTGAGCAGGGGTCTCATAGAGAGGAACCTGCGCAGGCGAGGGCGGTTTGCCACGCGGCAGCGTCCGCTCTGGGAGCGGTGTTACTGGTGGCGTGCGGGGATGGCGTGTCGCGGGTGGCGCCTGTAGGGGATGGTGGGGGCACAGGCAGCCTGGTCTCGGTGGGGGCACGCCAGGCTTCCCCAAGGTGGAGCGTGGCGCGCCTGATCTCGAGAGCCGATGTGGGGTGGCGTTTCCTGGCGCAATCGCTGGTTGTTTGCAAGCGGCGCCTTCACCGCGGGGAAGGGGGAGGTGGACGCGCTCAAGGCACCCCGGGCGCAATCGCTCGTTGCTTGCAAGGGGCGCCTTCACCGACGCCCGCTGCGCGGGCCCCCGCTCTCCCGCAGGGAGAGGGGACGCTTCGCTGGCGGTGAACAGGCCAGGTGAGACGGGCTGGGCCGGCTGGGCGGGTCCAGGGAGGGCTTGACCGAGGGAGGCCGGCCGTGGCACGCTTGCGCTCCGATGAGCCTTCCCTTTCTCGCAGCCGCGCCGCCATCGGCGGCTCCCTTCCGTTTCCGCGGGCTCTACGTGGAGAGTAAGTGGGGGCCGGACCTGATGGCGCTCGACGATTGGCGCCACCTGATCGACGAGATGGCGTTCCTGCGCATGAACAGCCTGGGGATCGGGGTCTACGGCTGCTGGGTGGTGCAGTACGACGGCAAGCGCACGGAGTTCCTGATGGTGCCGTTTCCCGACCACCCGCGCCTGCAGACGCCGAAGACGATCCGCTGGTATTCGCCGGCGGCGCAGGGCTACCAGGAGCTGAGCTATCTGCCGCGGATGTTCGGGGAGGACTTCCTGGGGCAGGTGGTGGCTTACGGGCGGGAGCAGGGCGTGGCGGTACGCCCGCACTTCAACGGGCCCGGGCATTCCACGCTGATCCCAACGGTCTATCCGGAGGTCTCGGCCAAGGAGGAGGACGGGCGGCCGACAGGCTTTGGCTACTGCCTCACCTCGGAACGGACGTATGAGCTGCTCTTTTCGCTTTACGACTCGCTGATCGCGCGCCATCTGCGGCCGAACGCGGGGCCGCTTCCTGGCAGGGCGTCGCTCCCGCCTCTGCCGTGGTGGCACCTGGGGCTGGACGAGGTGGACGCGTACGCCGGCATCGATGAGCGGGACGTGGCCCGCGTAGTGGACCCGTGGTGCCGGTGCCCGAACTGCGCCGGGCGTTCCCGCGCGGCGCTGCTGGCCGGCTTCGCGGCGCGGTGCATCGCGCACCTGGTTGATCAGGGGGTGCATCTGGTGACGCTGTGGCACGACGCGCTGGCGAGGCTGAACGCCTATCCGCTGTTCAAGGAGGAGCTGGCGGCGCGGGGGCTGCAGGAGCGCGTGGCGGTGCAGTGGTGGCGGTACAGCGACCCGCCCCTGGCGGTGGGGGAGCGCGGGCTGCGGGCCTGGGTGACGCCGATGGCGGGGTACTGGTCCAACCTGTTCCACCACGACTACGGGCCCAACATCCAGGCTATGGCGGCTGAGGGGCGGGCGGCGGGCGCGGAGGGTCTGGACGCCTACTGCATCTACGATCCGGCGTACTTTCGGAACTACGCCTTGCTGGCGTCGCTGGGGCTGGACGAGAAGATAGACCTGGCGGGGTTCCGCGCCGCGTTCGGGCGATGGCTGTTTGAGACGGGCCCTCTCCCCGGGGGTGAGGGGAGGGCGAACCAGGCCCGAGAGGGAGAGGGGACAGCGGCCGGTGCGCCGGAGGGACGGACGGCGCCGCCGGAGTTTGCGCACTTCGATACGTTATTTGACTCGTCGTACGGGCCGCTGGGGTCGGTGCTGGATGCGTTGCTGCGGTACTGGTGGACGTATCCCGCGCAGCGCCACGTGCGGTACCCGCGCGATCAGGTGGCGCAGGTAGCGGCCGACCCGTTGCGGATCGGGCGGGCCCTGGCGGCGGCGCAGGCGCAGGCGGAGCGGCTGCGTGGCGCCTGCCAGCGGGCGGCGCCCCAAGCGCCGGATGCGCGGCGGAGGCGCCTGCTGGAGGAGTACGCCTGCGAGGCGCACAAGCTGGCGGGGATCGTGGCGGCCTTCCGGCAGGCGGCGGCGGGGTGGAACCATTATCGTCGCGCCCAGGCGGGGCCGACGCGGGCGGAGAGCGTGGAGGCGCTAACGCGCGCCGAGGCGGCCTTCCAGGCGGCGCAGTCGGCGGTGCTGGAGGTGATGGCCGAGCTGGAGCGGGTGAAGGCGCCGTACCTGCAGCCGCAGATCCTGCGGGACCTGACGCCCCTGTACGAATGGCTTGGGGAGACGCGGGCGCGGACGCGGGACGTGCGCGAGCATATGGCGGCCGGCGGGCTGGATGAGGCGCCAGCGTTGTGAGGGGGCCGTCGCGGAGCAAGCCCTCACCCCCTTCGGCCGGGGCCGCGTCGGGAGGGCAGCCCTCACCCCCTTCGGCCGGGGCCGCGCCGCACCCGCCCCTTGCCCCACCCCACCGTGCGGCTTGGCCCCGCCGCCCCTCTCCCGCACGCGGGAGAGGGGGGACGAGCCCTCACCGCTCTCTCCCATGGGGGAGGGAAGGCGACGGTGGGGGTTCGGAGGAGGTGGAGGGACGCGAAGGGGCTGTGCCGGTGGCGGGCCGTGGCGCCAGGGCGTACCCTTGAATGCCTGCCACTGCTTGCGCTCGCCGCCGGAGCGCCTGGTGCGGTTGGAGCGTGGGAGCGAGAGCGGCGGCTGGCACGCGGCGGGCCGCGGATGCGGTGACTTGGCTGGCACGCAGAGGGCGGAGATGAAGATTACCGGTATGTCGTTGCACAGGGTGGCGGTGAGCCGGCGGGGGAACTGGCAGTTCGTCCAGGTGCAGACCGATGAGGGGATCACGGGGCTGGGGGAGGCGTCGCAAGGCGGGAATGATGAGGCGGTGGCGGCCGTGCTGCAGGGGCAGCTGGGGCCGGCGCTGGCGGGGTGGAACCCGCTGGACGTGGAGCCGTTCTTTCAGCGGTTCAAGGGGCTGGGGGCCAGCCGCGCGGGGGCGACGGCGCTGTCGGCGGTGGAGCAGGCACTGTGGGACATTGCGGGGCAGGCGCTGGGGCAGCCCATCTGGCGCTTGCTGGGCGGGAAGCTGCGCCCGCGGGTGTGGGTCTACGCCAACATCAACCGGTCCACATGGGACCGCTCGCCGGAGGGGTTCGCGCAGCAGGCGCGGCAGGCGGTCGGCCGGGGCTTTCGGGCGGTGAAGCTGGCCGCGTTCGACGACGTACCCCGCCTGGATTCGCCGGAGGCGTTTGCCACCATCCAGCTAGGGATCGACCGCGTGCTGGCGGTGCGGGAGGCGGTGGGGCCGGAAGTGCAGGTCCTGCTGGACTGCCACGCGCACTTCAACGCCGCCTGGGCCATCCGTGTGGCGCGGGACCTGGAGCCGGCGCGCCTGTTCTGGTATGAGGATCCGGTGCCGCGGTCCGATCTAGATGGGCTGGCACGGGTCCACGCCACGATCGAGCAGCCGGTGGCGACGGGGGAGACGCTTTTCGGGCGGGACGGGTTCTGGCCGTTGCTGACGCGCCGGATGCTGGACGTGGCGATGCCGGACGTTAAGCACTGCGGCGGGATCGCGGAGCTGCGGCGGATCGCGGCCATGGCGGAGCCGGCGCACGTGCTGGTGGCACCGCACAATCCGTCTGGGCCGGTGGCGATGGCCGCGACCGTCCACGCCTGCGCGACGATGCCGAACTTCGCCATTCTGGAATACGCCTTTGGCGAGGTGGATTGGCGGGAGACGCTGGTCGAGCCGGCGGAGTCGATCGTGGGCGGCTACTACACCGTGCCTGATGCGCCTGGGCTGGGGGTGCGGTTGAACGAGGACGCGGCGCGGAGGCACCGCGCGGCGTGACGGTTCCCTGCGGCGAGGGAGCGCGGCAGGCATGGGGCGCGGCGGCCGCCTGCAGCGAGGGAGCGGGATGAGGAGGCGCTCAGACGATGACGTCGACCGGCGTGCCGACAGGGGCGAAGGTCCAGAGCCAGGCGGCGGCCGCGTAGGGGAGGTTGATGCAGCCGTGGGAGCCGGTGCGCCAGACGCCGTCTGGGTCGATATGGGGGACGTTGGTGCCTGGGCCATAGAAGGGGCGCCAGGGGGCATCGTGCAGGTAGACGCCGTTGCCGGTGATGCGCAGGGCGAAGCTGCAGGGCGAGGTCTCGTACCAGAAGGGCGAACCACGGGGCCAGGGCGAGACGAAGACGTAGGGGGAGTGCCGGCTAAGGACGGTGAAGCGCCCCACGGGCGTGGGGAGCTCGGGACGGCCGGTGGTCACCGGCCCGTTGTAGACCTGCTGGCCATCCTGGAAGGCGTACCACCACTGCCGGCTGAGGGAGACGAGGATGTACTTGCCAGCGCCGGGGGCGGCGACGGGCGCCGCGTGGGCCGAGGTGGCCCCGGGCAGCGTGTGCAGGACCGGCCGAGGCGCCGGCGCCGGCTGGGGGACCAGGGCGTCTTCGGGCACCAGGCCGGCCTCGACCAACAACCGGCCGGCCTGGACGAGGGTGACGGCGCCGGGCGCGGGCTGGCCCGGCACGTCGTCCAGCCAGAGCTGGAGGACGGCCTTGTCGAAGCGCTGCGCCAGATAGGGGCCGAAGCGCTCCGGCTCGCCCATGGGCAGGCCGAAGCGCGCCTGGGCGTCGGCCTCACCGGCGCCCAGATAGGCCGTGCGCAGGACGGGGTGGGTGAGCCAGGAGAGGCGGGTCTCCGCGGGGAGGTCAGGGTCTTCCAGCAGGTGCGGGGAGGCGGGGGGAATGCCGCGCGCGGCCAGCCATTCGTCGAGGCCGGCCTCGGCCAGCGCCCAGAAGATAGGGAAGACGTCGGCGTGGCCGGCCGGCGCGTGCCAGCGGAGGACGGCGCCCTCCATCACCTGGTAGGTGACGCCGCCGGCGTCGTAGTGGGAGGAGATGGGGAAGCCCAGCTGGGCCGGCCCGCCCAGGGCCTGGTAGTCGCGCCAGAGCTGTAGGCCGAAGGCGTTGGCGACGACGAAGCCGGTGTCCGGCGGGGCGTCTTCGGGCGCTCCCTGGGTGTAGAAGTGCCCGCCGGGCACGTCCCAGTCGGCCACGCGGGCGGCCGTGGCGGCCTGGGCGCGCGTCGCCTCGCTTTCAGCGTACCCCGGGGGCGGGGCGGCGAGGCGGGCGGCGGCCCCTCCGGCGCCGGCCAGACCGGCCAGGAGGCGTCGGCGGGAGAGCAGGACGGCGTCTGAGAGCGAACGGGCGGCGAGGAGGTGGCGAGGCATTGGAACACTGCTCCGCGTCTCGTATCTGGCGCAGCGGACCGCGGGCGGCCGCCGCGCAACCGCGCTTGGCGCTTCCATTGTGACAGAACGTTGCAGAAAGCGTGCCGGATGACGTGGCACGGACGGAGATCAAAGTTCAAGGTTCAAAGTGCAAAGTTGAGAGGACGAGGGGAGGCGGTAGCGGGTAGCGAGTGGAGCCCTCACCCTAACCCGTCCCCAAAGGGAGACGGAACGCAATGGCGCGTGCGCGAAAGCATTGGCTTGCTCCGGGTTGCTCCCGCCGGCGGGGTTGCGCTTGGCTTGGGGATGGGAGGACGGTATGCTTTGCCGGGCGGGCGGGCCGAAACGGCCTATAATCCTGGAGGAGCCGAAGAGAGGGCTCCAGGGTGGATGTCCGCAAGAGTTCCAGGGCGGATGCCCGCCACAGCACGAGCAGGAGCAGGACCCGCGCCGGGGCGAACGGAAGGCAGGCCGCGGCGCGGGATGTGAACGATGCAAGACCGCGGGATCCCTGGCGAGGGCGGGGACGGCGCTACCTCGAAGCCGCGGATGCCTTGTGCGGCGCGCCTGGAGATCGCTGGCGAGGGCGGGGGCGGCGCCACTCAAGCCGGGGCAGAGACGGGCGCAGCGCCCGCCGGCCGGCCCGAGGCCGGCGCCGCACTGGAGGCGTTTCTGGACCAGGCGGCCCTGCCGGCTGGCTTCGTCGAGGCGCAGGTGGGCGTCTATCGCGCCCTGTGCCGCGACTTGGGCGGGCGCCTGAAGGCGCTGGCGCTGGCCGGCCCCGACGGGGAGATGTATCTCTCCGATGCGCTGGACGGGGATGAGCGAGAGGCGCTGCAGAAGGCCTGCCGCCGGCGGGGCGTTGGGCCGGGCGGTGGCTCGCTGGCCCTGCGCTTGCCGGCGGACCTGGGCGGCGGGGCCGGCACGTTCACGCTCTGGGTGACGGCGCGTTACCTGGCAGCACGGGGAGAGGACGGCGGCAGCCGGCTATGGAAGTAAGGGCAGGCCGGCCCTTCAGCGGCGCGCAGGGCCGGCGGGGGCGAACCCTGCTGCACCTGTTCCGCGCCCCCCGCAGTGATGCGGAGCGCCTGGGCGCGGTGCTGGCCTTCGATCGGGCGGTGGCCGGTCAGCAGGACGTCGATGGGCTGCTGGGGGCGGCGCTGGAGCAGGCGCTGGGGTTTGCCGGCCACCAGGCGGGGGCGGCCCTGCTGGTCAGCCCCAGCAGCGACCGAGTGCTGGTGCGGCGGGTAGCCGGCCATGCCCCGGGGGCGGGCGTGGAGCGGCTGATGCCAGGGACGGTGCTGCGGGGCCCGGTGCTGGCGCTGCACCAGCAGGCGCTGGCGGGGGCCCGGCCGGTGCAGCACGCGGTGCCGCGGGGCGAGGCACAGCCGCCTGTGACCGGTGGGGCGCCGCCAGCCTACGTGGTGGTGCCGCTGCTGGCAGGGGGCGAGCGTCCGCTGGGGACGCTGTTCCTCTACTCAGGGGCCCTGCAGCAGCCGCTGGCCCCGGAGGACGTGGACGTGCTGCAGGGGATGGCCGCGCGTCTGGCGCCGGCGATCGAGGGCGCGCACCTGAGGGAGCAGTTGGAGCGGGCGCGGGAGGAGCTGCTCACGCTGTACGACGCCGGGCAGGCGATCTCGTCGAGCCTGGAGCTGGGCGAGGTGCTGGAAGGCATCCTGGAGATGTCGCGGCGCCTGACGCACGCGGACTGCTGCCTGATCACGGGCCTGGGTAGCTCGGGGGAGCTGGGGGTGCTGGCCGGCAGCGGGGCCACGGCGGAGTGGCTGGCGTACCGTACCACGCCGGGGGTGCGCCTGACCATCGGGGCAGTGCTGCGAGATGGGGCGCTGCGCCCGCTCGGCATCCCGCCGGTGACGGGGTGGTGCATTGGGCTGAAGGTGCGCCAGCAGGTGATCGGGACGCTGGAGGTGTACGCGCGGGGGGCGCGGTACGATGAGAGCCATCTGCTGGTGGGATTGGCCACGCAGGCGGCGATCGCCATCGAGAACGCCAAGCTGTACCGCGCGGTGCGTGAAAAGGAGGCGCACCTGCAGGACCTGGTGGAGCGGATGATCCAGGGACAGGAGGAGGACCGGCGGCGGGTGGCGTACGACATCCACGATGGGCTGGCGCAGCTGATGGTGAGCGCGCACCAGCACCTGCAGTCGTTCGGGCTGCTGCACCAGCGGGGCGACCCGCGGGCGGAGCAGACGCTCCAGAAGGGCCTGTTCCTCTTGCAGAAGTCGATCGAGGAGGTGCGCAAGGTCATCGCCGGGCTACGGCCGTCCGAGTTGGACGACTTTGGCCTGGTAACGGCGATCCAGCTCTACGTGCAGTCGCTGCGCGATGACTTTGGCTGGCACGTGGAGCTGGTGGAGGACGTGGGTCCGGAGCGCCTGCCGGCGCCGGTGGAGGTGACGGCCTACCGGATCGTGCAGGAGGCGTTGACCAATGCGCGCCGGCACGGGGACGCGGCGCGGGCGCGGGTGGAGCTCCGGCGCCAGGGCACCTGGCTGCACATGGTGGTGCAGGACTGGGGGCAGGGGTTTGACCCGGACGAGTTCAGCGCCGCGGCGCCGGGCGGGCACCGGCCCGGCCGGCACGTGGGGCTGCACAGCATGCGCGAGCGGGCGCACCTGCTCGGGGGGCGGTTCGAGCTGGAGAGCACGCGCGGGCAGGGGACGGTGGTGCGGGTGAGCATCCCCATCCAGCAACCGGACGGGGTGGGACAATCGGACAGTCCGGCGCCGCTGGGGGCGGAAGCGCCACTATAATGCGGGGGCAATGACCGAGTTCCGGCGCGGGGGCGCGCCCCGCCGCATTCGCGTGCTGGTGGTCGATGACCACCATCTCGTGCTGGAGGGCCTGCGCGCCGTGCTCTCCACCGATCCCAGCATCGAGGTCGTGGGTGAGGCGCACACGGGGCGTGAGGCCGTGGGCTGTGCCGAACTGCTGCGCCCGGACATCATCCTGATGGACATTCGGATGCCGGACATGGACGGCATCTCCGCCACGCGCCAGATCAAGCAGGCGGTCCCTACGGCCAGCGTGATCATGCTGACGATGTATGAGAACCCGGACTACCTGTTTGAGGCGGTGAAGGCGGGGGCCAGCGGGTACGTGCTGAAGGACGTGGCCGGCCCCGACCTGCTGGCGGCGATCCACACCGTGGTGGAGGGAGGGTCGCTGCTCAACCAGGAGGTGGTGGGCAAGTTCCTGCGGCGGCTAGCGGCGGACGCGGAGCAGGCGGCCGCTGGGCCGATGCCGGTCGGCCCCGGGGCGGACCGGCTGACGCCGCGGGAGGTGGAGGTGCTCCGGCTGATTGCGGCCGGCCTGAGCAATAAGGAGATTGCGGCGCGGCTGTCGGTGAGCGTGGCGACGGTGAAGACGCACCTGGAGCACATTCTGCAGAAGATGCAGGTCAGCGACCGGACCCAGGCGGCGGTGCAGGCGGTGACGCGGGGTCTACTGGGCTGAGCGGGGCTGTCCCCGTCGCCCGCTCCGCGGGCTCGTGTTCTCCTATAGGGAGTTGGCAGGAGCCCTCACCCTACCCCTCCCCCATGGGGAGAGGGGATTGGCCGTTCTGCCAGAGGGAGGGACTTTGTAGGAGCCCTCACCCTCGCCCTCTCCCGTGCAGAGAAGGGACCCATCGCTGGCTGAGAATAGCCCAGAGTATCGGCCAAGCGGCAGATGCCAATTCGTGAATACTCAGGCCATCGGCCAAGCGGCGGATGCCAATTCGTCCCAGCCCCACCAGTCGGGCGGGTCGATCGGCGACACTGAGTGCGTCGCCGTGATTGCTGTGCTCTCCGCGACTGAGCGGCCCGACGAGAACGCGCCTGCGCCGGACGCGCCGATTCGCGTGGTGGTGGCCGACGACCACACTTTGCTCCGCCACGGGATCCGCGCCTTGCTGGCCGAGGCGGGTGGCTTTGAGGTAGTGGCCGAGGCGGGAGACGGGCGGCAGGCGGTCTGGCAGGCCTCGCAGCAGCGGCCGGACGTCGTGCTGCTGGATGTGGAGATGCCCGGCCTGAGCGCGCTGGAGACGCTGCGGCAGCTCCGCAAGGTGGGCACCAGCCGCGTGCTGCTCCTGGGCGCGGAGACGAATGAGGAACGCCTCTTTGCCTGGCTGCGCGCCGGGGCGGCCGGCTTTCTGCTGAAGGAGGCCACAGGGGCGGAGCTGGTCTGCGCCGTGCGGGAGGTCAAGCGGGCCGGCTTCTATCTATCGTCAACGATCTCGCGCAAGGTGCTGAACCGCTGGCACCAGGGGGCGGCGCGGCAGCGCTCCGGCAGCAGCGGCGCGGGCGAGACGCGGGCGCTGAGCGCGCGGGAGCGGGAGCTGCTGGCGTGGGTGGGGTGGGGGCTGAGCAATCGGGAGATCGCGCAGCGCCTGTGCATCAGCGTCAAGACGGTGGAGGCGCACAAGGCGCACATCGTGGCCAAGCTTGGCCTGAAGGGGGCCGCCGATCTGATCCGGTACGCGGCGCAAACCCACCTGGTTCCAGGCGGCGACCTCACGGCTGATGACTGAAGGGTGACGGGTGGAGATCAAGGCTACGAGACCAGGCGGGTGAAGGGTGACGAGTGGTGATCAAGCTCACGAGACTAGGCGGGCGACCGTTCTACCTGAACAGCGACCTGATCGAGTCGCTGGAAAGCACGCCGGACACGACCATCCTGCTCACGTCCGGCAAGCGCCTGATTGTGCAGGAGAGCGCGGACGAGGTGGTGCGCCGCGTGACGCTCTTCCGGCGCCTGATCGCGCAGCCGCTGGGCAGCGGGACGCGGGAGGCGCTGGGCGCCAGCACATGGGAGCCGGCGGGTGAGGACGCGCTTCAGGAATCCGACGGGCTGCCGACTATGAGGACGGCCGGCGTGGGAGATCTCGGGCAGTGAACAGCATGGCGCAGGATGGAGAGAGGCAGTGGCGCAGAACCCGATGACAGCACAAGCGAAGGCCAGGGTCGACCTGGGCACGCCCATCGGCATCGTGCTGGGGCTGGTGGCCGTCGTCGGCTCCTGGGTCGTCTTCGAGGGCGGGAGCCTGGCGGCGCTGACGGCCAACGTCTCGCCCATGATCATCGTGTTCGGCGGCACGCTGATGTGCCTGCTGATCGCCTTCCCGCTGCCGGTAGTGCTGAACCTCCCGCGCTACCTGCGCAAGGCCTTCATGGATGACGCGGAGGACCCGGTGGTGATCGTGCGGACCTTCGTGCGCCTGGCGGAGAAGGCGCGCCGGGAGGGACTGCTGTCACTGGAGGAGGAGGCGCGCGCCATCCCCGACGAGTTTCTGCGCAACGGGATCCAGGAGGTGGTGGACGGGACGCCGCCGGAGGAGATCAAGGACCTGCTGGAGGCGGAGATTGCCGAGATGGAGGCGCGCCACCGCCTGGGCGCCGACCTGTTCGAGCAGGGCGGGGGCTTTGCCCCGACGATGGGGATCATCGGGACGGTGCTGGGCCTGATGAGCACGCTGGGGAGCATGGCCCACGAGGGGACGGAGTCGCTGGGCGAGCACATCGCCGTGGCGTTCATCGCCACGTTCTTCGGCATTCTCTCGTCCAACTTCGTCTGGCTGCCGCTGGCCAAGCGCCTGCGCCGGAAGAGCGAGACCGAGGTGGCGTACCGGCGGATGATCGTAGAGGGGATCCTGGGGATCCAGGCGGGCAGCCCGCCGCGGCTGGTCGGCGCCAAGCTGGAGAGCTTTCTGTCGCCGGCGGACCGGGCGCGCCTGCGCCGGGGCGGTGAGCCGGGCGGGGCGGCGGCGCCGGCCGCGGCCGGAGCGTAGACGAGGGGCCGGCTGGAGATGGCACGGGCGAAGCACGCCGAGCCGGAGAAGGACCGGAGCGAGCGCTGGCTGCTGACCTACGCGGACATGATCACGCTGCTTCTGGGGCTGTTCGTGATCCTGTACGCCACCGGCAAGGTGGACGAGGTCAAGTTTGAGCAGGTGGCGGCGTCGCTGCAGCGGGCGTTCCGCGTGCCGGTACTGGAGGGAGCGGCGGCGTCTGCGGCCATCTCCACCGGCGCGGTGTCCAACACGGTGGCCGGCCTAACCGCCATCGGGGCGACGATCGGGCCGGAGCTGGTCTCCTACGCCCGGCGCGAAGAGCTGGGGGACCAGATCAGCGTGACGGCCAGCCGCGAGGCGGTGGTGATCACGCTAGCAGGGGCGTGGACGTTTGGCTCGGGGAGCGCGGAGCTACGGCCGGAAGGGCGGGCAGCGCTGGAGTTCATCGCCGCGGCGCTGCGGGCCTTGCCGGACCAGAACCCAGTGCACGTGGTGGGACACACGGACAACCTGCCCAGCAACAGCGGGCGCTTCCCGTCAAACTGGGAGCTGTCGTCGGCGCGCGCCGCCACGGTGGCGCGGCTGCTGGCGGAGCAGGGGGTGGAGAGCTGGCGGATCTCGGCGACCGGCTACGCCGATACGCGGCCGATCGCCGAGCCCGAGACGCCGGAGGGGCGCGCCCGCACCCGGCGGGTCGAGCTCGGGATCAGGGCGCCTGAGCCCCTTGGACCGAGCGCGCCGGCGCGGCCGGACGGTATCCCCTAAGGCGCGCAACAGGAAGCGCAAGCCGCGGGGGACGTGAGGCGCCGCGGGCCATTGGCGGGCGGCGCGAGGCGAACGAACTCGAACTGGATGCGAACGGACACGAGCGGACGGGCGGATACGAACGGACGAACGGACACGAGCGGACACGAACTGACGGACTGCAAGGGAGCGCGGAGACGAGATGGGCAGACTGATCCCTCTGATTGGCGCGGCGGTGGTGGCGCTGGCGATTGGCTTTGGCGCGGGCTGGTTCCTGAAGCCGGCTCCGGAGGAGGCGCATGCGATGGGGAGCAAGGACGAGCTCGCCGAGGAGGCGGGCTTCACCTACACCATCAAGGACAAGGTGGTGAACCTGGCCGATCCGGGGCCGTCGCGCAAGTATCTCAAGATCAGCCTGGCGCTGCAGATCACCGAGGCGCCGGCGGCGGGGGCGAAGCGGAAGGCGCCGCCCTCGCCGGAAGAGCAGAAGAAGCTGGAGGAAGGCTTCAGCCACGCGCGGGGGGCGCAGGTGAACGACGTGGTGATCAGCGTGCTCAGCAGCAAGCGGTCCGACGAACTGCTTTCCATCGACGGCAAGGAGCGCCTGCGCGAGGAGCTGAAGGGCCGGCTGAATGCCCTGCTGCCGCAGGACCAGAAGATCAGCAAGATCTTCCTGACCGACTTCATCATTCAGTAATCGTCAGCAAATCCCAGGAAACCGGCTTGCCTCGTGGCGCCCGATGACGACGATGACTGACCAGCGCCCGCTCACCGCGGCGGAGCTTGAGCTCCTGCCGACCGGCCCGCGGCAGGGGCCGCCGGCGATTAACCCCGCGGCTCGGACCGAGGCCCCAGTGGGGGCCGGCGCGACGATGCCGCGTGAAGGACCGGCCGGCAAGCGCCTGAAGGAGTACGACTTCCGGCATCCGGAGAAGTTTGCGCGTGACCAGCTCCGCACGCTGCAGGGCATCCACGAGCAGCTGCTGCGCCTACTCAACTCGTCCCTGGCGGGGTACCTGCGCACCCCCGTCCAGGTTACGCTCGACGCGCTGGAGCAGTCGTCCTACCAGGAGTTCATCGCGCAGAGCCGCGAAGGGGATCTCCTGTACGTGGTGACGGCGGACCCGCTGCCGGCGCCGTTGCTGCTGGAGGTCAGCTCCGACCTGGTGTTTGCCTCCATCGACCGGCTGCTGGGGGGCGTGGGCAAGCGCCTGGAGCGCCTGCGCGAACCGACGGAGATGGAGCGGGCGCTCTTCCAGGAGAACTGGCTGAGTCCGGCGCTGCAGAGCCTGGCCGAGGCCTGGCGGAGCATCGTGACCATTACGCCGTCGATCAGGGCGATGGAGACGAATGCCAGCTTCATCCAGATCGCGCTGCCGACGGACGTGGTGGTGACGGTGCGGATGAGCGCCGCCATCGGCGACGTCACGGGCGGGGTCCGGCTGTGCTACCCGTACGCCACCCTGGAGCCGGTGGTGCCGCAGCTAGACACGCAGCGGTTGATCGGCGCCGGGGCGTCTCGGGGGCGTCCGGACGACACGGAGAGCGTGCGGCGCGAACTGAACGCCGTCCGCGTGCCGGTGACGGTCCAGCTCGGGAGTGCGGAGGTGACGGTGGAGGAGCTGTTAGAGCTGCAGCGGGGCGACGTGATCCGGCTGGGGACGCTGGTGGAGCAGGAGGTGGACGTGCTGATCAATGGCCGGCTGAAGTACCGCGCGCGGCCGGGGCTGAAGCGGCATCGCCTGGCGGCGCGGATCACCGCGGTGGTGGATAGCGACGCGGGGTCAGAGTTTGGGGAGAGCCGCCCCGTCTAACGTGGAGGGAGACAGGTCGTGGAAAGCACGCACAGTATGGCTGGCGCCGCCGACATGGCGCCGGGCGCCGGCCCGGCCGGGCTGGCCGCTGAGGTAGCGAACGCGGCGGGGCTCGAGGCCCGCGCCGCCGGCACAGTAATCGCCTTTGGGCGCTTTGTGGCGCAGCGGGCGGCGGAAGCGCTGAGCGTGGCCGTGGCCCAGCCGGTGCGGATCGGGCCGGCGGCCGTGCGGCGGGTGGTCCCAGGCACGCTGGAGAATGAGAACTGGGACCTCTACCATCCCATCGACGTCCTGTGGGAGATCGACGGGCAGGCCCACGCGGCGATCCTGCTCTTGCCCAAGGCGGAGCTCCAGACACTGCTGCCGGCGGCCGGCGGCATGAGCGAGCTGCCGGACATGGAGGCGCTGGGCCGGCTGCTCCGCGAGCTGGCGGCGCACGTGAGCGATGAGCTGGCGCTTGGTCCGTATCCGCCGATCCGGCTCTCGCTGCCGGAGGCGGCAGCGGTGCCCCATGATCCGAGCCAGGCGCTGGTGCACGTGGAGCACAGCGTGGCGGCGGGGCACCCGGGCGTGGAAACCAGCTTTGACGTGATCCACCTGATCCCGGCGGCCGTGCTCCAGGCGGTGGCCGGTGCGGAACGGAGCGAGGGAGCCGGCCAGGACGCCAGCGAGGCGCATGGGGACGTGACGACCGTGACGGCCGACATGACGACCGGCGTGACGGCCGTCGGAGCGGCAGCCAGGGGACCCCAGACCGACGTGGAGGAGATCATGACCAGTGCCGGCGCGCCAGGCGGCGCATCGACTACCGGCCCCGCGGGGCTGGCCGGCGGGACGAGCGTTCATCCGGTGCAGTTCCAGGCGTTTGATAGTGGCTCGGATGCGCCGAGCGCCACCAATCTCGACCTGCTGCTGGACGTGCCGCTGCGGGTGACGGTGGAACTCGGCCGCACGGAGCTGACGATCAAGGAGGTGCTGGCGCTGGGCCCGGGCTCGGTGATCGAACTGGACAAGCTGGCGGGGGAGCCGGTGGACATCCTGGTGAACAACCGCCTGATTGCGAAGGGGGAAGTGGTGGTGGTGGATGAGAACTTTGGCGTGCGGGTGACGGACATCGAGAGCCCGCACAAGCGCCTAAGCCGGCTGAAGTAGGGGAGCCCCCACTCCCTTCGGCCGGGGCCGCGCCGACGCGGGGACGCGGAGAGGGTAGCCCTCACCCGCGGCCCGTCTCCCGCACGCGGGAGAGGGGAGAAGACCTTACCCCCTCGGCCCCACCGTGCGGCTTGGCCCCGCCGCCCCCTCTCCGTGTCGGAGAGGGGGCGGCGGCCATGGGGAGAGGGCCTTACCTGTGGTGGCTGCGAGTAGCCGAGGCAGGGGGGCGGATCGGCCAGGTGGCGGATGCCGTCCTGACCGCTGGTGCAGGGCTGGGACGGAGTTCGCGCTAGGCTGTGGTCACCGATGGTGAAGCGCATGCAGTGGCGGCCGGCGCAGCCGCGCTCCCCACGACGAGTCCTGGTGTACAGGTGGGCCTGACAGTGAAGGGCATACAGTCCTGGCTGGGGCGGCAGCCGGCGGCGGTGAAGACGCTCCTGGCCGTGCCGTTGCTGACCATGGCCGTGATCTGGTCGAGCTGGCCGGGGCAGGATGCGTCGCGGGGCGATGGCGGCGCGCTTGGAAAGCCGCCGGCACCGCTGAGTGCGCCGGTGGCAACGGGGCCGGCTAGAGGGGCCGGCGCGGGGGCAGGGCTGGCCGAGGTGGCGGGCGACAGCGTACCGGCCGCGACCCCTGGGGCGGGCGGGCCTCTGCCACGGTATGAGGAGCCACGGCCGATGGAGCGGGGGCTATCCGTCGATTGGAGCGGGGGCCAGGGCTGGGGGGTGGCGCTGCGGACGCTGGCGAGCGTGGGGCTGGTGGTGGCGCTGATCGTGCTGGCCGGCCACTTGCTGCGGTATCTGGCGGCGGCCGGCGGGCAGGCTACTCGCTCCAGCGGCGCTGCCATTCGGGTGCAGGAGACGGTGTACCTGCCGGCACCGAGCGGGCGCGGGCGGAGCGCGCTGCACCTGGTTGAGGTGGGCGAGCACTCGCTGCTGGTTGGCGCCACCGATACGCAACTCTCGCTACTGGCGGAGCTGGGCGGAGCGCCGCTCGCCACGGGCGCGCCCCGCGCGGACTTCGGGGCGGTGCTGGTGGACGCCGCCGGCCGGCTGGGTCAGGCGCCGCTCCAGACGGCGGCCAGGGCCAGCGCTGGCGGCACGGCCGGCGGGACTGAGGAGGGGGCGGTCGCGGAACGGCTGCGGCGCCTGCGGGAGCGCGCCAAGCGACTGGAGGCGGGGGCGTGATCGATGGCGCGAACGTAGCCGGCCGCGCCGGCGGTGGGGTGGGGCCCGTTGCTGACGAGCAGATGGGGCCGGTCTCAGCCAGTAGCGAAGGTGCGAGCGGCCGCGCCCCTGGCGCGGCGGGGAGGGGCCGCGTCGCTGGGAGGAAACGGAGCTATTCGCCGCGCCGGAGGGGCCCGCAGGTGGTCGCGCTGCTCGCGGTGGCGGGGCTGCTGCTGGCGGCCTGCGCGCCGGCGGACGTGGGCGGGCAGCCGCTGCCGAAGCTCAGTGTGGGGATCGAACAGGCGCAGGGGCCGCAGGACACGGTGGCGTCCCTGCAGATCATTGGCCTGCTGACCGTCCTGTCGCTCGCTCCCGCCATCCTGATCATGGTGACGGCCTTTACGCGCATCGTCATCGTGCTGTCGCTGATCCGTAACGCCATCGGGGTGCCTCAGCTTCCACCCAACCCCGTGCTGCTGGGACTGGCCCTCTTTCTCACCCTGTTCGTCATGGCGCCGGTGGGGCAGCAGATCCAGCGGGAGGCGCTGGCGCCCTACACCGCCGGGCAGATCAGCCAGGGCGAGGCCTTTGCGCGGGCGGAGCGGCCGGTGCGGGCCTTCATGCTGCGCCAGGTGCGGGAGAAGGATCTGGCCCTGTTCGTCTACCTGGCCAAGCTGGACCGGCCGCAGACGGTCGACGACGTGCCGACGTACGTGGTTATTCCGGCCTTCATCATCAGCGAGCTCAAGACGGCCTTCCAGATCGGGTTCGTCGTCTTCATCCCCTTTCTGGTGATCGACATGGTGGTGTCGACGGTGCTGATGAGCATGGGGATGATGATGCTGCCGCCGGTGGTGATCTCGCTGCCGTTCAAAATCCTGCTCTTTGTGCTGGTGGACGGCTGGTACCTGGTGACGCGGGCGCTGGTGCTGAGCTTCAACTGACGGGCCAGCCACCGCCGTCGGGCGTGGCGCTCGTCAATGCGGCGCTGGCGCGGGTGCTGGTCCCGAGCTTCGACTGACGGGGCGCGGGGGCTGTGTGCGGGTGGCGTGAGATCAGCCGGGTGGCCGATGCCGTCCGGGAGAGGGGGGCCTTCAGCCGGGCGTGGGGGGCGTAGAGTTCTGCTGGCTGGTAGCGGCCGGCGGCCGTCGCCCAGCCACAGACCGATTGCCACGAGAGGCAGGGACGTTCGATGTCCGAAGGAGTGGTGCTCCAGCTGGCGCGCGACGCGCTCACGATCACGGTGCAACTGACGGCGCCGATCCTGGTGGCCAGCCTGGTCTCTGGCCTGATCGTGTCGGTGCTGCAGGCGGTGACGCAGATCAATGAAATGACCCTGGCTTTCGTGCCCAAGATCGTGGCGGTGACGGTGGCCGGCGTCCTCTTCGGGCCCTGGATGCTGAACAGCCTGATCGCCTACGTGACCAACCTGTTCATCGCCCTGCCGGGGCTGGCGCGTTAGGGACGAGGGACGAAGAGGGACGAAGGACGGATGAACCTGCTGGCCCAGCCGCCTCTCTTCTGGGAGGGCTTCGTGCTCGTGCTGTGCCGCGTAGGGGCCGTGCTGATGATCGCGCCCATTTTCGGGCATCGCAGCGTGCCGGCGCAGGTGCGTGTGGCGCTGGCGGTGCTCCTTTCGCTGGTGATGCTGCCCACGGCGGCGGGGGCGCGAGGGGCGCTGCCGCCGCTGCCGGAGAGCCTGGTGACGTGGACCGGACTGATTGCGCGGGAGCTCCTGATCGGGTCGGTGATCGGGTTCGCCGTACTGCTCGTCTTCCTTGCCATCCAGGGGGCAGGGCACGCCGCCGGCCTGCAGATCGGGTTCTCCCTGGCCAATATCGTGAACCCGCTTACGGCGGAGCACTCCAGCCTGGTGGACCAGTTCTACACGCAGCTGGCGGTGCTGGTGTTCCTGGCGATGGACGGGCACCACGCCCTGCTCATCGCCCTGCAGCAGACATTCGATCTGGTGCCCCTGGCGGGAGGCGGGCTCAGGGCGCAGCCGGGAGGACCGGACCTGCTGGGCCTGGGACTGGACCCGCTGGCGGCGCGAGGCGCCTGGCCGGCGGTGCTGAACCTGGGGGGCGAGGTGTTCCTCCTGGCGGCGCGCATTGCGCTGCCGGTGATGGCTGCCCTGCTGCTGGCGGACGTGGCGCTGGCGATCGTGGCGCGGGCGGTGCCGCAGCTCAACGTTTTCGTCATCGGCATCCCGGCCAAGCTGGGACTGGGGCTGATCATGCTGCTGGTGACCGTGCCGGTGACGGCGCAGGTGATGGCGCGGGCGTTCGCCGCGCTGGGCCCGATTCTGGCCCTGGCGCTACGAGGCTAGCGAGCGATGCCGGGGGAGCGTACGGAGCAGGCCACGCCGAAGCGGCGCCAGGAGGCGCGCGAGCGGGGCCAGGTGCTGAAGAGCGTGGAGGTGAACACGGCGGCGCTGCTGCTGGCGGCGGCCGCCGGGCTGCAATGGCTGGTGCCCGGCATGGCCGGCTCAGTGCTGGAGCTGACGCGGGCCACGCTGGCGGGCGCGGCCACGGGCGAGCTTACGGCCAGCGCGCTCGCGGCGCGTGCGCCGAGCCTGTCGTGGTTCTTCTTCCAGCTGGTGGGGCCGCTGCTGCTGGGCCTGGCGGCCGTAGGGGTGGCGAGCAACGTCCTGCAGTTTGGCTTCCTGTTCAGCGGGCAGGCCATCCGGCCTCAATTCAGCCGGATCAATCCGGTGGACGGCGCCAGGCGGCTGTACTCATCGCGGTCGCTGGTGGAGCTGGCGAAGACGCTGTTGAAGGTGGCCGTCGTCGGCGGGGTAGCCTGGCAGGCGGTGCGCGGCCAGGAGAGCACGCTGGCCCTGCTGTCGGAGGCGGAGCCCGGGCGGGCCGCGGGGGCGCTGTCCGGCGCCATCGCCGCGGTGCTGTGGAAGGTGGCCGGCGCCCTAGCCGTGCTGGCCGGCGCGGACTTTCTCTACCAGCGCTGGTGGTTCGAGCGGAGCCTGCGCATGAGCCGCGAGGAGATCAAGGAGGAGCTGAAGCAGCAGGAAGGGGACCCGCACATTCGGGCGCGGCTGCGCCAGCGGGCGCGCGCCTTGACGCGCCAGCGCATGATGCAGCAGGTGCCGAAGGCGGACGTGGTGATCACCAACCCGACGCATTACGCCGTGGCCATCCAGTATGAGGCCGGCATGGAGGCGCCGGTGGTGCTGGCCAAGGGCGAGCGCTTGATCGCGCAGCAGATCAAGAAGGTGGCGCGGGAGCACGGGGTGCCCACGGTGGAGAACAGGCCCCTGGCGCAGGCGCTGTACAAGGCGTGCCAGGTGGGGCAGGCGGTGCCGGCGGAGCTGTATCGGGCGGTGGCGGAGGTGCTGGCCTTCGTCTACCGGCTGCACCCCCACCGCGCACCGGCGGGGTTCGGTCGAGCCGCCTAAGCGGAGTTCAAGGTTCAAGGTTCAAAGTACAAAGCGCTGGGCTAGGGAGAGGCGGGGGGTGGCGCGAATGAGAGGTAGGAGATGGCAGCGGTAGCGAAGGCAGGAGCGGGGGCCGGAGGGACGGTCCCGGCGGCGCCCCTGAGGGCCGGCGCTTCCCCCGACGCGGGGCGGGGCCTGGGCCGGCTGCTGCAGCAGAAGGACATCCTGCTGCCGCTGGCGGTGGTGGCGGTGGTGGCGATGATGATCGTGCCGCTCCCCAGCGGGCTGCTGGACCTGCTGCTGATCATCAATCTCTCCACGGCGCTGGTGATCCTGCTGGTCTCGATGTATACGGACGAGCCGCTCTCCTTCTCCGTCTTTCCGTCGCTGCTGCTGATCACCACGCTCTTTCGGCTGGCGCTCAACATCTCTGCCAGCCGCCTGATCCTGCTGCACGGCTCCGCCGGCCACGTGATCGAGGCCTTTGGCTCGTTCGTGGTGGGCGGCAGCTACGTGGTGGGGATCGTGGTGTTCGTGATCCTGGTGGTGATCCAGTTCGTGGTGATCACGAACGGCGCGGGGCGAGTGGCGGAGGTGGCGGCGCGCTTCACGCTGGATGCGATGCCCGGCAAGCAGATGAGCATCGACGCCGACCTGAACGCCGGCATCATCCCCGAGGCGGAGGCCAGGCGGCGGCGGGCCGAGATCGAGCGGGAGGCCGACTTCTACGGGGCGATGGACGGGGCGTCCAAGTTCGTGCGGGGGGACGCCATCGCGGGGATCGTGATCATCCTGGTGAACGTGGTCGGCGGCTTCATCATCGGCGTGGCGCAGAACGGGATGGACTGGGTGCAGGCGCTGCAGACGTACACCCTGCTGACGGTGGGGGACGGCCTGGTGAGCCAGCTCCCGGCGCTGATGATCTCCACGGCGACGGGCATCATCGTGACGCGGGCGGCGTCGGAGTCGAGCCTGGGTGCGGACACCATTCGGCAGATCACGGCCAACCCGCGGGCGCTGGCGATCGTCTCGGCGGCGCTGCTGGCCCTGGCGCTGGTCCCTGGGCTGCCCAAGCTGCCGTTCCTGATCATCAGCGGGATTGCGGCCGTGGCCGCCTTCGGCGCTGCCCGCGCCGGGCGGCGGGCGGCCCTGGCCGCAGCGGAGGGGGCGGCGCAGGCGATGGCGCAGGAGGCGACGCCGGCCGGTCCGGAGGCGGTGGTGCCCCTGCTGCAGGTGGAGCCGATGGAGATGGAGATCGGCTACGGGCTGATCCCGCTGGTGGACCTGCAGGAGGCGGGCAACCTGCTGGACCGGATCACCCGCATCCGGCGCCAGATCGCGCTCGATCTGGGGATCATCCTGCCGTCCGTACGCGTGCGCGACAACCTGCAGCTGGCGCCCAACCAGTACGTGATCAAGCTGCGCGGGGTGGAGGTGGCCCGCGGGGAGCTGATGGTGAACCACTACCTGGCGATGAACGCCGGGCTGGCCGACGAGAGCATCGAGGGGATCCCTACCACCGAGCCGGCGTTTGGCCTGCCGGCGCTGTGGATCACGGCGGCGCAGAAGGAGCGGGCGGAGCTGCTTGGCTACACCGTGGTCGATCCGCCGTCGGTGCTCAGCACGCACCTGACGGAGGTGATCCGCGCCAACGCCGCCAGCATCCTGACCCGCCAGGACGTGCAGACGCTGATCAACAACGTCAAGAACGACCACCCGGCAGTGGTGGAGGAGCTGATCCCGGGCCTGCTGACGCTGGGCGACGTGCAGAAGGTGCTCCAGAACCTGCTGCGGGAGCGGATCACGATCCGCGACCTGGTGACGATCCTGGAAGCGCTGGCCGACCACGCCCGCCAGACGCGCGAGCCGGAGGCGCTGACCGAGTTCGTGCGCCAGGCGCTGGCGCGGGCCATCTCGCAGCAGTACAAGGGGCTGGATGGCCTGATCCACGTGATCACGCTCAGCCCGCGGGCGGAGCAGCAGCTCACTGAGGCCTTGCGCCAGACCGAGCAGGGGACGGTGGTGGCGATGGAGCCGGCGCGGGCCCAGCAGCTGCTGCAGCGCCTGGCCGCGGAGATGGAGAAGCTGGCGGGGCAGGGGCATCCGCCGGTGCTGCTGTGTCCCGCGCGCCTGCGGGGGGCCATCCGCCGGCTGACGGAGCGCATGCTCCCCAATCTGGTGGTGCTCTCGTTTAGCGAGATCGCGCCGGGGGTGGACGTGCAGGCCGATGGCATGGTGGTGATCGAGTAACCGCGATGAAGGTCAAGAAGTTCCGCGCGCCGGACCGGTCGACGGCGCTGCTCCAGATCAGGGCCGAGCTAGGGCCCGATGCAGTGATTCTCCAGGAGCAGGCGGTGCGCCGCGGCCCGCCCGTTCTGTGGCGGCTGCTGGGCCGGCGGGAGATCGAACTGCTGGCGGCGGTGGAGGAGGGCAGTGCGGGGAACGGGCGGCCGTCGGCCCCGGCGGCCGCCTTGCAGGCGGCGCTGGCCGCCCGCGCGGGGGCCGGCCGTTCGCCAGCCACGAACGGGCGGGCGGCCGCCCTGGCCGATGGGCTGAACGGCCTTCCATCGCCGGAGGGGGCGGGCCACCTCGCGGCCATCCTGGAGCACCTGCGCCAGAGCGGGGCGTCGATCCCGCCGGAGCTGGTGTCGGCGCTGGCGGAGATGATCGTGCGGGCGGTGGATGGGAACCCAAACCTGCTCCGGCAGCTGGGCCTGGACGTTCCAGCGGCGCCGGACGCGGGGGGAGGACAGACCTCACCCCCTGCGGCCTCCCGGCCCCGACGCGGGGAGGGAGAGGGCAGCCCTCACCCCCGGCCCCTCTCCCGAACGCGGGAGCGCGGGGACGAGGGCCAGGGGGAGTGGACCTCACCCCCTTCGGCCGGGGCCGCGCCGCACCCCTGCCCCACCCCGCCCCACCGTGCGGCTTGGCCCCGCCGCCCCTTCTCCGACACGGAGCGCGGGGACGAGGGCCAGGGGGAGTGGAGATCATCCTGGGCGGCTGGAGATGAGGCGGACGATGAGGTGGGGCAGGAGGCCGGAGCGGCGCGGCTGTGTCGGACGTACTCGGAGGCGCCGCGTGCCGAGGCCGGAGGATCGAAGGAAGGCGGCGACGGTCTGGCGCCATCAGGAGCTGGGGAGGATGCGCTGGCTCGGGGTGCGGCTGCTGCGGGGGAAGGCGGCGACGAGCTGGCGCCAGGCGGAGGTGCGGCGGCTGCGCCGCTGTACGGGATGGCCGCACCCGGGAGTGTGGTGGGCGTGTTGCTCCGGCCGGCCGGCGGTGGCGGGCAGCAGCCGACGGAGGAGGCGGACAGCGACGCTGGCGGCGAGGTGGCTGGAGGAGAGCACCATGGTGGCTTCTTGATGGAGGCGGGAAACGAGGAGCCGCCGTCGCTGCGCGCGATCTACGCGCACCTGATCGAGCAGGAGGTGGAGCCTTCCCTGGCGCTGGAGCTGGCCGGCAGCCTGGCCGAGCAGGTGGGGCCCGATGAGGACCCCGGCATCGAGGGCCTGTGGCAGCGGTTGCTGGCGATGCTGGAAGAGCGGCTGCTCGCGCAGGACCTGGAACTCGGTCCGGCGGCGGGCTCGACGTTCGAGGCGGAAGGAGAGGCGGTCGGCGGGCTGGAGCCCGGCGGCCGTAGAGAAGAGGAGGGGGACCGTGGGCTGGGGCCGGGCGGCGATACGGCGGAGGAAGCGGCGGGAGACCTGGACGGGCAGGAGGCTGGGGAGGGGCCGGCCGGCGGCGGCGCGGTGGTGACTGGCCGGCGGGGGCCGCACGTCGTGGTGCTGGTCGGTCCTACCGGCGCAGGGAAGACCACGACCATCGCCAAGCTGGCCGCGCAGCTGGCGCTCTACGAGCGGCGCCAGGTGGGGTTGATCACTGCGGACACCTTCCGGATCGGCGCCGTCTCGCAGCTGGCGACCTATGCGGAGATCATGGGCCTGCCGCTGACGGTGGCCTATGAGCCGCAGGACCTGGCGGACGCCGTGGCGCGGCAGGGCGAGGCGGCGGTGCTGCTGGTGGACACGCCAGGCTGCGGCCCGCGCGACAGGGCGCGCCTAGAGGAACTGGGCTGCCTCGTCGCGGCCGCGACGGGCGCGGCGGCGCAGGTGACGGTACTGCTGGCCGCCAGCGCGATGACCAAGCCGCGGGACCTGTGGGCCATTCTGGAGGGCTTCGGCACGTTCCCCCTGCACGGCCTCGTTCTTACTAAGGTCGATGAGACGGCGGTGTTTGGGCCCTTCCTGAGTGTTGTGAGCCGGGCGCGCAAGCCGGTCTTCTTCCTGACGACCGGCCAGGGCGTGCCGGGCCACCTGGAGCGAGCGACCACGCAGCGCCTGGCGCGCCTGCTGGGGGAGCGCTGCGCGCAGGAGTTAGAAGGGGCACAGGCAGAGGGGGCGCAGGCAGAGAGGGCACAGGTAGAGGGGGTACAGCTAGAGGGGGCGCAGGGATGAGCCGTTCGTCGACGACCGGCCCTGCGCCGGGGACGATGGGGACGCCGGCCGGCTCCACCGTGCCGCCGCCGGCGGCGCAGGCACCGGCAAGCGGGCAGCTATTCGCGGCCGGGGTCGCGCTTGGCTTCTCGGCTGCGCTGCTGGCCGGCGGGCTGAGCCTGGTGTACGGGGCGAGCCTGGGGGCGTTCTTCACGCTGACATTCGGCAGCTTCGGGGCGTGCGCGTTGCTGGGCTGGCTGTGCGAGGCGCTCTTTGGCCCTGCCCTGGGCATGGTGGCGCTGGAGCGCCAGAGCGGCGCGCCAGGCGCGGGGGCCGCGCTGGGCGCTGG
>DAOTTI010000170.1:0-5042 GCA_034437795.1 Chloroflexota bacterium | reverse complement strand
TGAAGTTCAAACGCAATGGCATGGGGTCTCGGCTCCTTCTGGCTGCAATTGGCCGGCGGTGGCGTCCCTGCCACCGCCCCAGATCGGGGTTGGCCAGTGCTTGATATGTGGGTTGGGTTCGCTGTGGTTCGCCGGAGCCGGCAGGCAAGAGCCCGCGCGGGTCACGCGTGCGCTCTGCTTACTTGGCCGGCAGGTGCGCTGAGCGGGCGCGGTCGTGGCTCGGTTCCTCCTTTCGTTCCTGGCAGTTTCAGGGCAATCATCGGCAGGGTTGGCGTGTACTTGAGGGGGCAGAGGTGCTGATCACCACCCGATCACGAGGCGCGGAGGGCCTGGATCGCCACTTGATCACCACCTGATCACGGCGAGCGCAGCCAGCGGATCGCCACCTGATCACCAGGGGCGGGGGCTCGGGACAGGGCGCAGTGCGGTATGGTTAGGTGGCCATGGGTGAGCGGACCGTTGCCGTCATTGGCGCGAATGGACAGCTGGGGACGGCCCTGGCCGGCGCCTTTGGGCGGCAGCGGGGCTGGCGCGTGCTTCCTCTGGTGCACCAGCAGATCGAGATTACGGACGGCGGGAGCATCGCCCGCGCGCTGGAGCCAGCGCCGGACGTGGTGGTGAACACCGCCTTCTGGCCTGGGGAAGAGCCAGAGCCGGCGCTGCGGGTGAATGCGCTCGGCCCGCGGCTGCTGGCTGAGCACTGCGCGGCGCGCGGGGCGTGGCTGGTCCACGTCAGCACCGACTACGTCTTCGACGGGAGCGCCAGCCGGCCGTATCGTGAGACCGACCGTACCGAGCCGCGCTCGGTGTACGGCATCTCGAAGGTCGCGGGGGAGCAGCTCGTGCGCTCCTGTCTGGCACGCCACTTGATCGTGCGCGTCTCCGGCCTGTATGGCCCCGTGCCGAGCCGCGCTAAGGGGCACCGGCACTTCGTCTCTACGGTGCTGGAGAAGGCCAGCCGGGGCGAGACGATCACCGTTCCGGCCGATCAGGTCTTTTCGCCGACGTACGCGCCGGATGCGGCCGCGACCATCGTGCGGTTGCTGGAGGTCGAGGCGAGCGGCACCTTCCACGTGACCAACACGGGGGCCTGTAGCTGGTACGAGTTCGCGCAGGCGATCCTGGAGCTGGCCGGCCGGCCAGCCGACCTGCGGCCCATCCACCTGGCGGACCTGCCGCCGGTGCCCCCGCGGCCGCGGTACTCCGTGCTGGCCCATGACGCCCTGCACGCCGCGGGGATCCCGTCCCCGCGACCGTGGCGGGAGGCGTTACGCGAGTACATCGACCTGAGCCTGGGCGCCGCCTCCGGCGGGGCCGGGAGATAAGAGAGGGCACCCATGGCCGATGCAGGCGCGCAGCTGGCGCGGCAGCTCGCTGAGCAGTACCAGACGATCCTCGACCTGAGCCATACGCTGCGGCGGGCGGTGGAGCAGGGCCAGACGGCGTCGGTGGAGCGCCTGCTCGCCGAGCGAGGCGCGGCCGTGCAGGCGGCCGCACGACTGGTCGAGCAGGCACTACAAGACGCAGCGCAGGTAGCGCCCGAGGCGCGCCGGCGCCTAGTTAAGCTGCTGGGGCAGATCGAGCAGGAGGATGCCGCGCTACAGGCACTGCTGGCCGCGCGGCGGCAGGAGCTCATCACGCAGCTAGAGCAGGTGCGGGCGTCGCGGGCGCGGCTGGCCGGCTCGCCGCCGCGCCACCCCGATGCTCCCAGGCTGATCGACCGGCGCGGGTAGCCGCGAGTACCATTGTGTAGCGGTGTAGCTGTGTGGCGGATGGGGAGCGGTGGAGCGCTGCGACACGCTGGAGAGGACCAGGATGGCCATAGCGCGAAACGGACAGGAGCCCGCTCGAGTGGAGCGAGCCGGGCGTGACGAGCACCAGGCGAACGTGGAGGGCGGCGCCCGCGCGGGCGCGACGGTAGCACCGGCCGCGGCCGCGACCTCCCCTGTGCTTCTCAACGCCGAAGTGACCATCGATGCTGAGTGGGCACGCCGGCGCCTGGAGCTGTTCGACATGATGGCCCAGGTGGAGCGCGAGGCCATCCAGCGCCGGATGCAGTTTGCCGCCGACATTCGGGCGGAGATCCAGCGCTACGCCGACGATTTCGTCCAGCAGTTCAAGGACCAGCTGGCCCGCCTGCGGGAGGAGGTAGCCGAGCTCTATCGGGAACGCGAGCGCGTGGCGCAGGAGCTAGAGCGGCAGCGCCAGGAGGCGGAAGCGGACCTGGAGGCGCGCCGCCAGGCGGAGGCAGAGGCGGTGGCCTGGCAGCGGGCGGAGCTGGAGCGCCAGCGGGCGGAGCTGGAGGCGGCCATCCAGCGGCAGCGGGCCGAGGCGCAGGCAGAGATCCAGCGCCAGCGGGCCGCTGCGGACGAAGAGGTGGCGCGCCTTCGGGCCCAGGCGCAGGCGCAGGCGGAGGCGATCGTGCGTGAGGCGGAGGCGCGCCGCAGCGAGGTGGCGGCGGAGGGTCGCGCCCTGGAGCAGCAGGTGGCGCAGATCCAGGGCGTGATCGATAGCTTCTTCGCCAGCCAGCTACAGACGCTACGCACCAACCTGGGGGCGGTCTCGCCAGCGGGGCGCGCGGGCGCGACGCCCCGCGTGCCCGAAGCCGCGTCAGGGCCGGCCCCCGTGGCCGCGCGCGAGGCGCCGCTCACTGAACGCGACGAGCCGGCACCGGCCAGTGCGCCGGAGGCCGTCGAACAGGCTACGACGGGGGCACGCGACGCCGCGCCAGAGGAGGTACCGGTGTTCGCGTCCGGCGACCGCGCGCCGGAGGCGCAAGCGGGTGAAGCGGCGCGGGGCACCGCGACGGCACCTGCCGCCCTCTGTGAGCCAGGGGCTCGGGCTGAGACGGCCCAGGCAGCGGCGGGGGCCGCGCAAGCCAGGGCGGAGGTGGCGATACAGGACGTGCCGGCGGCCAGTACCGCTACGGACGCGGCTCCGCCGGCAGCAGCGGCGCCGGTCCCGGCGGGCCTGGCGGAGACACTCGTCGATGACGAACCGGGCGCGGCCGTGCGCGGCGCGGCAATGCGGCCGGCGGCCGGAGCAGTGACCGGACGAGAGCCGGTCCCTGGCGAGACGGCGCGGCTGGCGGCGGGCGCTGCTACCGTGGGTGAGCCGGCGCCTGTGTCGGCACCCGATGCCGGTGAACAGCCGGAGGGAGGTCCAGCCACACCCTGGCCACCGCGCAGGCCGGCGCCGGGCGCGAGCGCTGCCGGCGAGCCTCCTTCACCAGCCGGCGGCGCGCTGACGAAGATCTCGGTCGGTACCTCGGTGGCTGGTCCCCAGTTGGACGCTGCCGGCCGTGATCGAGGGGGCGCCGGAAACGCGCTGACGAAGACCTCGGTCGTCATTTCGGGAGTGCCCGGGTTCTCACGCGCGCTGGCCGTGCAGCGGGCCTTCCAGCAGCTGCGCGGGGTGAGCGAGGTGAAGGGGCTGGGCTACGACCGCGGCGTTCTGGGTCTGGAGGTGCAGCACGACACGTCGCTGGACCTGGCAGCGCACGTCACCGAGCTTCGCGGGGTGCGCCTGCGGGTGGTGGCTTCCAGCGCGGGCCGGCTGCAGCTCGCCGCGGAGGCGTAGTTCAACGTTCAAGGTCGAAGGTTCAAAGGGTGAAGGAGCCTGCGCGTTCCAGCGTGGCCTGGGCATAGGAGGGCCTTGCCGCGGCGGCGCGCAGCACGGGGGCTCAAGGGCGGCCGGCTGCACCGTGAGGCTGCACGACGCGCGGCTGGCGATGAGTTTCCTCCCCCCGTGGCCGTCCTGCCTGAGGTGGGATGAAGGGCGCATTCTTCAGGAGCGAAGCCCTCAGCCTAACCCTCTCCCATAGCGAGAGGGAACTACTCGCTACTCGCTACTCGCTACGCTCGCTGCTCGTTGCGCTCGCTGGTCTGTGCGCTGGAGGCGGGAACCCCGGCGGGGGAGCGGGCTCGGTTCGCGGCTCCTTTCCTCTCTCTGTGAGAGGGCCGAGGTGAGGGCTTCGTTCACGGCTGATGAGGGTTAGCCCAACCGGGGTGGGCGGACTCCGCTTGTGGCGGAAAGTGCCGATGCTAGCTGCGCATGCGCAAGCTGGATGAGGGGGTGCTGCAGGGGGCCAGGATCCTGATCGTCGACGACCTGGCGCCGAACGTGCTGCTGCTGGAGCAGGTCCTGCGCCAGGGCGGCTACACGAATGTACTGGGGACGACCGATCCGCGCACCGTCGTGGCGCTCTATCAGACCCATCAGCCGGACCTGATCGTCCTGGACCTGCTGATGCCCGACATGGATGGCCTGGCGGTGATGGAGGCGCTGGCGCCGCACATTGGCCCGGGCGATTATCTGCCGATCCTGGTGCTGACCGGCGATGACTCGGCCGCGGCGCGCCAGGCGGCCCTGAGCCAGGGGGCGAAGGACTTCCTGACCAAACCCTTCAGCACGACCGAGGTGCTGCTTCGCATCCGCAACCTGCTGGAGACGCGCTTTCTGTACCAGCAGCTGGGCGAGCGCAACAGAGCGCTGGAACAGATGGTGGAGCAGCGCACGGCTGAGCTGCGCCAGGCCCTGGCCCGCCTGCAGGCCCAGTACGACGAGGTGGTGCGCGCCCGCGCGACCGAGGCGGCGCTGCTGGACTCGGCGGCCCAGGGGATCTACGGCGTCGATGCCGAGGGGCGCTGCACGTTCATCAACCGCGCGGCGGCCGCCATGCTCGGCTACCAGCCCGCGGAGGTCATCGGCCGGCCGATGCACCCGCTCATTCACGCGCGGCGGCCCGACGGGTCGCCCTACCCTGTGCAGGAGTGCCCGCTGACCGACACGCTGCGCCGCGGCGAGGCGGCGCGACGCGACGACGAGGTGCTGTGGCGGCGTGACGGCACGGCCTTCCCCGTGACCTATTCGGCGTCGCCGATCCGCGTGGGGACGGAGATTACCGGCGCCGTAGTGACCTTCAGCGACGTCACGGCGCAGCGTCGCGCGGAGGCGGAGCTACGCCAGGCGCAGAAGCTGGAGTCCGTGGGGCGCCTGGCCGCCGGCATCGCCCACGAGATCAACACCCCCATCCAGTTCGT
>DAOTTI010000169.1:0-15219 GCA_034437795.1 Chloroflexota bacterium | reverse complement strand
CTCAGCCAGCGGCGCCGCGCCGTCCGGCGGGGCCCCACCCTCGACAGGCGCGGATCGCTCAACCCCGTGCACACTATGGCGACCTTGGCGGTTCACGGCTCAGCCTCCTTTCGCGAGCAGCGTCACCGGCAGCGCCCTCCTGCTCCGGCCATATCCTCCATCCACGGCGGCACAGGGCCGGCACAGGGGCGTGGCCAGGGTGGCCACCGCCGGCATGCAACGCGCTGTAGCTCCAGTGTACGCGACGCGGCGACGCGGGGAGAGACCTCACCCCCTGGCCCCCACTCCGACACGGAGAGGGGGAACGATGGCCGCGGCTGTGCGGCTGGGCGCGCCGGGAGGGAGGAGAGACCTCACCCCCTGGCCCCCGCTCGGACACGGAGAGGGGGAACGAGGGACACAGGGGAGAGGGCTCACCTGCGGCGGTCACGCCGACGCGGCGCCGACGCGGAGACACGGAGACACGGGGACGCGAAGACACGGAGAGGGGAACCATGGCCACGGGTTGGCGCCAGGCGGAGCTTTGCATGGCCGGCTGGCGCTCGCGCGCCTTGTCCCCGGCGCGGTCCATCATGCGCGGCCATCATGCCTCATAATGGGTAGTAGCGGGTGCTGGTTTTCCTGCCCGCTGCGGGAGGAGTGCGAAATGGAAGCAAGCACTGCTGGCTCGGTCAGCCGCCGTTCGATCCTGCTCGCCGGCCTGTGGGGAACGGTGCTGGGCGGCGCGGCGCTGGCGGCCTGCGGTCCGGCGGGGGCCCCGGGGACGGCCGGCGGGCCCGGCGGCGGGGCCGCGCCCAAACGGATGACCATCGGGTTTACCGCCTCGCAGACGGGGAGCCTGACTACCGAATCTAAGCGCCAGCTCCAGGGTCTGCAGCTCTGGGTGGACGACGTGCGGAAGGCGGGCGGCATCAAGCTCAAGGACGGTCCTGCCACGCCAGAACTCAAGTTCTACGACGACGAGAGCAAGGCCGACCGCGTCCAGGCCCTGTACACCAAGCTCATCACCGACGACAAGGTCGACGTCCTGATCAGCCCGTACAGCAGCGGCCTGACCCAGACGGCGGCGGTGGTGGCCGAGCAGTACGGCAAGGTCATGATCACTACCGGCGCCGCGTCCGACACCACCATGGAGCAGGGCTTCCGCAACATCTTCCAACTGTACACGCCCGCCAGCCGCTATCTTACGGGGGCGGTGGACATGCTCCAGCGCCTGAACGCGTCGCTGAAACGTCTGGCCATCGTGCATGAGAAGGACCGCTTCTCCACGGACGTAGCCACGGCGACCCAGACCTACGCCAAGGGCAAGGGCTACGACATCGTGCTCTTCGAGGGGTACGACACGGGCACGGTGGACTTCTCGCCGTTCATCAGCAAGATCCAGGCGGCCAGGCCGGACGCCATCATGGGCGGCGGGCACTTCCAGGACGGCACCACCTTCGCCAAGCAGCTCTACGAGAAGAACGTGCCGGTGCGCCTGGTCGCTCTGCTGGTGGCCCCGCCGGAGCCGACCTTCGCCGAGATCGGCGATGCGGCGCAGTACGTCGTCGGGCCCAGCCAGTGGGAGCCGGTGGCCCGCTACAGCCAGGAGTCGGCGCGGGCTGCCGGTGTCCCTTGGTACGGTATCAGCATCGACGACTTCGTGAAGGCCTATCAGGCGCGGTTCGGCGAGGAGCCTAGCTACCACGCGGCCGGCGGCTACGCGGCCGGGCTCATTCTCCAGAAGGGGCTGGAGGAGGCCGGCGCGATCGACAACGAGAGGCTCCGCAGCGCCCTGGCCAGGCTGGACCTGCTCACCTTCTACGGGCGCGTGAAGTTCGATCAGGCGGCCAAGACGTTTGGCAAGCAGATCGGCCACGAGATGGTGTACATCCAGTGGCAGAAGGACGCCTCCGGCAGGCTGGTCAAGCCCGTGGTCTGGCCCCCTGAGGGCAAGTCCGCCGATCCCCAGCTCCGGCCCGTGTAGCGGGACGGCCCACTGGGGAGACGCGGGTTACAGGGACAGAGGGACAAAGGGACACGGCACACCAAGACGCAGAGACGCGTGGCGATGGAGACGCTGAGGGCGCAGGACGGGGTCGTTGATCCGGAGTTACTGCGCCCGGCGTCTTCACGCTTCGTTTCGGATCTGCCTGGGTGGCGCAGATGAAGGAGCGCGGTGAGCGTGGAGGCGCTGGCGGCGTCATCGATCGATGGCTTCATGCTGGGCTTTATCTACGGCCTGGCCGCGATGGGCCTCACCCTCATCTTTGGCGTGATGCGGGTGATCAACCTGGCGCACGGCCCGCTCATCGTCCTCGGCATGTTTGCCGTCTACCTGCTGCAGACGCAGCTGGGGGTTCCCGCGTACGTGGGCCTGCTTCTGACCCTGGGGCTGGGCCTCATCACCGGCGTGGTGCTGTACCTGGTGGCGGTGCACCGCGTGATCAACGCCCCTGAGCTGACGACCCTATTGGCCACCTTTGCCGTCAACCTCGTCATTATCGGCCTGGGTACGGTCATCTTCACCACCACGCCTCGCGCCCTGGACGTGAAGCTGGGCGCCATCCGCGCCGGAGCGGTCACCATCCTGGGGACCAAGGCCGTGGCGGTGCTTGTCGCCATCCTGGTCACCGCGGCCCTGTACGCGTTCCTGTACCGCACCCGCGCCGGCAAGTCGATCCGCGCCGTGGCCAACAACCGCGCGGCGGCCGAACTGATGGGCATCAACACCACGGCCATCCTGGCCCTGAGCTTCGGCATCGGCGCCATGCTGGCCATGACCGCGGGAGCGCTCATCGCTACCCTGTTCCCGTTCACCATCCTGTCCGGCGGCACCTACGAGCTGAAGAGCTTCGTCATCGTCGTGCTGGGCGGTCTGGGCAACCCGACCGGCGCCCTGCTGGGGGGCGTGCTGCTGGGCCTGCTGGAAGGGGTCACCACCATCTTCCTGCCCGTGAGCTGGGTGCCGGTGATCGAGTACGTGGCCTTTGTACTGGTCCTGCTGCTGCGGCCGGCCGGCATCTTCGGCGCACGGTAAGGGCGCCGCAGGGCTCTGAGCATGTCGCACTTTGGCACGGAGAGACGAAGCAGCAGACGGGCTTGCTCCTCTGCGCGTCTTTGCGTCCCCCACGGGAGAGCGACGAGCCCTCGCTCCCACAGGGAGAGGGTGAGGGCTCCGCTGGCTAGGACAGCAGCATGGCGCAGGTGGTGGAAGCGGTAAGGCGGCCGGCCGCGGCCAGCCGGCAGTGGCGCGTCTGGCGGCAGCCGTTCCTCTGGATAGTGCTGCTGGCCATCGTGGCCGTCTCGCTGCTGCCGGTGGTGACGGGATCGGCCTCCCTGCGCGAGGAGCTGTTCCTGCTCCTGATGCTGGTCGTCCTGGCGTCGAGCGTGAACATCATCATGGGGTACACCGGCTACGTCAGCTTTGGCCACGTGGTGTTCTTCGGCCTGGGCGGCTACTTCGCCTTCTTTCTGATGCAGGGCTTCCAGGTGCACTTCATCCCCGCGGCCCTGGTCGCAGCCGCCGCAGCCACGCTCTGCGCCGCCGTGGTAGGGGCGCCGGTGCTTCGCCTGCGGGGCGCCTACTTTGCCCTGGCGACGATCGGCATCAACGAGGCCACGCGGGCCTTCGTCACCAACTTCCAGCCGTTCGGCGGCTCGACGGGGATGTTCTTCAACTTCGCCGTCTACGCCTCCTACGGCGGCCCCGCCGGCGCCCTGTGGCTGGCCTACTCCGCCATCGTCGTGATCGCGCTGGCCACCGTCGCCACCAGCTACGTGATCAAGCAGTCCAAGTTCGGGCTGGCGCTGATGGCCATCCGTGAGGACCAGGACGCCGCCCAGGTGCTGGGGATCAATCCGGCCCCGTACAAGATTGCCGCCTTCGCCTGCTCCGCGTTCTTCCCTGCCCTGGCCGGCGCCGCCTTCTTCTTCAAGAACGGCGTGATCGAGCCCGGCTCAGCCTTCCACCTGCTGACATCCATCGAGGCCCTGGTGATGGTGATGCTGGGCGGGTTCGGGACGGTGACGGGCCCAATCGCCGGCGCTGTGATCTATGAGCGCCTGCGCACCATGCTGCTGATCAATCCCCTGTTCCGCGCGCTGCACCTGGCCATTGCCGGCGTGCTGCTCCTAGTCATCGTGCTCTTCCTGACGCAGGGCTTCGTCGGGGAGCTTCGCCAGCGGGTACCGCGCCTGCGCAAGTATCTCGAGTGAGGACGATGGCGGCCCCGCTGCTCGACGTGCAAGATGTCTCCAGGCGCTTTGGCGGGCTGGTGGCGCTGAACCACGTCTCCGTCTCAGTTGAGGAAGACGAGATCGTGGGGCTGATTGGCCCGAACGGGGCGGGGAAGACCACGCTCTTTAACGTCATCAATGGCGTCTACCCGCCCAACACCGGCCAGGTCCTGTTCCGGGGCGAGCGCATCAGCGGCCTGCCCCCGTACGCCGTGGCGCGGCGCGGGATCGCCCGTGCCCATCAGGTCGTGCGGCCGCTGGGCGAGCTCACCGTCCTGCAGAACGTCATGGCCGGCGCCTGCTTCGGCCGCGAGCGCCTCCCCCTGCGCGCCGCCGCAGAGGTAGCCGAGGACGTGCTGGACGTCGTCGGCCTGGCCAGGCGGGCGTCTCTGCCGGCGGCCAAGCTCAATGTGGCCGAGAAGAAGCGCCTGGAGCTGGCGCGCGCCCTGGCGGCGCGTCCCCACCTCCTGCTGCTCGATGAGGTGCTGGCCGGCCTCAACCCCAGCGAGGTGGCGGAGATGCTGGCCGTGATCCGGCGCGTGCGCGACGGGGGCGTGACGGTGATGATGATCGAGCACCTGATGCACGCCGTGATGGCGCTTTCCGATCGCGTCGTGGTGCTGGACTACGGCGCCAAGATCGCCGAAGGGCGCCCCGAGGAGGTCGCCAACGATCCGAAGGTGATCGAGGCCTACCTGGGCGACCCCGCGGCTGCCGAGCGCCTGATGGCTCGCGCTGCGGAGGCGGCGCGGACGGCCGCAGCCGGGGGGCCGCCCGGACCGGTTGCGGGCGAGCCGGAGACCGCAAGTGCCGCCGACACCGCTGACGGAGCGGCGCCATGAGCCTGGAGGTACGCGAGCTTGACGCCGGCTACGGCGAGGTCCAGATCCTCTGGGGAGCATCCCTGCGCCTCGAAGATGGCCGCGTCACCACGCTGGTTGGTTCGAACGGGAGTGGCAAGACCACGCTGCTGCGTAGCGTGATGGGGCTCCTGCCCCCCTGGCGAGGGACGGTGACGTTTGACGGCGAGGACGTGACGCGCCTCTCCGCCCACGCCAAGGCGCAGCGGGGGCTGATCATGGTCCCCGAAGGGCGGCAGCTCTTCACCGACCTCACGGTGCGGGAGAACCTGGAGCTAGGCGCGACCCCGGCGCGGGCGCGCCGCCAGTTCGCCCAGGCGCTGGAGCAGGTCTTCACCCTCTTTCCGCGCCTCAAGGAGCGGCAGCGCCAGGTGGCGGGCACGCTCAGCGGCGGAGAGCAGCAGATGCTGGCCATCGCCCGTGGCCTGATGGGCCAGCCCCGCATCCTGATGTTCGACGAGCCATCGTTGGGGCTGTCCCCTCGCCTGGTGCTGAGCCTCTTCGAGATCATCCTGCGCCTGAAGGAGCAGGGGTTGACCATGCTCCTGGTGGAGCAGAACGTCCAGCTGGCGCTGGCGGTGAGCGACTACGCCTACGTGCTCAGCAACGGCCGGATCGAGATCGAGGGCCCCGCCGGCGCGGTCCGAAACCTGGAGACGGTGCGCAAGGCCTACCTCGGCCTGTAAGCTCTAGCCCACAGCCTGAACTCGCAGGGGCGTATGCTCTGTCTAGAGTAGAGGCGCCTGGTGACGACAATGGACGGGCAGAAGCTGCGCGTGTTCCTCGCCGACGACCACGCCATTCTGCGGTCGGGGCTGCGCCTGCTCATCAACGGGCAGCCGGACATGGAGGTGGTCGGCGAGGCCGGTGACGGAGAGGAGGCCGTGGAGCGCGTCTCAGCCCTGGCGCGCCAGGGCGCCGTGGACGTGGTCGTGCTCGACATCGGCATGCCCCGCCTCAACGGGCTGGAGGCTCTGCGGCGGATCAAGGCGGCCTTTCCCGATCTAGCCGTCCTCATCCTGACCATGCACGCCAGCGAGTCCTATCTGTTCCAGGTGATCCAGGCCGGCGGGGCCGGGTACGTCCTGAAGCAGACGGCCGACGAGCACCTGCTGGGCGCCATTCGTGACGCCGCCCAGGGCAAGCCCTTTCTCTATCCCACGATGGAGCGGCGCCTGCTGACCGACTTCGTCCACCGCGCCCGCCGGGCCGGCGATCGCGCCGCCGCTGCCTACCTGGCACTCACCGAGCGGGAGCGGGAAGTGCTGCGCCTGATCGCGCAGGGCTACACCAACCAGGAGATCGCCGACCGGCTGGTCGTGTCGGTCAAGACGGTGGAGACGCACCGCGCGCACATCATGAACAAGCTGGGCCTGCAGACGCGGGCGGAGCTGGTGCGCTACGCCCTGCGCGAGGGCTACCTCACCCCCGAGGCCGCACTGGAGTGACCGGGCGCTGGCACCACGTGGGACGGCGCCTGCTCCGCCTGCCCCTCCTGACCAAGATCCTGGTGGCCAATGTCGCCATCGTCACCCTCGGCGCCACTGCCGGCACCTATCTTACGACGCTCCACGTCAAGCAGTCGCCCCACGGCACGCACTATGAGATGATGGCCCTGTTCGCGGCCGGTGGCCTGCTGCTCAGCCTGCTGGTGAACTGGATGGTGCTGCGGACGGCCCTGCGTCCGCTGGCGCGCCTGGAGCGCACCGCGCGCCGCGTCACCGCCGGCGACCTCGACGCCCGTGTGGCGCTGGGGCCCATCGCCGACCCGGACACGGACCAGCTGGCCAGGGCGTTCAACACGATGCTGGATGCCCTGCAGGAGCGCACGCGCGAGGTGGAGGCCTACGCCGCTCGTCTCCAGGAGGTGTCTGATCAGGTCTTGCTGGCCCAGGAAGAAGAACGGCACCGCGTGGCGCGGGAGCTCCACGACGACACGGGGCAGGCGCTTTCCACGCTGCTGCTGCACCTGCGCCTGCTCCGCGACGCCCTGGCGCGGCCGGATACTGACCTGAAGGCGCTCATCGAGCAGACTGAGACGCTCTCCGCGCTGGTGCGCGAGACCCTGGACGGCGTGCGCCGCCTGGCGCTGGAGCTCCGCCCGCGGATGCTCGACGACATGGGGCTCAGCGCCGCGCTGCGCGCCTACGCCGAGGAGTGGAGCGCCCGGACGGGGATTGCGCTGGAATGGCGCGCCGCGCTGCCGCCGGAGCTGCCCGTGCCGCGCACGGCGGAACTGGCCGTCTATCGCCTGGTGCAGGAGGCCCTCGCCAATGTGGCCAAGCACGCGCAGGCCAGTCGCGCCCGCGTCACCCTGGAGGTGCGTGATGAGTGCCTGGTCGTCGAGGTCCAGGATAATGGCCGCGGCTTGCCGGCGCCGCTCGGCGCCGTCGCTGCGCCGGTGGCGGCGGACGTGGCCGGTGGCCGAGCGGCCGGCCATCGCGAGCGCGCTGCCTATGGCCGCGGGACCGCCGGCCGCGCGTCCGGCGTGGTGGCTGCCGGTCTGGGGGCAGGATTAGGGCTGTTCAGCATGCAGGAGCGCATCGCGCTCGCCGGCGGCCGGTTCGAGCTCGAGTCCGCGCCCGGTCGCGGCACGACGGTCCGCGCCACCATCCCGCTCAGCGCGGGCTGAGCGGATCAGGGCTGTCTCCTCAGCGCCGTCCCCAACGGATCGGGAGAATCGGGGTTTTCCCTGAAGCGTGGGGTCTTGCACTGGGCTACGCTCTGGGTGACGCTCGGTGCAGGACGCCACAACGCGGAATGCAGATGAGCAGATGATCAGAGGAGGTGGAAACGTATGGCACTGAAGGTGATCCGCTCCGGCATGGAGATCCAGGACCCGCCGCTGGCGCGGTTCCTGTTTGGCAGCGTGCAGATGGCCTGGCTCTGGCTGTTGCTGCGGCTCTATCTGGGGTACCAGTGGCTGGAGGCGGGCTGGCACAAGGTCACCGACCCCAGGTGGATGGAGACCGGCGAGGCGCTCAAGGGCTTCTGGGAGCGCGCGGTGGCCATCCCCGCGCCCCCGGCGCGGCCCCCGATCGCGGTGGACTGGTACCGCAGCTTTCTGGAGTACCTGCTGAGCATCCAGGCCTACACCTGGTTTGCCAAGCTGGTGACGCTGGGTGAGCTGGCGGTGGGCATTGCCCTCATTCTGGGATTGTTTACCGGCATCGCCGCCTTCACCGGCGGGTTCATGAACTGGAACTTCATGATGGCCGGCACGGCGAGCACGAACCCGCTGCTCTTCGCCATCGCCACCTGGCTGGTGCTGGCCTGGAAGGTGGCGGGCTACTACGGGCTGGACCGGTGGGTGCTGCCGGCGCTGGGCACGCCCTGGCAGCGGGGCGCGCTCTTCGGCGGGCCGGAGCGCCAGCGGACCGGCCTCGTCGCGCGGGGGCCGCAGGCGCCGGTGGCGCGAGCGACGTAACGAGCGACGTGAGAGCTAGCTGATCCGGCTTCTCCGGCCGGACCCGGCACGTGCGGTCGCGAGGCGGAGCGTTTCAGGCGCTCCGCCTCGTACGCCGTGGACAACATGGCCGTGCCGGCCTCATGACCACCATGCTTGCGGGTCGAGCGCTCGCAGGAAGCAACATGGTGCAGCTGGGACTACCCGCGACACCGCATGCGCGCAGGATCGCCAGAATCAGGGAAATCCCCGATGCCGGTGCATCCGCCTGCTGGCAGGCTTCGCTACAGAGTGACAGGCGGGGGCGCGCGGGAGGCAGCGCCCCCACGATGACGTCGCCGGGGGGACGAGCGAGCCTTTCGGCCTTCAATGGGGGTGCACCATGACCATTACCGCAGGTGGCAGGGGAGCAATCGCGGGCCACCTACAGCGGGCAGAGGACCGCTTCCCAGAGGTAGCGGACGCTCACCGAGCGAGCCACAGTCAGGGAGCGAGGGACCGGCTGCAGGTGGAGACGCACGTGCCAGGACGGCTCACGGAACGGGCGCCGGTCCCGAGCATCCAGTGCATCACCGTCGCGGTCCTCGGGTCGCTATCGGATCACGCGGCCATCGCCACGGCGCGGGTCCTTGCTGCGCGGCTGGAAGGGGAGCTGGTCCTGGTCCATGAGGCCGGCCTGGAGCGATCGCCGCTTCATGCGGGAGCAACGGCTTCCGCCCAAGGCCGGCTCGGGCTCGCTGAGGCGATCGCCGCTGCGCGAGCACTAGGCGTGCGCGCCCGCGACCTGCCCATCACCGCACCGTCTGCTGCCGCGGCGGAGGCCGTCCCCTTGGCGGTACAGGACGTCGGCGCCGGGCTGGTGGTGGTCGGGCTTCCTCCCCCCGGCGCTGCCCCGTCGGCCCATTGGACGCTCGCGGCGCTGGCCGAGCGGGCCCCCGCGCCGGTACTCCTGGTCCGGCCGGCGGCGCTCGGGGAGCGCACGTACGACGGTCCACGCGCCGGCGCGGGTGGAGCGGATGTACCCCTGCACCCCCTGCACCTAATCGCGGGCCTGGACGGTTCGGCCGGAGCCGAGACGCTGCTCCCCACGCTGGCGGAACTGGCCCGTGCCGGCGAGATCGTGATGACCCTGGTGCGAGCGATGCCCAGTAACGTGGTGCTGTACTGTGCGCAGTGCGGCGCGGTAGCGGCCCAGCAGGTGGCCATCAGCTACCTGCAGCGGATGGCGCTGGAGCTGCAGGCGGCAGGGGTCGTGCCGGCGGCCATCCGCACCGTGGCGCGCTTCGGCGACCTGGCGGATGCCCTACGTGACCTGGCGGTGCGAGAGCATGCATCGATCCTCATTGCTCCTGGCCACCCGGTCGGGCGGCGGCTGCTGGCATCAGGGATGCCCCCGATGCCGCGCGGCCGGCCGGAAGCCGTACTCCCTGCTGCGTCTCCCGCAGAGGATCAGGTCTTCCGCGATCTCCAAGTGCGCATTGGGGGCATCCCTGATGCGGCGCGAGTGCGCCAGGCGCGCACTTGGGGCGGCACAGGCGGACACGCACCATGATTCAGACCATCCTGCTGCCCCTGGATGGCTCCGTGTGGGCAGAAGCCGCCGTCCCACACGCGGTAGCCCTGGCCAGCCGCCTGGGGGCGCGGCTCCTGCTAGTCCGCGCCGTTCGCGTGCGCGCGCTCCCCGGGCAGGATGCGTGGACTGTGCGGGCGAGGGCGACGGAGGTGGTCCACGCTTACCTGGCGCGTATCGCCGCGGTCGTGCAGGCGATGAGCCCCAGTCTTCCAGTCGGAGTGGCGATGCCCTCGGGGAGCCCCTGCCAGGCCATCCTGGACGAGGCAACGCTGGAACAGGCCGGCCTCATCGTGATGACGTCACACGGTGCGACCGGCCTCACGCCTCGCGGCGTGGGGCGTGTGGCAGCAGGCGTCATGGCGAACGGAGAGGTCCCCGTGCTGCTGGTACGGCCGTCCGCGCCGGCCGGCGCGGCGTGTCCGGTACGACCACACCTGGCAGACACGCCGTGGTTGCGCCAGCGAGTGCGCGTGCTGGTGGCGATGGATGGCACCCCGGCCGCGAAGGGATCACTGGAGTTTGTTGCCCGGCTGGGGGCCTTCGTGACGCTCTCCGTGACGCTGCTGCATGTGCTGCGCCCCCCAGGCGACGGCAGTCGCGGCGCCCGCGAGCAGGGCCTAGCGTTCCACCTGCGCCACCCGCAGTGGGCCATGGCGGCATACTGCCAGCGGGCAGTGACCTGGCTAGGAAGCCAGGGTGTGGCCGCGCGGGTGGAAATCCGGTGGGGCGACGTCGTACGGGAGCTGGTCCACGTGGCGCAGCAGGGTGAGGACATCGTCGTGTGCGGCTTCCATGTGCCGCAGACCGCGCTACGCTGGAGCGGCGACCATCTGATGGACCGAATTGCGCGCGCGGCACCTGTGCCAGTACTCGTCGTCCCCTCCCGACGCACTGAGCACGTCAGCGCGGCGGGCACAAGCGGGGCGGTCTCTGTGGCATGCGGTCCCGGCGTGGCCAAGGAACGACCGGCGCCCCATCCGTCGGTCGCGCCCTCACCGTGCCTGCCGGATCAGGACGCTGGCGGCCGGTGGCCAATCATGCGCCTGAACGGGTTGGCGCCAGACCTGAACGGGTTGGCGCCGGAGGACGCGCAAGGCCAGGATCAGCGTTGCGGTTGATTGGCGTGCCCTGGCCGTCCACCCGCCCCCAGCCCCAGTGGGACGCGCAAGGCCACGGCCAGCGCTACGATCGCCACCATGCCGGCCAGGCCAGCCGTGGCGAGCAGCGCAGGGAGCAGCCACGGGACGAGCGACGGCACCGCCACCAGCAGCCACGACAGGACGACAGGCCCGACCCGCAGCACGGCCGCGACGTGGGCCGCGGCGATGGCCACGCGAGCGGCCGTCAGGTCGACGGCGCGCGGCCGAGCCCCCGCCAGGCCGGGGATCAGGCGCAGTGCCATGCCCACGATCAGCAGCAGGATGAAGCCGGCGCCCAGGGCATGGCGCTCCGCATCCTCAGGCGGTGGCGACCACCAGTCGAGCGCCGCCCCGCTGCGCGCCAGCAGGAGCAGGCCGGCAATGAGCAGCCAGCCGTAGGCGCCGCCGAGCGCCGGCCAGGAGGCGCGGGCAAGCTGCGCCTCAACGGGATCGGACATACGCCCCGGCAGGCGGACCTTGGGTCCCAGCGCGCCGATGATGGCGGTGAACCAGAGCAGGGCGCCCCCCTCCAGGGCGTACGCCACCGCCACCGCCGGTGCCGGCGCGGCCATCCCCAGCCGCGCGCTCACGTCCAGGACCAGCCCGCCCAGGAGCACGGCCAGGCCCAGGCGCAGCGCCCGCGGCGAAGCCAGGCGGGTGTGCAGGAAGAGGGGAAAGGTGCGGGCGGAGACGGCCGCGGCCACCGGCACCAGCCAGCCGAGGAAGGCGAGGCGCACCGCCGCCAGATGCGGGATGGCCGGGACGAGCCAGGGCTGCTGCCTCGCCACCGATCCGAGCGCTGGGAGGGTGACGCCCGCCTCCGGCGTCCCGCCCGTCGTTGCCGCCCCCGTGGCGAGACCGGCGCCGGCAGCGCCATACGCGACGACGGCCGCGGCGCCGGAGGCCAGCGTCGCGCCGGCATTGAGCGCGAGCGCGAGCAGGAGGCTGATGAACGAGACCAGCACCAGGGCCTGCACCTGGCGCACGCCCGGTCGCGTCTGGAGCGGGGGCCCGTGGCGCGCCGTGCGGGCGAGCAGGGCGACGGCGAGCGCGGCCCCCAGCAGCGTCATCGGGCCGGAGAGCGCCAGGAGGATGGCGGCCGTGACGCCGAGCGGGCGCGTGGCCGGCGCGAGCGGTATGAACGGGCCGGCTAGCTGGATGGTCACGTGCAGGAGCAGGCCCCCGCCATAGAGCGCCAGCACCACCGGCACCAGCGCTGGCTGGACGAGCGGCGCGCCACGGAGGCGGGGCAGGAAGGAGAGCCCCACGCCGAGGACCATCAGCCCCGCGAAGCCAAAGACCTGCGCGTGGCCGTGCGCCTGGGCGGCCGCCGGCCACCAGGGCCCCAGGGGCCAGCGCCAGAGCAGGGCGGCGAAGAGGACCACGCCGGCGCCAAACCCGGGGAGCAGGGCGGCCACGAGCGCGGCCCAGATGAACGGACGGAAGAGCACTCGATCGCCGCGGCTGGCACGGGCTGGGGAAGGCAGCAGGGCGGCGGCTCCGGCTCGGGCCGCGCCATTGCTAGAGACGCGCAGCATGCTGCTCTGATTTTCGGAGATGGCGCGCCCATATCGCTAGCGGGGATTGCTCAACGCGGCGTCAGGGATTTCCTTGATGGCGCCGCCCCTGCCGGACGCCTACGCCGCACCCTGGGCTTACTGCGTACTTTGGTCGCACTGGGGTGCGCCGGCCAGGGGTGCCGACCGCGGCCCCCCGGCGTGGGCGAATCAGGGATTTCCCTGATGCCCGCGGAGGCGCCGGGGCCTACGCTCTAAGCGAACGCGGAGAACGGTGCTCAGAGTGCTCAGGATCTGGGTGGCCGCGAGCCGCTCAGTTCATTGTACTCCGGTCGCCGTACTCCGGCACCGAAGGGGCTCACCTGTGCTACTCAGGCTGACGAAGCAAGCGGAATACGCGCTTCGAGCGATGGTGTGGCTCGCCCGCCAGGACGAAAGCACGTCCAGCAGGGTGTCGGCAGAGGCCCGGCCCGCGCGCCGCCACAAGGCGGCGGCCATTGCCCGAGGGACCGGCATTCCACCGGCGTTCGCGGCGCGGGTGCTAGCCCAGCTTCACCACCACAACCTGCTCGACGCCCGTACGGGGCAGCATGGGGGCTACGTGCTCGCCCGGCCGGCAGGCGAGATCTCACTCCTGGAGGTGATCGAGGCGGCGGAAGGGCCCCTGGTCACGAAGGAGTGCGTCTTGCGCGACATGCGCTGTTCCCCTAACAACCCGTGCATCCTGCACGGGGCGTGGTCGGCGGCGCAGCTCGCGCTCCGGTCAGTGCTGGCGCAAACGCCAGTTGCTGGCCCAGGTGCGCCCGCTCCGGCCATCGCACCGGCAGATGGCAGTCAATGACAGCAGACGACGGCAGACGATCGCAGGCACAGGAGATGCCCGCAGATCACGGCAGGAGGTCACTCGATGAGTACCACGATTGAACCGCCGGTAGGCACCTCGCCACCGCGAGAGCCGAATGGAACAGGCAGAGCGGCCGCCGCGCCGAGCCCCCCGCCGGCAGCAGGGCGAGCCGCCCCGTCCCCACCACTGCGGCCAGCCGTCCAGCGGGACGTGCCCTGGCCGGCGCCCGAGCAGGAGGAGCAGCCGCCCACAATCACCGCCAGCGTGGCCGTGTTCTTCGCGCTGTTTGGCCTGCTGGCTACGCTCCTGCTGGGCGTCTTTGCCGGCGCGACGTTCGGCGTACCCTTTGCCTCCCGCCGCAGCGGCGGGGCAGCCCAGGCGGGGCCGCCGGTGGCCCTCGACGTCGTGGCCACGGAGTTCAAGTTCCAGCCGGCAGAGCTCAAGATGGACGCCCCCGGCGAGCTGACCATCACCCTGCAGAACAAGGGGGTAGTCGAGCACGACCTCACCATCGAAGGGGTGCCGGGGAAGGCCTATGCCAAGGCCGGTGGAACGGGCAAGGGCGTATTCAAGATCACCAGGGCCGGCACCTACACCTTCTTCTGCTCCATCCCCGGCCACAAGGACGCCGGCATGAAGGGCACCCTGGTGGTCGGCAGTGCCGGCGCAGGGACGGCCGCGTCCGGCGCGGGCGTGGCTCAGGCGGCCCCCGGCGCAGCAGCCGCCCCGGCGGTCGCGCCAGCGGTGGCCGGCGCCACGCCGCTACCGCTCCCTCAGGTCGCACCGCCGGTCAACCGCAGCCAGCCGGCGACAGTAACCGTGGAGCTGGAGACCCAGGAGGTCACGGCCCAACTTGCTGACGGCGTGACCTACACCTTCTGGACCTTCGGCGGCACGGTGCCGGGACCGATGATCCGCGTGCGCCAGGGCGACACGGTCCACCTCACCCTGAAGAACGCCGCCACTAGCAAGGTAACGCACAGCATCGACCTGCACGCCGTCACCGGCCCGGGCGGCGGGGCGAAGGTAACCCAGGTGCCGCCCGGCGGCAGCGCTTCCTTCCAGTTCCAGGCCCTCAATCCAGGCGTCTACGTCTATCACTGCGCCACGCCCATGGTGGCGCACCACATCGCCAACGGCATGTACGGCCTGATCGTCGTCGAACCGCCGGAGGGGCTGCCCCGCGTTGACCGCGAGTTCTACGTGATGCAGGGCGACTTTTATCTCTCCGGCGGCCGCGGCCAGGCGGGCCACCACGACTTCAGCATGGAGAAGCTGCTCGACGAGCGGCCGGATTACGTCCTCTTCAACGGCTCGGTGGGTGCCCTGAGCGGTGCGAATGCGCTCAAGGCCCGCGTCGGCGAGACGGTGCGCATCTTCTTCGGGGTGGGCGGCCCGAACGTGCCCTCCAGCTTCCACGTCATCGGCGAGATCTTCGACCGCGTCTACCCGGAGGGGGCGTCTCAGACCCTGACCAATGTGCAGACGACGCACGTGCCCGCCGGCGGGGCGACCATCGTCGACTTCAAGCTGGAGGTGCCGGGAAGCTACGTACTGGTCGACCACAGCCTGGGCCGGCTGGAGAAAGGAGCGGCCGCCATCCTGGAGGTGGAAGGGCCAGAGAACCCCGCCGTCTTCCAGCCGCTCCAGGCGGGGGCCGGG
>DAOTTI010000168.1:0-2927 GCA_034437795.1 Chloroflexota bacterium | reverse complement strand
GCGCAGGTTGGAGAGCACGAACTGCTGCATCGCCGCCTGGTCGCCCTGCTCGATGCGCTTGGCCAGCTCCACCTCCTGCTCCGCCGTCAGCAGCTTGATGTCGTGGATGTCCTTCAGGTACTGCCAGAGCGGATCGGCCTCGATCGGCCGGCCGGCCGCCTCCAACCGCTCAAGCTGCTCCTCCAGGTGGGCGTCCTCGAGCTCCTGGGCGATCTCGGCCTCGCTGGCCAGAATGTCGACGCCGGCGTCGGTCAGCGCCTCGCGCACGGCGTCCACAACCGCCGGGTCGGGCGGCTCCGCCTCGACCTCAAAGAGCGCGTCGATGTCGTGCTCCAGGATGTAACCCTGGTCCTTGCCCCGCTCCAGCAACTCATGCAGCCCCGGTATCTGCAGGGGCTGAGGTGCCGGACGCTCCTGCTGGACCGGCCGCTCCGCCCCGTCTCCGGCCATTGCCATCACCTGCCTTTCTACACCTACCTTAGACGTAGCCAGCGTGATCTCGACCTCGGGTCTGCCGGCGCGAATGGCCCCATAATGGCCCCGTCATCTCCCGGTGCGCGCCATCGCTGCATTGGGCGGACCGCGCCTGGCGATGGGTGCGCCCTGCGCTGGCGTCCGAACGGCCGCTGGCGCAAGCCGGCGCCGGGCAGCTCGGCGCGTCCTGCCTCATTGAAGCGTACCCGCTGTCGCCGACCTCATGCATCCCCCGCGTGAGGTACACCGGCGGTAGCCGCCGCACGCCTACCAGGGGGCGAGCCGGCCGCCCTGAACCGGCAGCGCGCCCGCGTGGCGCTGCAAGTGGTAGCCTTGCAGGCGCAATGGAGCGGGACCTGTTACCACGGCCGGCAGCCACGCCGGCCGCCGCGAGGCGAGAGCGGGCGCCGTTGCGCACCCTTGAAGGCGTGAAGGTCGTCGCCTTCACGCAGTTTCTGATGGGTCCGGCCGGCGTGCAATACCTCGCCGACCTGGGCGCCGACGTGATCAAGGTCGAGCCGCCCGGCGGTAGCTGGGAGCGCCATTGGTCCGGCGGCGACCTGTATCTGGACGGGGAGAGCGTGTTCTTCTTGCTCGCCCACCGTAACACGCGGAGTATCACGCTCAACCTCAAGCATCCGCAGGGCCAGGCGGCGGCGCGCCGGCTGGTCGCGCGGGCGGACGTGCTGGTGGAGAACTTCCGGCCGGGCGTGATGGAGCGCCTGGGCCTGGGCTACGAGCAGGTCAGCGCGGACAATCCGCGCCTGATCTACGTCGCCTGCTCCGGCTACGGGGAGGAGAGCCCGTACCGGCACCTCCCCGGCCAGGATCTGCTGATGCAGGGCCTGACCGGCCTGGCCGCCATCACCGGCACGGAGGATGGCCCGCCGACGGCGGCGGGGACGGCGGTGGTCGATATGCACGGTGCGGCCCTGGTGGCGATGGGGACGCTGGCCGCGCTGCTGGAGCGGGCGCGCACGGGCCAGGGCCAGAAGGTGGAGGTGACGATGGTGCAGGCCGCCCTCGATCTCCAGCAGGAGAGCGTCTGCTACCACCTGAACGGCTTTCCCGTCCACCGCGGCCCGCCGCACGTGGCCACCGGCTTCCACCCTGCCCCTTACGGGATCTTCCAGACCAGCGACGGCTATCTGGTGATGTCCATGTCTCCTGTGGCGCGGCTCAACGCCGTCCTGCAGCTGGCAGACCTCACGCCCTACGAGGATCCATCGGTCCGCTTCACCGCGCGGCGCGAGATTAGCCGCATTCTGGCCCCCGTGCTGGCCAGCCGCACCACGCAGGAGTGGCTCGAGCTGTTCCGCCAGCACGACATCTGGTGCGCCCCCGTACACGGCTATGACCAGGTCTTCGCCGATCCTGCGGTGCGGCACCTGGAGCCGGTGGCGGAGCTTGAGCACCCGAAGGCGGGGACGGTCCGCCTGCTGCGGCACCCCATTCGTTACAGCGCCGGTGAGGCCGCCATCACGCGCCATCCGCCGCTCCTGGGCGAGCACACGGAAGAGGTGCTGCGCGAGCTCGGCTACGGGGAGGCGGAGATTGCGGCGCTCCGCCAGAGCGGCGCCATCTAAAGCCGCGAAACCCGGTTCGCCGGCCGGTGGGTCGTAAGAGCCGGTGAGTAGTGACAGAGCGACGGGTGACGCGTAGAGTGAAGAGGAGCGCGCTACTCTACGTAGTTACGCAACGCCTGGAGCTCCGGCATGCTGCGCAGCTTGGCCAGCGCCTCCGCCTCGATCTGGCGCACCCGCTCGCGGCTCATGCCCAGCTCTTCCCCAATCTCGGCCAGGCTGGCCACGGGGCCGGTATCCCCGTCGGCGATCCCGGTCCCCAGACCAAAACGCCGCTTGAGCACGACCTGCTCACGCGGCGTCAGACACCCGAGGACACGCTCCAGCTCATCCACGAGCAGCGTGCGCGTGGCCAGCGAGTCGGGGCTGCGGGCGGGATCATCGGCAACGACGGAGCCGATGGTGAGATCGTCGTCGCCGCTGTTGGAGGCCGTCTTCACCGGCTGGTCGAGGGACAGGGTCAGGCGAGAGGCGCTCCAGGCCTCTTCCACGAGCTGGACGGGGATGCCCAGGCGATCGGCGACTTCCTGGGCGGTCGGGCGCCGGCCGAACTCTTGCTCGAACTCGCGGCCGACGCGGGCCATGGCCGTGAGGCGTTCCACGACGTGCACCGGCAGGCGGATGACCCGCCCTTGGTCGGCCAGGGCACGGCTGACGGCCTGGCGGATCCACCAGTAGGCATAGGTGGAGAAGCGATAGCCGGTCCGGGGGTCGTACTTGCTCACCGCCCGGTCCAGCCCGATGTTGCCTTCCTGCACCAGGTCCAGCAGCGGCATGCCCCGCCCGGCATACTTGCGGGCGACGGAGACGACCAGGCGCAGGTTGCACTCGATCAGGCGCCGCCGCGCGGCGGCCCCGGCGCGGGCCAGC
>DAOTTI010000167.1:0-43557 GCA_034437795.1 Chloroflexota bacterium | reverse complement strand
GCCATGGCGGTCAGCGTCTGGTGCCAGTCGCGGGGCCGCCGCCCTGGCCGGTGCTCTTGAGCCCCACGTCGCTGGGCGAGCGTGGCGAACCAGTCATCAGATCGCGCTCCCATGGCGCGGCGTCCGTCGCACGCGGCCCTGGGGCGGGTGGCATGGGCAGCCGTGGGGGCACGGGCAGCCGCGGGGGCGTGGGCAGCCGTGGGGGCATGGCCACACCTTCGCCTGTCGCGGGGCGCACACCCCATGCCGGGCTCAACAACCGACCGTTACAGCCAGCGCTCGATCACGACCTTCTTGTCGGTGAAGAATTCCACCGCGTCACGGCCCTGGCCGTGGAGCGTGCCGTAGAAGCTGTGCTTCATGCCGGCAAAGGGGAAGTACGCCATCGGCGCGGCGACCCCGACGTTGATCCCGATGTTGCCGGCCATCACGCGATAGCGGAACTCGCGCGCGGCCTTGCCGCTCTGGGTGTAGATGCTGGCCGCGTTGCCGTATGGGCTGGCGTTGATCCGCTCGATCGCCTCATCCAGGGATGACACCTGTGCCACGCTGAGCACCGGCCCGAAGATCTCGTCTTGGGCCAGGCGCATCTGCGGCGAGACGCCGTCGAACACGGTCGGGCCCACGAAGTAGCCCCGCTCGTAGCCCGGCACGCGCACGCCGCGCCCGTCCAGCACCAGCCGGGCGCCGGCCTGCTGGCCACCGGCGATGGCGTCGACGATCCGGTCGCGGGCGGCGCTGGAGATAACGGGGCCCATGTCCACCCCCGGCTCCAGTCCGTAGCCGACCTTCAGTTGACGCGCCCCCTCCACTATGCTCTCCACCGTCCGCGCGTGGGCCTCGCCGACCGTGAGCAGCACCGACCCCGCCAGGCAGCGCTGGCCGGCCGCGCCAAAGGCGGAGCCGAGCATGTTCGGCACGGCCGCGTCCAGGAGCGGCAGGGCGTCTGGCATGACTACCAGGCAGTTCTTGGCCCCGCCCTGCGCCTGCACCCGCTTCCCGTTGGCCGCGGCCCGCTGGTAGACGTATTTGGCCACCGGCGACGAGCCGACGAAGGAGATGCCCTGAATGCGGGGCTCGTCAAGCAGCGCGTCGACCGTCTCCCGCCCGCCGTGCACCAGGTTCATCACACCGGGCGGGAACCCAAGGTCATCTAGGATCTCGAAGACCCTGGTCATGGCCAGGGGCACCTGCTCCGACGGCTTGACGATGTAGGTGTTGCCGCAGGCCACGGCGTAGGGCCAGAACCAGAAGGGCACCATCATGGGGAAGTTGAAGGGACAGACGGCGGCAAAGACGCCGAGTGGCTGGCGGATGACGAACTCGTCGATGCTTCGCGCCGCCCCATCCTCCAGGCCGTAGCCCTGCATCAAGGTGGTGATGCCGCAGGCCACCTCCACGTTCTCTATGGCGCGGCGCACCTCCCCACGGGAGTCGTCCAGCGTTTTGCCGTGGTCCTGGGTGATGATCCGCGCCAGCTCCTCGAACCGCTGCTCCAGCGCCTCCTTCAGCCGGAAGAAGTAGCGGGCCCGCTCCAGCGGTGGGGTCCGGCGCCAGTCGGCGAAGGCGGCCTGGGCCGCGTCTACCGCCCGCGCCACGTCCTCTTTACCGGACAAGACCACGGCGGCGATGGGCTGGCCGGTGGCGGGGTTGACCACGTCCAGCAGCCGCGCGCCGGCCGGGTCGATCCACCGGCCGCCGATGTAGTTGCGCGCAATGCCGAACTCGCGGTCCGCGGCCGCGTGCCCGCTCGGAGTTACCTGCACCGTTGCCATCTTCGCTGCCTCCATCGTGCCATCATGCGCTATGGATTGCGCATCTCGCGGCCACCGTCCACCAGCGTGCACTCGCCGGTGAGGAAGGTCCCGTGGGTGGCAAAGGCGACAATCACCCGCGCCACATCCTCCGCCGTGGCGGCCCGCCCCAGCGGCGTGTCCTTGGCGTACCGCTGTACGTGGTCCTCATGTCCGGCCACCCAGCGCGTGGTGACGATCCCCGGCGCCACGGCGTTGACGCGGATGTCGGGCGCCAGGGCCTTGGCTAGGGACTTGGTCAGGGTGATCAGGGCGCCTTTGGAGACGGCGTACGGCATCGAGCTCCCCGCGCCAGTGTAGCCCGCTACCGAGGCGACGTTCACCACCAGCCCGCCGCCCCGCCGGCGCATCGACGGGACACAGGCGCGCGTGGCGTAGAAGGCCCCCTTCACGTTGAGCTGGAAGATGCGGTCCCAGTCCGCATCGGTCAGCTCGTCCAGGTTCGGCAGCGGGACGAAGCGGGTGGTGCCGGCGTTGTTGACTAAGATGTCCACGCCACCCAGCTCGTCCACGGTGCGCGCCACCATGTCCTTGATCTCCTCCTCCCGCGAGCAGTCGGCGCGGATGAGGAGGGCGCGTACGCCGAGGGCGGCGCAGTCGTCGCGTGTCTGCCGCGCCTCCAGCTCCGACCGCGAGTAGTTCACCACCACGTCGGCGCCCTCTCTGGCAAACTCGATGGCCGTGGCGCGCCCGATCCCCGTGGCCGACCCCGTGATCAGCGCCACTTTGCCTGCGAGGCGCGCTTGCTCCGCCATGGGTCTCGTATCCTCGCTTCCCTTTTGCATGGCTGCGCTCAACTCAAACGCTCGCGCAGGTGCGCGGCCGCGCCGGCGGCACGCTTCAGCACCCCGTCGCGCCGGCCGCCCAGGGCGCCGGCTAGCCCGCCCGCCGCCTCATAGACCCCCCGCGCGCTTCGCCGGCCGCGGATGGTGAGGATCAGCCACGTGACCAGCGCCCCCAGCACGAGGCCGGCGGTGAAGATGATCCCTCGCTCGACGTCGTCGTCCATGGCCTTAGGGTAGCACGCGCTCGGGAGGCGATGCGCCAGCGCGCGACCTGGCGGGGCAGGGTAGCTGTGGGAGCGGACGACGGGGGCCAGATGACAAGATGACAGGGGGAGCAGACGGGAGCAGAATTCAGGAGCAGGAGGTACGCCATGGCGCAACGAACACTCGATGGGAAGGTGGCCATCGTCACCGGCGGGGCCCGCGGGATCGGGCGCGCGATCGCCCTCCGGCTGGCCGCCGACGGGGCGGCCGTGGCCGTGGCCGACATCGATGAGGCGGGGGCGGCCGGCGTGGCGCGGGAGATCGAGGCTGCCGGCGGCCGCGCCGCCGCGTATCGCGTGGACGTGGCCGAGGAGGATGGCCCGGCGCAGCTGGTGCAGCAGACGGTCGGGCGGTTCGGCCGGCTGGACGTGATGGTGGCGAACGCCGGCATCATCCAGGTGAAGCCGCTGGTCGATCTGACCGCGGCCGAGTGGGACCGCATGTTCGCCGTGAACTTGCGGGGCGTCTTCCTCTGCTTCCAGGCGGCGGCGCGGCACCTGATCACGCAGGGCGAGGGCGGCCGACTGCTAGCCACCGCGTCCATCGCCGCCAAGATGGGCTCGCCCTTCCAGGCTCATTACCAGGCCAGCAAGGCCGCCGTGCTGGGGCTGGTGCGGAGCGCCGCCTGGGAATTCGGCCCCTACGGCATTACCGTCAACTGCTACTGCCCGGGCGTGGTCGACACGGACATGTGGAAGTACATCGACGTCGAGCGCGGGCGGTTGCTCGGAAAGGCGCCGGGGGTGCTCATCCAGGAGATGGCGGCGCGCACGCCTCTGGGCCGGATCGAGGTCCCCGAAGACATCGCCCCACTGGTGAGCTTCCTCGCCTCCGACGAGAGCGCCTACATTACGGGGCAGGCGATCAACGTCTGCGGCGGGATCATCATGTGGTAGGGGCGAGCGACGCCGGCGGCCGGAAGGCAGCGCGCCGGCCCGAGCCAGGCTGAAGCGCGCCGGTTCCCTGAGCCTGGTTTAGTGCTGGCTCGAGGCCGGCGCCGGCTGCCCCGGCTTAGAGACCGTCTCCTTGACGAAGCGCTCGTGGAGAGGCTGGACGGGGCGAGCGGAGTTGGGGAAGAGGGCCTTGAAGCGGTTGATCTGGTCGACGGAGACGGTGACCGGCTGTTTGAGCACCACCCACTTCACCCCCTCGGTGCAGGGTGGCGTGGTCAAGGAGCCGTCGTAGTGGTAGTAGTCACGCACGGCGGGGAGGGCGTCCGCCACGTTGATGGTGATCTCACGGTTGACCACGCCTTCCTTGTCCGGCAGGGCGTGCCAGAACTTGGCCAGCAGCGGGTTCTCGGCGCCGGCCACCATCAGTACCCCGATGACGGCCAGCTGTCTGGCCGGATTGGAGAAGACGAGGTGCATCTCCATGTCCGCGCTGGCGCCCCGCACCTGGTGCTCGCTCGGCGCGTGGAAGTGGAACTGCTTGAGCTCGTAGCCGGTCTTCTCGAAGACGAAGCGTGACCCCTTCTGGTAGTTCACCTGGATGGTGTGCCCGTTGTGCACGAGCTGCAGCTTGCTGGGGTTGAGCTGCAACTGTAGGGGCATCAGCCACTCCGCCTGAAGCAGCCGGCTCCCGACGATGTTGACCGGCGACTGCTCCCGCCCGCTGCTGCACAGGGCATAGTCGGGGGACAGCTCCGCCCAGTGCGGCGGGCCTTCCGCGCCATCGTAGCTCCAATGCGCGGCCTCATGCGCTGGGGCGGGAGCGCTCTTGAGTGTCAGAAAGCTCGGCAGGGAGGGGACGCAGCCGGCCAGGATCAGCACGGCCGCGGTGCCGGCCCCCAGGATCGTCAGGCGCGTTCGACTCATGCGGCGCCAATTCTACTGGCACCGGCGACCAGGGGCGCCCAGATTGCACCGCTTGGGTGGGTCCCGCGGCGCGCGCCCGGCGGCGCGTCGTGGCCGGCGCTGGCTCTGGCTAGTGCACGATCAGGCCAGCGATTTGGCCTGACCCTCCCTGGCACGGGGCCTCGCATCCTGGAACAGGTCGTCTGAAGCGCCACTAGGGCGCAGCGCGGAATGGCGGCATCTCAAGGTCGACGCCGGCCGCTACCTCGGCAATGGCCTGCCAGGTGTCATCGGGGATGGCGATCCCGCTGTGCTCGCGCTCCTGCCGGGTACGGGCTTCCGGCTCGCCCGGCAGGAGCACCTCCGCCACGCCGGGCGCGGGAGGGACCGCCTTCGCCGCGCGCGCCACGCGCCCGACGGTCGCGAGATACTCACCCGCATCGCCGAAGGCCCCCGGATCGAACGCCACCAGGAACACCCCGCCGATGCGATCGCCGGTGCTCGCGTTCGCCGGGCGCGGAGTGCCGGCCAGGCTCGGCTCAGCCTGGCCGATGGCCGCCAGCCCGCCAAGCAGGGCGGCGGCGAGCGAGAGGCCGTAACCCTTGTGTCCGCCGGCGTGCAGCAGGGCCCCGCCGGCGTAGTAGTCCTCGGGGTCCGTGCTCGGCCGCCCTTCCTTATCCACGATGCAGCCGGGAGGCAGGGGCTCCCGCTTGGCGCGGGCAACGCGCACCTTCCCCTCGGCGATGACGGTGGTGGCGAAGTCGGCCACGATCGGCTGGCCGGGCGCGGGGATGCCGATGGCCCAGGGATTGGTGCCCAGGAAGCGCGTGGCGCCGCCGAACGGCGCGGCCCCGCCTACCCCAGGGCCGGCCGCGCCCGCCGTCAGCTCCACGACAAAGCCTTGCCGCGCCCCCGCCTCGCAGTAGTCGCCCAGCCGGCCGATGTGATTGGCGTTCCGGATGGCCACGGCCGCGACGCCCAGCGTCGCGGCGCGCTCCAGGGCGCGCTCCAGCGCGAAGCGAGTGGCGAACTGGCCGAAGCCGCGGCCAGCGTCCACCAAGAGCGCGGCCCCGTGCTCCCTCACCACGCTCGGCCGCGCGCCCGGCAGGATCACGCCCTGCCTGATCTGCATCGCATACTGGGGCACGCGGATCACCCCGTGGCTATCGTGTCCCGCCAGGTTGGCGCGTACCAGATGCGCGGCCACCTCCTGCGCCACATCGGCGGGCGTGTCGAGCCGCTCAAAGACGCGGGCGCAGAACGTTTCCAGGTCACGGGGTGCGACGATGCGATAGGTTGCCATGGCCGGCCGATCCTGAGTGATATGAGGGCAGTATGGGCGTGCGCAACAGGTCTGGATGGCGCCACACCTTGGCCCGCGCTCCCCTCTCCCTAGTCGGAGAGGGGGCGGCGCGGCCCCGGCCGAAGGGGTGAGGTCCGCTTCCGCAGCCGATCCGGGCCACCGCAGCCCATCCGGAAGTGCCGCGCACACCCGTGCGGAACTGTAGCACGGCACCCCCGCCGGCTGGTCGGCTAGCCACCTGCTAGCTTCACCTGGTAGCCAAGCTGCGTGAGCCGCTGCTGCACCCGCGCGCGGTGGTCGCCCTGCAGCTCAATGGCGCCCTGGCGCACGCCCCCGCCGGCGCCGACCAGCCGGCGTAGCTCCAGAGCCAGGGCCTCCAGACCGGCCTCGTCGTGCGGCAGCCCCGTGACGACGGTGGCCGTCTTCCCCCCGCGTCCGGCCTTGACCCGCCAGATGCGGACCCAGCCGTCGTCCGGCGCCTGCGGGACCGGCGGACCGGAACGATCCCCGCGCCCTGGCGATGCCCGCTCCCTGGGCGCGATACGCCCGGTATCGGTGGAATAGACGAGACGCAAGCCGGCCATACCGGAAGTCTACCTGCCCTGCGAGGCGCGCGGCGACGGAGGCCAGCAGCCAGTCCGGCGCTCTCGGCCAGCGTCAGGCCATCTCTTCCACCAGACCGGCGCACGGCGGCCCCTGCGCGCCAGGAGCGGGGCGCCGCACCGTGGGGGCAGCCGGGCGCCTACGGCGCAGTAGAAAACGAAGATGACAGAGGCGCTTCCCTGGGCCTATACTGGCAATCGAGAGCGTGCCGTGCCTCGCCCGAAGGGAGCCGGAGCCGACCATGCCGGGATCGGCGTACCGGAGTTGGCTCAGCGTAACGTGGTCTAGCGCCAGCTAGGACCAGCTAGGTAAGGAGGTTTCTATGCTGCCTGATGGGGTCGTCAACGTCACACGGCGTCGCATGCTCGGGATACCCGCCACGTTGGCCGGCGCGTTCGGCGCCGCAGCCTGCGGCCCCGCCGCCGGGGGGCGCGCCGGCCCGCCCACGGACGTGAAGAGCTTGAGCGGGCAGGTCGTCTGGCAAACGCGCGGCGGCGAAGTGGAGCGGATGGGGCAGCAGCAGATCCTGATCCCCACGTTCAAGGACGTTGCCCCCAACATCGAGATCGTCCATGCGGAGGTGGCCGGCGGGAGCCAGGCCTACAACGACAAGCTGCTGGCCGACTTCGCCGCGGGGTCGCCGCCGGACGTCTGGGGCTTCGGCATGAACTACTTCGGCTAATGGGCGCGAGGCATGGTGGCCGACCTGACGCCGCTCGTCAACCGCGACAAGTTCGACATGGACCGGTTCCTGCCCGGTCTGCCGGAGAAGTTCAAGATCCGCGGCAAGCAGTATGGGCTGCCGCAGCTCACGACCTTTGGCACGCTGCTCTTCTATAACAAGAACCTGTTCGACCAGGCCGGCCTCAAGTACCCGCCGGTGGACTGGGAGGACCGGTCCTGGACGATCGAGAAGGCCGTGGATTATGCGCAGAAGCTGACGAAGAACCCGGGCACATCGGATGCCGTCTACGGCCTAGCCTGGGGTCCCTCCATGCCGGAGATGGGCACCTGGATCTTCGGCGGGGACGCCTTCAAGAAGGAGCACTACGAGATCGGCATCGCGGACACCACGCGGATCGACACGCCGGAGAGCATCGCGGCGCACGAGTTCGAGCAGGACCTGCGCTGGAAGTACTTCGTCTGGCCCCGCCCGGGGGTCGATCCGGCGGCCGGCAATTTCCAGTCCGGGCGCGTGGGGATGGTGGTCGGCGGCGGCTGGAACTTCTGGGGCTACAGCGTGATCAAAGACTTCAAGTGGGCGGCCGCCGCTGTGCCGTGGAAGGTCACCAACAAGAACACGGCCTACAACGACTTCTGGGAGCTGAGCGCCCAGAGCAAGAACCGCGACGCCGCCTGGGCGTTCATGAAGCACCTGGTCAGCCCCGACGTGCAGGCGCGGTACAGCGAGCTGACCGGCACCCCGCCGACCACCAGGGCGGCCCTGGAGACCTGGTACAAGCGCTACCAGGACCTCATGCCGCGAGCGGAGCTGGAGAAGGTCACCCAGGGAGCGATCGATCCCAAGCGATCGATCGAGAGCCCGGACCACACCCACATCGACTACTACCGCTACAACCCCGAATATCAGAAGCTGATCCGGACCCCCATTCTGGAGAACAAGGGGCGGCCGCGGGAGATCATCGCCGCCGGCAAGGACGCGGTCAATACCATCGTCAAGGACATCTACGAGAGCTTCAAAGACCGCGTGCAGGCGCAGCTCGGCGCGCGGTAGGCCGGGCTCACCCGCCACTCCCTCCTTCGAGCGTTCGAGGAGCCGGGCGTGCCGGCGGGCTTACAGGTCCTCCACCGTCTCGCCCGGCTCCTCGGGTTTGCTCGGCCCATTGTGGGTCCGCGGCGGCCGGTCCGCGCCCGTCAGCTCGCGCAGGGCTCGCTCGAAGGCCTCGGCCAGGGCCTCGGGCGCCAGGCTGGACCCCTTCGCCTCGCGGTCCAGGCGTAGGTCGATCAAGCGACGCAGCCCGTCGGGGGCATACCCCGCGAACGCGCCGTCGGGCCGGAGCAGGTCGGACAGCACGCGCCAGGCGATCTGCTCGGGATCGGCTGGATGGCTATTTGCTGCGGCTGCTGGTCCCTCGCCGTCCATCACACCCAAAGTATGAACGGCGGCCCGATGGGGCCGCCGTTCGCGCGCTGGGTCCCTCGGCGAGGGGTTATCGCTCGCGCTTGAGGAAGGGCAGGCCGGTGCGCGGGTTCTCCACCACGGTATGCCCGGGGGGCACGCTCTCCAGGGCCTCGCCCGCCTTGGGCTGGCGAGCGAAGTAGTGGATGCGTTGCTTGCGCCCCCCCTGGAGCGTCACGTCCTTGCCGTGCAGGTAATAGGTCTCACCTTTCTTGTTGGTGTAGGTGTATGGCATGTCAGCTGCGCTCCTCGCACATCAGTTTGCCGACAGGATGGATCCGGCGGGCGCCGGTGGCGTTCAACGCCGGGGCCCAGCGCCGCTGGCGCCGGCGACCGCCAGGGAGCCCTGCAGGCGCACCTATCTTACACCAGATAACGCACTCCGTGTCTGCTCGGGTGCAACCAGTTTTCCGGATAGCCGGCGGAGCCCTCACCAGGGGCCCCCCACCCGTGCCCTCTCCCGAAAGGAGCGAGTAGCGAGCGGAGCCCCGCTCCCTCTGTCCCAAGGGGGAGGGAACTGTCGGCTGCCGACGACCGGTTTCAGGTAGTCAGACCCCACTCTCCCTTTGGGAGAGGGAACACTTCACCGCCCGTGAGGGAGCCGGGGTAGGCGCCCCGTGGCGATGGGCGGCGTTGCTGTTACTATGCCAACTGTGGACGTTGCTGGCGAGCGGCCGAATCTCGGCGGCCTGACTGAGGCGGCGGCCTTTCGGGTGGCGGTGCGCACCGTCCTGTTCACCTTCGGGCTGGTAGCCCTCATCTGGCTGCTGATCCGGCTGCAGACGGTCGTCGTTCAGGTCTTTCTGGCGCTGATCATCGCGGCCAGCATGACGCCGATTGTGAACCAGGCCACCCGCCCGTCCCCCGTGGTGCTCGGGCGCCGGCGGTGGACGCCTCCCCGCGCGCTGGTCGTGCTGCTGCTCTATCTGACGCTGTTCCTGACCATTGCGCTCCTGTTCTCGCTGCTGATCCCGCCCTTGGTGATGGAGATCGAGGACCTGGTGATGCGCCTCCCCAGGTATGCGGCCGACTTCCGAGCCTTTGTGGAGGGCCTGCCGGAGCGCTTTCCGTTCCTGGCCACGTTCGGGCTGGACCGCAATCTGCTCTCAGGGCTGGCGCTCGGCGCCACGGAGGTGGCCACTCTCACCGGCCAGGCGCTGGCCGTGGTGCGCATCGCCGTGGGGGTGCTGGGTGGCGCGCTCAACGGGCTATTCATCCTGTTTCTGGCCCTGTACATGACCGTAGACAGCGAGCGCATCCTGCGCTACCTGATCTCCTTTCTCCCGCCCGCGCGGCAGGCCCAGGCGCACGACGTGGCGGCGCGCATCGGCGACCGGCTGGGCGGCTGGCTGCGCGGGCAGATCATGCTCAGCGCCATCATCGGCGGCCTGACCCTGATCGGCCTCCTGCTCCTGGACGTGCGCTACGCCGTGCTCCTGGCCCTGATCGCGGCCGTGGGCGAGGCTGTACCCATGGTTGGCCCGATCGTGAGCGCCATCCCCGCGGTGATCATCGCCTTCTTCCAGTCGCCGGTCAAGGGCGTGCTCACCATCGTCCTGTACATCATCGTGCAGCAGCTCGAGAACAATCTGGTCGTGCCTAAGGTGATGGAGCGAGCCGTCTCGCTGCATCCCCTGGTGGTGATGCTGGCCTTGCTGGCCGGGGCGGAGCTGATGGGGATTGCCGGCACCATCCTCGCCGTGCCGCTGGTAGCGGCGCTGGCCGTGATCGTGGACGAGGTGCGGCGCGAGCGGATGGCGGGCTTTCACCGCCAGCTTGAGCTGGCAGCCGGCGACGCCGGCCCTGCGCCCGTCCCCGCCGGCAAGGCGGAAGACGATGCACGCCGGGTACCGGGCGAGCCCTGCGACCTCCGCTGATGGTGAGACCGCGCGGATCACGCCCGTCCGTTCGGCTCCCCTGACCCGTTATTCGGGAGCCCTCACCCTCTCCCATGGGGAGACGGGGCAGCGGCAGGCATTCAAGGGTAGGCCCTGGCGCCCTCTCCCTCTCCCATGGGGAGACAGGATTAAAGGAGCCGTCTCGCCATGGGAGAGGGAATGCTCCTGCACCCAGGCTGCAGCCGCAAGACACCCTCGCCCTCTCCCATAGGGCGAGGGAACTCCCCCAAGGGGAGAGAGGGCTCCTTGCCGGCCAGGAATGATCCAGGCTAATCCGGCGCGACCAGCCCGATCAAGACCCAGAAGCAGGCGGCCACCATCAGGATGGTGGAGAGCAGCGTGATCAGCGTGGCGCCCAGCCACCCCCCGCCGGCAATCAGCCAGAAGGCGCCGAAGTGCGTGGCCATGCTGAACGCGCCCACCAGGGCCGCCAGGATCCACCCCGAGTAGCCGTCCCGCCAGAGCAGGCGGAGCTTGCGGTGCCACGGCAGCGGCGTCAGCGGCTCATCGACCATCATGCGGGCGCGGGTGCGGAAGGCCTGCAGGCGCCTGACCTCGTCCGGCGTCAGCGGTGAGCCGGGCGCCGTCCCCGCCTTGCTGGCGGCGCGGGCGCGTTCGGCGCGGGCCAGCGCCTCGTGCAGGCGCCGCCGGCGGCGCGCCGCCTTACTGAACTCGAGCTTGTACAGGGCGGCAGCAAGGGCGGCCAGGGCCAAGGCGACGAACGCCGCGGAGGCGATCAGCGCTGCCAGGGGCGTCTCCGTCAGGTCCACCGGTCCACTCGCTGCCCGGCCGGCGCGGTGGCGTCCCCTGTCAGTCCCCAGCGGCCCGCTCCGAGGGTTCAGTCGACGCTGGTCGCAGGCTGCGCCGGCCTGCCGGCCTTCTGTTACCCACTCTAACACGGCGCTGGGTGGCCGGAAAACGCGTCTCTGCCTATACTGCTTGCGGAGATGCAGGAGCTTCCCAACAACCTGCAACAGCTCCAGATGGTGGCGCAGCTAGCGCTCTCCGCGCTGCTGGGCAGCGTGCTGGGGCTGGAACGCGAGTTGCGCGGCTACCCGGCCGGCCTGCGCACGCACATGCTGGTGTCACTCGGCGCCGCCGCCTTCACCATCGCGGGCATCCACGGCGTGGCCGCCTTCGGCACGGTACAGGATGCGGGGCGCGTGGCCGCGCAGATCGTGACCGGCATCGGCTTTATCGGCGCCGGCACCATCTGGCGGAGCAGCGTCAAGGAAGGGGTCATCCGCGGCTTGACCACCGCCGCCAGCATCTGGGTCGCCGCCTATATCGGCATGCTCTGCGGCTTCGGGCTCTACGTCCTGGCGGGCGGCTGTGCCGTGATTGGCTTTACCGTGCTGCGCCTGCTCAAAGACGTGGAGCGGATGCAGCCGATGCTGGGGCGCGCCGTGGCCCGCCGCCTGCGGCGCGAGCGGCGGACCACAGCGCCCGCGGAGCAGGCCATCGCCACAGGGCAGCAGCCGGCCCGCGACGCCTCGCTGGCGGAGGCGCCGGGCGCACTGCCCCACGCCCCCGGCCGCGCCAGAGGGGAGACCGGGATCAGTGCGGGCCCCGCGCCACAGCTACCATTACGGGTAGGGGCGCCGCTGACGCGCAAGCGCCGGCGGCTGAGGCGCCTGCGCCAGACCTCACTCACCAAAGAGGGACGCGAAGAAGAAGTTGACCAGCTCGAACGGATCTCTGATCAGCCGCGCCATGACCGAAACGACGGCTAGCGGGCCAGCCGGGGCGCGGCCGGCGCACGCGCCCCCACCTCCGGCGGCGACACCAAACGGATTGGCGAAGCAAGACGTCGACCTGCATGTCCATACGGTGACCTCCGACTGCGGCTTTACTACGCATCGACGGGTGCTGGAGCTAGCCCGCGCCGCGGGCCGGCGGGTCGTGGCCGTGACCGATCACGACACCGCCGCCGGCGCCGTCGCCGTGCGCGACCTGGCCGCGCGAACCGGCGACGACCTGCTGGTCCTGGTGGGCATGGAGCTCTCGACCGCCGACTTTGGGCACGTGATCGTCTTCGGCCGGGGCGTCGAGCAGGACTGGGGCTGGCGCAAGCACAGCCCGTTCCCCCGCCACATCCCTGAGCACTGGGTGGCCATCCAGGCCCATCCCTACCGTGGACACGTGCACGGGACTAACGGCCGGCTGCGGGTCGATGAGCTGCCGGACCTGCCTGAGCGCATCGATGCGGTGGAGGTCTGGAATGGCGGCGATCTGATCAAGAAGACGCCCCACCTGCGGGAGACGCTGGACCGCCTCTCCTGGGAATACGTGCGGCGGCAGGGCAAGGTAGCGGTGGCCAGCTCGGACAGCCACCGCCCCATCTGGGTGCATAGCTTCTACACGCGCCTGGCCCGCCCCATCGAGCGCGTGGACGATCTGGTGGACCAGATCCGGTCCGGCCAGGCCAGCCCGCAGGCCTGCGACCAGGAGCACATCGACTGGTGCATCGAAGGCTGGCGCCGCCGCGAGATCATCGAGTGGCACGAAGCCGGCAAAGACTGGCGCTCGCTGGCGGCGCAGGCCGGCTACATCCTGGAGGAGGCAGAGCACTCCCTGCGCCTGTTCCACCAGGTCCGTGCCCTGCAGGAGCGTGGCGCCTCGCTGTCCCAGATCTGCGAAGAGACCGGCCTGCCGCCGGCGCTCGCCGCCGACTATCTGGAGATCGTTGAGGAGGAGGCGCACTCGGCGCGAAAGCGCCTGGCCAGGCGAGCGGCCCGTGCTTGAGACCCGCGCCTGAGGCAGCGTGTGCGGGTCGCTACACTCAGGATGGCAAGCACGAGATCAGGGCGAGAACTAAGGGCGAGGAGGTACGGAGATGGGTCCGTCGCTCCACATGTCATCCGGCGCCGCGGGGGCGCTCACGCGGCGCGCGCTGCTCGGGCTGAGCGTCGCCGGCGGGGGTCTGGCCGCCGCCTGCGCTGGCGCAGGGGCCGGCGGTGGCGCCGGCGTCACGGCCCCCCTCAAGATGGCCTTCGTGCCCCACGCCGAAGCGCATAAGCTCATCGAGAACATGCGCCCGTTCGTCAGCCTGGTGGAGAAGGAGACCGGCTTCCGGTTCGAGACGAGCGTGCCGACCAGCTACGCCGCCGTGATCGAGGCCATGGGCGCCAATAAGGTGGACGTGGCCTGGATGGGGCCCCTGGCCTACGTCATCGCCAACCAGAAGTATGGGGCCCAGATGCTGGCCATCTCCATCACCTTCGACAAGAACGGGCAGCCGAGGCGCACCTATGACGGCGGGATCATCGTGCGTGCGGACTCGCCCTACAAGAGCGTGCAGGACTTGAAGGGGAAGCGGTTCGCCTTTACCGATCCGACGTCGGCGTCCGGCTATCTCTATCCACTGGACTACCTGATCAAGCAGGGTATCACCGATCCCAGGGCCTTCTTCGCTGACGTGGTCTTTGCCGGCAGCCACGATAAGGTGGTGGCCGCGGTGCTGGGCGGGCAGGTCGAGGCCGGCGCGATCTACATCGACATCCTCGACCGCGTGGAGAAGACGACGTTCCCCGACGTGAAGAAGGACATTCGCGTGCTGGTGAAGACGGCGGAGATCCCCAACGACAACGTCGCCGCGCGGAAGGGCCTGCCGCGGGAGGTGTTCACCAAGCTCCAGAATGGCCTGCTCAAGGTGGTGGCGACGCCTGAGGGCAGAAAGGCGCTCAAGGACGGCATCGGTAACGACAGCCTCGCGCTGGGGGACGACCGGGAGTACGACCCGCTGCGCAACGTGGCGCGCGTGCTGAAGATCGACCTGGAGAAGGCCATCCAGCCGGCCCCCACCGCCACGCGCTCGCCCTAACGGTAGCCGCCAGGCTCAGCCCCCGCGGGCCGCCAATCCGTGCCGGTTGCCTGCATTCCGACGGAATGGTCCGGCCGCCCGGCCCGTCGCTCGTGCCTAATGACACAGGACAGCGTAGTCCCGCCGGCGACCTGTCCCTCTCCCTCCGCCCACCCCGGCACCCGTGGGCATCCTGGGCACACTCGCAGCCTCCCTCCTCGTCCCTCGCTACGCGCCACTCGCTACGCGCCACTCGGCCCTTCGCCCAAGCGGCGTCCTGGCCCAAAGGGAACTGGCTACCCGGCCGCCGGCGCCGGCTGGGCGCGGACGATCCCCGCCGCCCGCTCCTCGGCGACGAACAGGTCGCGCATGCGGATGACGTTGGACGGGACGTCGGTTGGCTCGCCGCTGCGGGCCACGATGGGGATCGAATCCATGTATTCGATGGCGAATTTCCCGCTGTACCCCGCGGCATGAAGCTGGCGGACGATCCAGCCGAAGTCCACCAGTCCGGTGCCGGCCGGCACCTGGATCTGTGCCGGGTCGGGTCCGGCGTCCCGCAGATGTACGTGGCGGACGAAGGGGATCACGGCCGAGAAGTCGGCCCCCTGATTGGGCCCGGCGTAGAGGTGGCTGGCGTCGAGCGTCAGTCCCAGGCCCTCCACCCGCTCGCAGAGCTGCACCGCCACGGCGGGGATCTCGGTGACCTGGTTCACGTGCGTCTCCACCGTCAGCTGCACCCCTCGGTCGCGCGCCACGGGCAGGAGAACGCTGAGCCGCTCCACCTCGTCTTCAAGCGGCGTCCCGCGCCGGGCGGCGCCGATCGTGATCACCGGCACCTCCAGCGCGGCGGCCAGGTCGCACACGGCGGCGAGCTGGCGCATCTGCTCCGCCGGGGTGGTCACGCCAAAGCCGACGTTCAGCGCAGAGACGCGCTTCATCGCGTGGCGCCGGATCAGCTCCAGGATGCGCTCCGCCTCGCGCTGGACGTGAGCCGGGCCCCCGCCGGCCAGCTCAGATGGGTTGAGGTGGGCACAGCCCTCGATCACGGCCAGGTCCGCCTGGCCAAAGTCCAGGGCGGCGATGGCTGCCAGGGCCTGCTCCAGCGGTTGCTTTGACCAGCCGAGGGTCGAGACAATGATGTGGTTGGGCATGTCCGGCTCCCCTGCTCCATGGTACCGTAAGGTGGAGTGAGCAAGAGCGATGGCAGGAAGCGCGTCGGGAGAGGTCGAGCGCCTGGAACCCTGGCAGCTTGAGCCCTACCTGCGCCGGCTAGAGCAGACGGGCGCCAGTGAGGTGGTCTGGAACCGTGAGCGGATCGCCATGGCCGAGGCCAGACGGCGCGCGGCCGCGGTCAGCCCCACGGCGACTGTCGTCGTGGACGGCGCCGCCGTCTACGTCGCAGAGCCGGACCATTCCCCCGACAATGCCCCCGGCATCCGGCCCATCCCGCTCGGCCCGCGACGCCCGTAGCTGGGCCGCCGGCCGGCGGGCGCGGCGTGCGCCAGGAGGAACGCTACCCAGGCACGCGCGGCCGCCGGCCGAGCGGCCGCGCGGCGGCCCAGGCGCATACCCTGCGGCTGGAGCGGCCCAGCCTGGCGCGGTTGCGCGTTGCTGCGGCTACCGTCCGGGGGCTGAGCAGCTACCCACAGCAAGGAAAGGCCACCAGCATGAAGACCTACGGCAAGACCCTGCTGCTCCAGGATGATCCGGAGAAGATTGAGGCCTACAAGCGCTACCACCGGCAGGTCTGGCCGGAGGTGCTGGCGCAGCTACGCGCCGCCGGCATTACCGGCATGCAGATCTACCTCCTAGGACGGCGCCTGTTCATGCACATGACCACCACCGACGACTTCGACCCGCAGCGGAGCATGGCCCGCTACGAGGCACACCCGCGCGTGCAGGAATGGGAGCACCTGATGAAGACGCTGCAGGAGCGGGCCCCCGAGGCCCCCGCCGATCAGTGGTGGGCGGACATGGAGCTCATCTTCGACATGGACTGGCCGCAGCACCGCGCCGCCCCGGCGTAGAGCCTGTGCCACGGGGCGACACCACTGGCCTCCATGGCCAAGCAGTTCAGCGGCTGCGCGCAGCACTTCCGCATTGGCCGCGGCGGGCCGGGAGAGGACGAGGGACCTCACCCCCTTCGGTCGGGGCCGCGCCGCACCCCTGCCCCACGCCGCCCCACCGTGCGGCTTGGCCCTGCCGCCCCCTCCGACACGGAGAGAGGCGACGACGGCCACGGGGAGAGGCTCTTGCCCATGGCGGCCCTGGCGTCCCCCCCGACGCGGGGACGCGGAGACGCGGAGAGGGGGAACGAGGGCCTAGGCCTATGCTCTAGAACCACAGTCCTTCGAAGACGCGCCGGAAGCTGCATCTACGAAGGACCTTCCCTGCAGGTGCATGGCGCCATCCGGGTCTTTTGCGCACGTCCCAGTTCGGCGGCGGAGTTGCCGCGAGCCGGCGCGGGGGCGATAATGAGCCACATCGCGGAGGAGGTCGATACATGGAAGGTGAGCAGCGTGGTGGCGCAGGAGAGACGCGCCGCGGGATTGTTGCCAGGCTGAGCGTCGCTGCGGCCGGCGTGATCCTGGCCGCCTGCGGCGGGTCCGGCGGGGGCGGCGCGGGGCAGCAAGTCCCGGCGGCCGGTAAGAAGCCAGTCACGGTGCGCTGGAGCCCCTATGACGGAGAGGGCCAGGCGATCGTTGACGGGGCCAACAAGGGCGTCGCGCTGTACCAGAAGCAACGTCCACATGTGACGGTGCAGATCTCTCCTGAGATCTACGACAGCTTCGGCGCCAAGATCGATACGATGATCGCCGCAGGGGATGGGCCGGACGTGTTCGGGGGCAACGGCGCCGCCTGGCGCGATCGCGCCGTGCGCGGGCAGTTTCTTGGGCTGGACCCGCTGATCAAGCGCGACCTGCGCCCGCAGCAGATCAGCGATTACGTCGAGAGCCACTACAAGGCCTTCTGGCTGAAGGAGACCGGGCAGTTCTCGTTGCCCATGTATCTGGGCACGATGGCGCTCTACTACAACAAGGCGTGGTTCCGCGAGCGGGGCGTGAACCCGCCGGACGAGAGCTGGGATTGGGCCAAGTGGCAGGAGGCGATGCGCCGGCTGACCATCCCGCCCGACCGATTCGGTGCGGAACTGCTCACGCTCAATCGCTCCCGCTCGCTGATGCTCATCCGCCAGAATGACGCCAACATGGTGGACCCCAGGGACGACACCGTCTGCGTGCTCGACCAGCCGGCCGCCATCGAGGCCTGGACCTGGATCAATGAGCGCATGTGGAAGGACCACACGGCCATCCAGTTCCCTGAGTCAGCGACGTATGGCAAGAACGTGACCGAGCGGTTTGCCACCGGCAAGATCGCTACCTTCATCGAAGGCTCATGGCGCCTTGCGCCAATGGCCCTGGAGGTACCGCCCGGCGTGGAGTGGGACGTGGCCCCACTGCCCAAGAAAGTGCGGCGCTCAACCCGTGCGACCACCGACGGCTGGGGCATCTGGCAGGGGTCCAAGCAGCCAGACGAGGCCTGGGAGTTCATGAAGTGGCTCCAGGGCGACGACTGGTACGAGATCATGATGGGGGTCGTGGGTCTCACGCCCGCACGCATCTCCCAGCAGGACAAGTGGGTCTCGCTCATCAGCAAGGCCTACCCGCAGCTGGCGAATAAGAACCTGAAGGCCTTCACCGACGCTGTCAAGCAGAAGTACGCCGAGCCGGAGCAGTTCTTCCGGTTCCACAAGGATGCGACGGACATCATTGATCCGGCCTACAACACCGCCGTACGGGACAACAAAGAGAACGTCAGCACCACTATGCGGGAGATCGCCAGGCGGGTGACGGACGTGCAGCGCCAGCGCGCCGGAAAGTAAGTCCTGCCCGCCGCCTGCCGGATGGCGTCGACATGTCACGGAGCAGGAAGTCCTGATCCCTGCCGACCGGCAAGACGCCGCGCATCCAGCCGCCCGTGATAGATGGCCTGATAGACCACGTCGGCCGGCAGCGCCTCGCCAAAGCCGGGATCGAAGTGTCCCGTATCCTCCGGCGGCTGGATCCAGGCCGGCGCCGCGCCAATCTCTGTTCCCTGGCGCGGCGCCAGCAGGTGCCGGCGGCCGCGGAACGTAATCTCCAGGCGCCCATCGACCTCGTCCAGCCGCAGCGCCATGCCGTCGAGGTCAACCTCCGCAGGAAGCGGAGGGAGGATGGCCAGCGAGCTAAAACCGCCCACAGCGCCGCCGGTTAGCAGCGTGGTGATTACGAGATAGCCGGGCGAGTCGGGAGGCAGGACCTTGAAGTCTTCACACCAGCCCCAGTGGTCGCCGTAGAGCGCCCCCGAGGGGCTCACGTGCCACTGGCAGGCGCTCACGGCCACGGCCGTCTCCCGCGCCGGCACGCGGGCATGCCGGACGATCTCAACGGCGAGGAAGAATCGCGACGGCCGCTCTTCGGTCGGCGCCCGAGCCCCGTTGCGGGCGCCGGCGGCCTCGCGCCGGGCGCAGCCTGCGGCCAGCAGTCCGAGCGTGAGCAGCCACGCGCGCCGCCGGGGTTGCGCCGGCGGCGCCGCGGCGAGTAGCCTCATCACACCAGGGACGCCACCGCGAGGCGCAGCGCCGGCAGTCCGCCGGCGGCCCGACCGTGCGGCGGTAGGTAGCCTCATCACATAGACGCGACCCGGAGACGCAACGGAGGCAGGCATGGTCTCGATAGCTACGGCAGAACAGTACCGCATGCTGGCCGACACACTGAGCGCGCGCGGCGTGGACGTGGAGGCCGTGAAACGGCGCCTGAAGCGCCAGGCAGTGGAGACCCCATCCTGGGGCTACGGCAACAGCGGCACGCGCTTCCGCGTCTTTGGCCAGCCGGGCGTGCCCCGCAACCCCTTCGAAAAGTTCGAAGACGCGGCGCAGGTCCATAAGTACACCGGTATCTGCCCATCGGTCGCCATCCACATCCCGTGGGACAAGGTGGACGACTATGGCGCGCTGCGGGACCATGCCCAGCGCCTGGGGCTCCGCGTCGGGGCGGTCAACCCGAACGTCTTCCAGGACGAGGACTACAAGTTCGGCTCCATGTGCCACCCCGATCCCCGCGTGCGGCGCAAGGCCACCGACGCCATGCTGGAGTGCATCGAGATCGCCAAGCAGACGGGGTCAACGGTGCTCTCGCTGTGGTTCGCCGACGGGACCAACTATCCGGGGCAGGACGACTTCCGCGAGCGCAAGCACCGTATGGAAGAGGTGCTCAGCGAGGTATACCGCGCGCTGCCGGCGAACATGCGGATGATGCTCGAATACAAGCCCTTCGAGCCGGCCTTCTACGCCACCGACCTCTTTGACTGGGGCATCTCGCTGGCCACGTGCCAGAAGCTGGGCCCGCAGGCGCAGGTGCTGGTGGACCTGGGCCACCACCTGCCGGGCGCCAACGTGGAGCAGATCGTGGCCGTGCTGCTGGACGAAGGCCGGCTGGGCGGGTTCCACTTCAACAACCGCAAGTACGCCGATGACGATCTGATGGTCGGCTCGATCAATCCGTACGAGCTCTTTCTGATCTTCTGCGAGCTGGTGGCCGCCGAGCAGTCCGGGCGAGAGACCACCCGCACCTGCGCCCGGGCGGTGGCGTACATGCTGGACCAGAGCCACAACGTCGAGCGGAAGATCCCGGCCATGATCCGCAGCGTGCTCAACGTCCACACCGCTCTGGCCAAAGCCCTGCTGGTCGACCGTGCGGCGCTGCGCGAGCGCCAGCGCGCCTGTGACGTAGTCGGCGCGAATAGCCTGCTGGTAGAAGCGTATGAGACGGACGTGCGGCCGCTGCTGGCGCAGGTGCGGGAAGAACTGGGCTGCCCCAATCCCGATGATCCGCTGGGCGGCTTCCTGGCCAGCGGCTACCTGGAGCAGATCGCCGAGGCGCGCAAGGAAGGCGTGGCAGCCGGGTGGACCTAACCCCCTGGCCCCCTTCCCCACGGGGGAAGGGGGAACGCTGGGGCGGCTCTGTGCCAGGATACGCACGCGGCTGTGTTTAGCCGTGGCGGCGTTGGCGGCTCAGTGCTCGACGCTCATTTACGGCGGCTTCGATCCGCGTGAGCACCGCCGGCAGGTCGCGCCGGACCTCGTCGTTCGTGAAGCGGACGACGCGCAGGCCGTGGGCGGCGAGCACCCCGTCCCGCTCCGCGTCGTACTCGCCCCGGGAGGCGTGGACGCCGCCGTCCAGCTCGATTACGAGCCGCGCGGCGTGGCAGTAGAAGTCGGCGATGAAGCCCGCGATGACCTGCTGGCGCCGAAAATGCGCGCCGGCCAGCCGGTTCGTGCGGAGCGCCCGCCACAGCAAGTGTTCGGCGGGCGTCATGTCACGGCGGAGGCGCTTCGCCCGCTCGAGCTTCGCCGGATCGACCCTGGCGCCGATGACGACATTGCTGCGATCCACGAACCTACCCCCCTGGCCCCCTTCCCCACGGGGGAAGGGGGAACGCTGGCGTTCGTTCCTGCCGGCTAAGTATCCGCTGGTATGTTCGCGCCGCCCTGTCCATCGCTGCGCGGCAGTCCTGTCCCGCACGAACGTACCAGCACCTACTTAGCTCGGGTTCCTGTGGAGATGGCTGGCCCTTCCATGCCGCGCTGGCGCTCCGCAGGAGCATGACCGATTCTTCATGCGTGGAGCCCTTACCCTTGCCCGCTTGGCGGGCCCGCGTCCCAACGGATGAGGGAACCCCTCGCCAGCCGCGAATACTCCAGGCTAGCCGCGGTCGTACCCCGCCGGGAGCCCGCTCTGGTACAGCGCCACCCCAGCGTTCCCCCTTCCCCCGTGGGGAAGGGGGCCAGGGGGTTAGGTCAGACTCCCCGTCGGCGCCTTGACGTAGCCTTTCTCGATCAGGTACTGCTCGACCTCCTCGCCGGAGACGTCGGCCAGCATCACCCCGTCGATCTCGACACACGGCGACAGGGGCTGGCCGCTCTTGCGTACCATCTCGCTGTAGTTGGCGCGGTCGTTGATGATGTCCTTGTCCTCGTATTCCAGGCCATACTTCTGGAGCACGGCGCGCACGCCGTTGCTCCAGCCGCACACCGGCTTGAGATAGGCGACGATCTTTGGCTGTGTCTTCTCCGTCACTGCTACTCTTCTCCACGGGTCTTGCTCGGGCACGGCCGCGACCATCGGGCGGCGCCTATCCTGGGCTCGCCTGCGCGCCCACGGTCCTGCCGGCTGCCCACGCAATTCTAGCTCACCCTGGAAGGAGCGCCGGCAGCAGACCGCGGACGCGCCTCCGGCGCGGGGCCGGCGCCGCCGAAACCGCCGCACGCTGGAGAGGCTGTCGGCAGAGGGCCACAGGCGGAGCAGCGGCGCACCGCATGGCATCGTGATGGACGCCAGGGCACCGCGTGAAGCGCCGGCGGGGCGCGGCCCGTTCGCCCCCGGGGATCCGGTCCTTACCGCCGACGACCCGCCCCGGCCGGCCGGCAAGATCGAGAGCGTGCTGGCGGCGCGGGGGGGCGACCGTCTGCTGATCGAGCGGGCGTTCTCCCCCGGCACGTACGCGTCCGTGCTGGTCACCCAGGTGGCGTCGACGGAGGAGGACGCGGCGGCGGGTCTCCGCTGGCACCGGCTCCAGCTGACCTGGGCGGCGCTGGCCCGTACCGGCGTGTACCGGCGCACCATGGGGCGCCTCACCCCTGACCCGCAGCCGGTCACGCTCCCTCCCCAGGTCGATGACGCCGCAGCGCTGGCCTCCCTTCGCCAGGCCTTGCGGGATGACCCGCTTACGGCCGATGGGGAGATCAGCGCGCTGGTCGTGCACGGCGTGGCGTTCCTGGCCGGCTGGGTACGCACGGTGGGGGCGAAGGTCGTGGCGGAGCGCCTGGCGCGCACCACCCCCGGCATCTGGGAGGCGAAAAACCGCCTGCTGAGCGACGAGGAGCTGGCGGCCGCCGCGCGGCGCTGGGTGCGGGCGAACCCGCTCCTGCTGGCGGCCACGGAGCGCGTCCGCGTCGATCTGGGCCGGGTCACGCTCCACGTCCGGCGGGATGCCCCGGCGGCAGCGTTCGCAGCGGCGCAGGACCTGGCGGGGGCGCTCCCGCACCACCGCGGAGTGGAGGTGCGCCATGAGCTCGATCCTGACCGGTCCGGGATGGAGGTGCGCCCGGAGCCCGATCCTGGGCCGTTTGGCAGGGACCGGTGACGGGCCAGGGCTGGCTGGCGCCGGCATGGCCCCGGCCGGCGCCACCAGGCCGCCCGATGGGCGAGACGGCGGCCCTTACCGCGACGGCGGCTCGCCGCGGTGAGGCAGGTCCGCCACCCTGCCTATGAACGGGGGCGCGCGGGCGCTTAGCGCGACGACGGGGGCTCGCCGATGTGCGGCGCCAGCGAGCCGGCCATCCAGCCGACGAGGCCCATGACCAGGGGTACCACGGCCACGGCCAGCGGCCCCAGGTGGGGCTCGGCGGCCATGCCAGCGATCACCGCCACCGTGGGCGCAATCGCCGCCATAAAGACGGCCAGGATCGCCACCACCACGGGGACGAGGGGCTCGGTCCACCACCAGATGGAGTCGCTCCCGCGCTGCCAGGCCTCCACCGCCCGCCGGCGGCGCGCGACCAGCAGGTCGCGGCCTAGCTGCGGCGCCGGCCCCAGCCTGGCGATGGCACGGGCCTCGGCCTCCTGGCGCGCCAGGCCCGACAGCATCAGATCGCGCACCGCGGCCTCCAGGTCAGCGCCGATGGCCTCCACGATGGCGGCGCGGGCCACGGCGCCCAGGGGCGTGATGATGCCGTCGGCCTCCAGGGCCGGGTCGATCTGGCCGGCCAGGGACTGTTCCAGGGCCGCGAGATACTCGTCGATCAGGCTCGCGGAGCGCATGGCTTGCCGGCGGGGCGGAAACACCGGCGGCGCCGGCCAGGTATCACTGGTCGGGGCGGCGATCATGGTGCGGATCGTACAGACCCTGCGGCCGTGGCCGGCGGCAGGTCGTCGGCATAGCCAATCACTTGCAGGATGCGTAGCGCGAACTGGCGCCAGCGCCCGGCCGCCTGGCGCGCCGCGCTCTGGCCGCGGGCCGTGAGCCGGTAGACGCGGCGCCGGCGCCGGCCCTGGGGCGGGTACGGCTCCCACGACCCCTCGATCAGCCCATCCTGCTCCAGTCGCTGCAGCGCGGGATAGAGCGACCCCCAGCTTCCGGTGAAGAAGCCACCGCTCCGGCGCTCGATCTCCTTGGCCAGCCCGTAGCCATGCAACGGGCCATCCGCAAGGACCGAGAGGATGAGGGCAGGCGTGGTACCAGACGGCAGGTCACTGGCTCTCGCGTCCCCCCTGTGCGCCGCCGTGTCCGCCGCTCGTGCCATCAGTTGAGCCTCCTCGTGGCGGGCGTGATGGATGACCGTCTTCCCTCTGTCTTGTGCGCCGGTACCGATGCCCTGCGGGCGGCCCGTGCCGGGATCATCACCGCGCCTTATATCGTGCGATGATACGATACTGGCGTTTGGCTGCGCCGTCAAGGCGCCGGTGGCCGGCAGATGGCGTCTGCCACCAGCCGTGCCCGCGCCGTGGCGCGCACGTCGTGGACGCGCACGATGTCCGCCCCGCCGGCGATGGCCAGCACGGCCGCCGCCAGGCTCCCTTCCAGGCGCTCCTCCACCGGCAACCCGCCGAGGGCGTGGCCGATGAACCCCTTGCGCGAGGGGCCGACCAGGAGCGGGTAGTCGGGCAGGCGCAGCTCGCGCAGGCGCCGCAGCAGCTCCAGGCTGCGCTGCGGCCGCAGCCCGTAGCCCAGCCCCGGATCGAGGATGATGCGGTCCGGCGCGATGCCCGCGCCCAGCGCCACCTGGAGGCTGGCCTGCCAGCGGGCGCGCGTCGCCTGCACGATGTCAGACGTGTCCGGCGGGCCGGCGGGCGCCGGCGCCAGCGGAGAGCGGTGGTTGGCCATCAGGACGATCCCCGCCCCGTGCGCGGCGACGGTGGATGCCATCTCCCGGTCCGCCATCAGCCCTGATACGTCGTTCACGATCAAGGCGCCGGCGGCGAGGGCGGCCCGCGCCACGGCCGCGCGTGTGGTGTCCACGGAGATTGGTACGCGCACGACCGCGGCCAGGGCTAGGATGGCGGGGACCACCCGCCCCAGCTCTTCCTCGGGATCGACCGGCGGCGCCCCCGGGCGGGTCGACGCCCCTCCCACGTCCAGGAGATCGGCCCCCTCGTCCACCAGGCGGCGGCCCAGCGCCAGGGCTGCCGGCGGGCTGGTCACCGCATCGCCGGCGAAGGAATCGGGCGAGGTGTTGATAATGCCCATCACGTACGTGCGCCGGCCCCAGGTGAGCTCGTACCGGCCAATGCGCATCGGTCTCTGCCCTGGGCCGCCCGGCGCCGCGCCTGCAGACCGTCTGCAGTCCCACCGGAGGCCCCGTTGAGGGTCTGCGGTTAGGCCGCCCTTCTTGTCAATGGGGCCCTCGCCCCAAGAGAGATGGAGCTGTTGCCCATACGTCCATACGTCAAATGTTCGAGCGGCCCTGGCAGCCATCCACGGGGATGCAGGCGCCGCTGACCCAGCTCGCGCGGTCCGAGCAGAGGAAGACCACCATGTTCGCCACCTCCTCCGGCCGTCCAAAGCGGCCGAAGGGCAGCTCACGCCTTACGAAGTCGGCGATGCCCTCGGGGTCGGCCTGCCGGCGCCGGTCCCAGCTCCCGCCGGGAAAGAGGATTGAGCCAGGGGCGACCGCGTTCACCCGCACGTTCTCCGGCGCCAACTCCCGCGCCAGGGCCTTGGACAGGCTGTTCAGGGCCGACTTCATGGCATTGTAGCCGGCATACCCGCCCGCCTCGCGGCCCCAGATGGAGGAGATGATGACGATGCAGCCCCCACCGCGGCGCCGGAAGTGCGGCACCACCAGGCGGCTGGCCTCGACGGCCGGGTAGAGGTTGAGCGCCACCACCCCCCGCCAGTCCTTCGGCTCGGTCTCCAGGAACGGCTTGTTCGCCGGGCCGCTGCCGCCCAGGTTATTGATCAGGATGTCGATCCCGCCGAAGGTCTCGGCTGTGCGGGCCACCAGGCGCTCAACGCTGCCGGGCAGCGTCAGATCGCCGGCCACCGCCAGCGCCTGGGCGCCCGCCGCCTCGATCTCGCGCGCCACGGCCTGCAACGCCTCCTCGCCCCGTGCGGCGATGGCCACGCGGCAGCCCTCGGCTGCCAGTCCCAGCGCAATCGCGCGCCCGATGCCGCGGCTCGCCCCCGTCACGATTGCGACCTTGCCGGCCAGTCCTAGATCCATGGCCTCTCTCCATGCTCCATGTGACGGTGCGCTTCACGTGGCTCCGACCCTGGAGCTTCCGGGGCCCTGGATCCCGAGAGCCACGGCACGGCGCGGCTCTCGGGAGCGGTCTACGCCGGCGGCCAGAAGCTCATTGACCGTTCTCTTTGCTGGGACAGGTGCCAGACGTCTTCTGGCCGCGCAGTTGGCGTTGGCTGCGCCGCGGGACGCCGGCCCGCAGTCGCTCCGGCCGACGCGGCGCAGCGCGGCCGGCTACGCCTGCTGTGCGGCCGCCGACGCCTTCTGGCGCTGGCGGAAGGCACCGCTGCGCGGCACCTTGATGGTGTAGTCGGCCTTGCTGGCGAAGACGGACGGCAGCTTCTGGCACGACGCCCCGCATGTCGGGCAGGTCGCCGGCTCGGAGGCCTGGCTCATCGGCCGCATCTGCTCAAACTCCTTGCCGCAGGCATCGCACCAGTATTCGTAGATCGGCATGGCAACTCCTCCCAACGAAGTGATGGACCGGCGGGCGCCCGGGCGCATCCAGGGACCCGCCGTGGACGGGTGAGCATGTGTGGCCGCACCTCGACGGCCGGGTCGACGGGGGCAGGGCGCATGGCGAGCGTGCGGCACGCCGGCCAGGCAGCCACCCGGACCCAGCATCATTGTAGCGTTCTGCCGGTAGCGTTCTCTCGATGCGGGATCGCTGGTGCGGCGCCGCACCCGCTGGCGAGCGCCGTCCGCGGTGCGCGGGACGCGCGCCAGAACCGGCGCTGCGGGCGGCGGGGCAGCAGCGCTCTCCACCTGCGCGGCACGCGCCGTCAGATCATGAAGGCACCGCCGTTGACGTTGAGCGTCTCGCCGGTGATGAAGGACGCGGCGTCGGAGGCCAGGAAGGCGATGGCCTGGGCGATCTCCCGCGCGCTGGCCAGCCGGCCCATGGGGATGGTGGCGATCAGACGCTCCTGGAGGTCCGGCGGCAGCGTGCGGATCATGTCCGTATCCGTCGGCCCGGGCGCCACGGCATTGACGCGCACGCCGTACGGGGCGCACTGCGCCGCCAGGGACATGGTGAGGCCAATCACGCCCGCCTTGGAGGCGACGTAGCTGGGCGCGGCCAACGTGGCCTTGGTGCGCCCCGAGATCGACGACACGTTCACCACGCTGCCGCGGCGGCGCTCCATCATACGTGGCAGCACGGCGCGGCAGGTCAGGTACGTGCCGGTCAGGTTGATGCGCAGGAGCCGCTCCCAGGACGCCGGATCGACCTCGGTGAATGGCCCGATACGGTAGATGCCGGCGCAGTTCACCAGCACGTCTACCGGCCCGAAGCCGGCTGCTACCCGTTCCACCGCCTGCCGGACGCTCTGCTCGGAAGCGACGTCCATCTCTACCGCCATCGCCCGCGCGCCCGCCTCCTGCACCGCCGCCGCCGTGGCCTCCGCGCCCGCGACGTTCAGGTCGGCCGCCGCGATGGCCGCCCCTTCGGCGCCGAGCAGGAGCGCCGTCTCCCGCCCGATCCCCCCGCCCGCTCCGGTTATCAGCGCCACCTTACCTGTAAGTCCCAGGTCCATCCGCGCGTTCCCTCCAATCGCCGTCCTCGGAAAGAATCGTACGCGGAAGGCAGGGATGGAGGGCGCACCCCTACCCCACTCCACCTCACCGTGCGGCTGGGCCCCGCCGCCCCCGCTCTGACGCGGAGAGGGGACGCAGGCACAGGGAGAGGAGGGCAGCCCTCACCCCCTTCGGCCGGGGCCGCGCCGCACCCGCCATCTGCCTCACTCCACGGTGCGGCTGGGCCCCGCCGCCCCCTCTCCCGCATGCGGGAGAGGGGGAAGGCCGGCAACGGGGAGACGATGTCAGCCACGGTGGGCCCACCGCCGCCTCTCCGGTGCGAAGGGGGAACGAGGGTCATGTCCTGGCGTCATCTGGATCCATCGCGCCCACCGCGGGACGCAAGCGCGCTTGCGTCGCCTGCTCGGGACAGCTATGCTCCTCTGCCAGTATGCGTCCAGGTGTGGTTGGCCTGCTGCCCGGCGACCCAGGGCAGATCACGCCAGAGCACGCCCGCCGGATCAGGGCCTGCGGCTTCACCGGCGCCTCGGTGATGATCGCCGACCCCGACTCCTGCCCGCCGGCGTCGCTCGTGCGCGCCCGCGACGTGCTGGCTGCCGAGGGCGTGCGGGTGGCGCAGGCCAATGCCCGTTATCCCTCCCTGGTGCATCCGGATGAGGCGCGCCGCGCCGAAGGCGTGCGTCTCGCCCAGCGGGCCTGCGCCGCTGCGCGCCGGCTCGATGCCGTCTTTCTCCTGATCCGCCCGGGCAGCCTGCATCCCGGCGGCGATTGGCGCCCGCACCCGGCCAACCACGCCGCCGCGACCTGCGAGCGCTTGATCGATAGCCTCAGGCAGGTCTGCCGCGCCGCCGAGGACGAAGGGGTGCTCATCGGTCTCGAGTGTCACGTCGTCTCTCCGCTGGACACGCCCCGCCGGATCCGGCAGGTGATCGAGGCCGTCGGGTCGGCCAGCCTGCGCTACAATGCCGACCCGGTCAACCTGGTCGGCTCGCTCCAGGACGCCTATGACACCACCGGCCTGCTGCATCGCGCCTTTGACGAGCTGGGGCGGTACGTGATCAGCGCGCACGTGAAGGACCTGTGCCTGGGGGAGCGGCTGGTTCTGCACCTGGACGAGTGCGCGCCCGGGGAAGGGATCTTCGACCTGCAGACCTTCCTGCGGCTCTATGAGCAGTACCATCCGGACGGTTACGCGCTGATTGAGCACCTGCCGGACGACAAAATCCCTGAGGCCAAGCGCGCCCTGGACGCGGCGCTGGCCGGCGCCGGCCTGAGCTGGCGCACATAGTGGGGGCTGAGCCGGCGGCAAGTCGAAGGTTGAAGGAAGCAGCAATGGCTGGTCGATTGGAAGGCAAGGTGGCCCTGATTACGGGTGGCGCCAGAGGGATCGGTGGGGCCACGGCGCGAGAATTCGCTGCCCAGGGCGCCAAGGTCGTCATTGCCGACGTCCTGGAGGACGAAGGGCGCGAGACGGCCGGCGCGATCAAGGCCCGCAAGGGTGACGCCATCTTCGTCAAGGCGGACGTGACGCAGGAAGGGGACTGCCGCGCCATGGCCATGGCCGCGGTGGAGCAGTACGGTCGGCTGAACGTCGTCGTGACCTGCGCCGGCATCCTGCAGGGGGCCTACGTCGCCCTCGAAGACCTGGAGCTGGAGGTCTTCGAACGGGTGCAGGCCGTCAACGTGCGGGGGACGTTTCTCACCGTCAAGCACGCCATGCCGCACCTGAAGCGCGCGGGGGGCGGTGTGGTCCTGTGCATCGCCTCCGGCGCCGGCGTCAAGAGCTCAAGCTCCTCCATCGCCTACGGCACGAGCAAGGCGGCCGTGCATGGCCTGGTGATGACCCTCCAGCCCCGCCTGGAGCCGCACGGGATCCGCGTGCACGCCATCTGTCCGGGGAGCATCGATACGCCGCTCAAGCGGGAGAACGTGGCCGACGCCGCCCGCGCTGCCGGGCGGAGCGTGGCCGAGGCGCTGGCGGCCGCGTCGTTGGGCGCCCCCGACGGCGTCGCCCGCGTGCTGGCCTTTCTCGCCAGCGACGACGCCGACTACGTGCGAGGCACCATCTTCACACGCTGATGGACATCGTCGATACCCACGGGCATCTGGGCCCTTCACCGACGGGGAGCACGGGCGAGACCACCGAGGCGGAGGTGCTGGCCGCCATGGCCGCGAATGGGGTGGCGGCCACCCTGGTGATGCCGCAGTCGCTCCAGCCGGATGAGCGAGCGGTCCACGACCGCATCTGGCGCTTCGCGCAGGCCAACCCGGGCCGGATCTTCGGCATGGCCAGCATCTCGCCCCTGTGGGACGACACGGCCTACTACGCCGAGGCGCGGCGCTGCGTGCGCGGGCTGGGCTTCAAGGCGCTCAAGCTCCACCCCGCGTCCTACAACACGGCCCCAACCCAGCCCCGCGCCGAGAAGTGCTTTCGCGCAGCCGCCGAGCTGGGCGTGCCGCTGATCATCCACACCGGTCTGGGCGCCCCGCCGGCCCTGCCGTCTCTGGTGATCCCGCGGGCGCAGCAGTTCCCGGACCTGCCCATCGTCCTGGCGCACGCCGGCTTCGTCGCCTACGCCGACGAGGCCCTGGTAGCGGCGCAGGTGTGCCCCAACATCTATCTGGAGCCCTCTTGGTGCCAGTACTACCAGGTCAAGCGCATGGTGGCCGCGATCGGGAGCGAGCGTATGCTGATGGGCTCCGATCACCCGCCCAACCTGGCGGTGGAGCTGGCCAAGTGGCGCGCCACCGGTCTGCCTGACGCTGACCTAGCCAACGCCCTCGGGCGGAACGCGCGACGCCTGTTCAACCTGCCGCCGGCGTAGGCGCACTCCGACGCGCCGTGAAATGGGGCACTGTCCCCGCCGGCAGTGAAACCGGGGGGGCGCGCTGCGCCGTGTCTCTCGTGGATAGCGCGCGCATCCAAGCCAACCCTAAGAACCAATCGGCTCGTAGCTGCCCGCAGGGGCCGTCAGGCCGGCTGCGCGTGGCTTGGATGAAAGGAGATCCCACGATGCCTGCTTGCTCGCTCTGGACGAGGCTCGCGCGCCTGGGGGCCGTCGTCGCCGCCGCGGCCTGGCCCCTGGTTGCCGGCGCCGCTCCGACCGGCGCCGCCGAGGTGGCGCGGATCGCTGATCGCTCCGTCCTGCCGTTCGCCGTACTGCAGGGCCAGCCGGACATGAGCGCTGGGCAGGGGATGGGCTACTGGCTGTGGCACGACGATGATGGCATCCACCTCCGTACCACGACCCGCGGCCGGGAGCACATCTTCTCCGGCGTCCTGCGCACTGGCGAGAACGCCCAGTTCACCGACGTGCAGGAGGTGCGCCTGGACCACCGCCACCACAATCAGGATGGTGTCGTCACCAGCGACGATGGCCGAACGATCCGCTTTCACTTCCATACCTGGGATGGGACCGACGGCATCGACTTCCGCCTCGACGGGCGCGCCCTCTGCGTCGATCTGGCAAACAACGGCCACGAGGCGGTGGCCTCCGTTCACCTCGGCCGGTTCGAGGTCATGCCCAGCGACCTGCCGGTCTGCTTCCGGCGCCAGGAGCAGTAGCGCTCACGCTGCCGTCCGGCCCGCTGCCTCCGCGGTGGCCGCTCGTTCCCGAGGGGCCACCGCCCGCTTCGGGCGCCTTCTTGAAGGACCGGCCTGGATGCTACATGCGGGGAGCCCTCACCCTTTCCCAAAGGGAGCGGAGACGTCTCGCCGGCCATGAGCAATCTAGGCCGGCCAGCGCTTTACCCGATTGACCGTCGTTCCCGAGGGTCGACCGCCTGTGGCGGGGCCGGCCGCCACCGGCGCGTGCGCCAGGGCGGCAGGGCGCCGTTATCGCAACAGGCGCTCAATGGAGAGCCAGCGCAGCGCAACCCCGACAGCGACGGCGGCCAGGGCCAGCAGGACGGCGGCCAGCACCCACGGGGCACTGCCCCGCGGCAGGAGCAGCACCAGGGCGACCGAGGCCAGGATGATGGGACCGATCAGGGCCCCACCCACGTTGTTCGCGGTGCGGTAGTCGCCGGAGAGCAGGCTTACCACCAGGGCGGAGGCCGTTGAGTAGGCCATCGCCGCCAGGAGCAGCACAGCCATCGCCGCCACGTCGGCGATCGACGCCAGTCCCAGAAACAGCGCGGCCGCCGCGTCGATCGCCAGTAGCGGGACGGCAATCACGGCCGAGATAAGCACCGTGGCCAGGAGCTTGGCCTGCAAGATGTCCGAGAGCGTGACCGGCAGGGCGGCGAGCAGGTCCAGCGTGCGGCGCTCCCGCTCCACCACTACTGAATGCGTCGCCAGCACGTTGGGCCCGATCAGCCCGCCGATGATGACGATGAGCGGAAAGGTCATCAGCCGGAACATCAGCGAGGGGTCGTGGCTGATGGCCTGCATCGTCTCGGTGCCGGGCAGGCCGCCGGACACGCGGCTGCCGGCGGCCGTGGCGGCCGGCAGCCGCGCCAGGGCCAGCATCTGCCCCAGAGGCAGGACCAGCAGCAGGAGCAAGGGCAGCAGCAGGGCCGACGCCAGCACACCCCGCTTGCGCGGGAGCTGCCGCAGCTCTTTCCAGAGCAGCGGGCCCATCGGCCGCCGGCCCCACCCCGTCCGGACCACACGCTTCAGACGCTTCATCTGGCGCCTCGCGCAGCCTCACGCCTCGCCCGCCTCCACCGCCTGGAAGAAGAGGTCCTCCAGCGTGGGCGTGACGATCTGGGCATGGTACACGTCAAGCCCGCGGGCGAGCAGGTCACGCAGCAGGCCCGGCACGCACCGTTCAGGGTCTGGGAGCGGCACATCGACCATGGCGCGCCCGTTGGCGTCACGCACAATGGCCGGCTGGTAGCCCAGATCGCGCAGCGCCGTGGCCAGCGGGCCGGCGCCCTGGGCAGCCGCCAGGCGCACGCGGCTTGCCAGGCGGGAACGCAGGGTGGCGATCCGCTCGTGCAGGACCACCCGGCCGGCCTGCAGGATAATGGTGCTTTCGCAGAGCGCCTCGGCCTCAGCCAGGTTGTGCGTGCACAGCAGCACCGTTCGCCCGGCCATCGCGGCGGCCAGGAGCGCCCGCACGTCGCGGGCCGCAACGGGGTCCAGGCCGGCGGTCGGCTCGTCCAGGATCAAGATCGACGGCTGGGGCAGCAGGGCGGCCGCCAGCACGGCCCGCCGTTGCAGGCCGCCGGAGAGCGCGGCCATGGGCCGGTCCAGGAAGGGCGCCAGCCCCAGTCGGTCCATCAGCTCGTCGTCGCCAGCGCAGTCGTACACGCGGCGCACCAGCTCGAGATACTCGCGCAGCAGCAGGTCGTCGTACATCCCGGGGAGCTGCGGCACGACCCCCATCTGGCGGCGCATGCCGGTGTAGCGCGGGTCGCTGCTGGGGACCCCGAGCAGGTAGACGTCGCCCGCCGTCGGGCGCAACGCGCCCTGGAGCAGGCGCACGACGGTGGTCTTGCCGGCCCCGTTGGGCCCCAGCAGGCAGGCCCGCTCGCCGCGCCGCACCGCCAGGCTGACGCCGGCCAGGGCCACGACCCGGCGCGGGTAGGTCTTCGTCACCTGGCGCAGCTCAATGACCACGTCGTCGGCAGGCACGTCGGGCACGGGCGTTTGTAGCACACTCCCTGCCGGCGCTGCGCCTGGGCGCACGCCACCCTTCCCCTCACTCCAACGCGGAGACGCGGGGATGATGAGGGCAGCCGTCACCCCCTTGGGCCGGGGCCGCGCCGCACCCGCCCCTGGCCCCACCCCACCGTGCGGCTTGGCCCCGCCGCCCCTCTCCCGCACGTGGGAGAGGGGGAATGCCGACCACGGGCGGAGGATCTCACCCGCGGCGGCCGCGCCGCCCCCGCTCGCGGACGCGGGAGAGGAGGAGCGAGGGCCACTGCCATGCGACGTGGCCGCGCCGCCTCGCTCCGGCACGGCGAGGGCGCGCGCCGGCCATGGGGAGCGAAGAGGTCCTGCACGGCGATCGTGCGACCCTCATTCCCGCACCCTGGGCGACACAATTCCCACACGGAGAGGGAAATCCGCACTGGTCGTGACTGCTCCAGGCCAGCGGCACCGGCGAACATCTGGTGCGTCGGTGCGGGATCCGCAGCAGCGCAGCTTGCTGGAAAGGAACCGGGACCAGTCTGCGCCCGGCCGGCGCCCCGCGAGCGTGGCCCTAATGCTGTCGCAGGCAACCTCTTCGGGAATGCCAGCCCGCGCACCAGGGAAAGCCATGCCAGGATGCTGGCCTGATGGTGCACTAAGTGGTGCGGCGGCCGGCGTCTGGCCATCTCCATCGTCATCCCCCCAGCAGTTCTATGACGCCGCGCCCCTGATGCCCTACCGGCCCGTACTCATCCGCATGGACGGTAAGTCCGTTACGATCCAAGAAGGGAACTACACAGCCTGTCACTCCTGGTAGTGACGCTGGCAGCAGAGGGCTCGACTAGCCCGGGCTCTTCATGGCCGGTGATCGGTCCCCTCTCCCATAGGGAGAGGGCGAGGGTCCAGGACGTGGTCGCGCGCATTCTGGAACAGCCCCTCTCACTACGGGAGAGGGCGAGGGTGAGGCTCCGCTGATGGCTAATGCCAGGACAGCTAGGCTGAGTAGTGACCGAGGAAGATCGAGCATGTCCCTCTCGAACGCAGGCGCCCCCTTCCGGCAGCGCGTCTACGAGATCGTGCGCCTGGTCCCCTACGGGATGGTGACGACCTACGGCTTCGTGGCCCTGCTCTGCGGCCTGCCCCGCCTGGCGCGCCAGGTAGGCTGGGCGCTCCACACGCTCCCCGAGGAGCTGGTGTGGGGCCGTGACTCTGACGTGCGCCTTGGCGGGCAGCGCCGTGCGGGCACCGGCCGGCGACCGCCCGTCGTTGACGCGGCGCGAGAGGCGCAGCTCGGCCGCGTGCCGTGGCACCGCGTGATCAACGCGCAGGGGCGCGTCTCCACCCATCCGGACGAATACGGCACGCTGCGCCAGATTGAGCTGCTACGCAGCGAAGGGATCGATGTCACCGACGACGGCACGCTGGTCCGCGGCCTGGCGGCGCACCGCTGGTGGCCCGAGCCGGCCACCGTTGATGCCATGGCTCTGGCGCCTGAGGTGCTCTATGCGCTGGAGCTCGAGCGGGACCGGTGATCGGCCATCGCCCGCTCGGCCCCTCCCTGCGCCCGCCGCATGCCGCCTAGCCTGGATCCCTGTGTACATATGGAAGTAGATATGTAAATAGCCAGCGCTTTACCTGCGGCGCCGGTGCCCCCGCGAGCATGACAGGTTCGTCACGGCCGGCGAAGCGTCCCCACTCTCTTGGGGGAGGGCCAGCCTACATTATTCACGAGTGGAGCCCTCATCCTGACCCTCTCCCTGTGGAAGAGGGAGAGTACGACAATCACTATCTCACAAGCTCGTACCCCTCACCCTCTCCTACAGCGAGAGGGAACTTCTCGCTGCCTGTGAAGGATCCAGGCTAGGGTGAGGGCGCCGCCGGTGAAACATCGAGCATGGCTCATCCGCAGCCCCAGGGCCGCAGGCACAGGCGGCTATCTACACCAGGATCCGACAACCATCCGGACAGGGACCCAAGCTGCTATGGTCAAAGGAAGCGCCACTATGGCAGCACAGCGGGCTGACACGGGCGATTGGCGCACGATCGAGGGGCTAGTACTCGCCTACTACCGCGCCCTGGAGCAAGGCGCGCCGCTGGCTCCCTTCTTCGTGACCGATGACGGTGCCGGGGAGCTCGGGCCACCCCTCAAGATCGGCACGGCCGCGGACGAGGTCTATGCTGGCTGGACGGCGATCGCGCAGGCCCTTGACCGCGTGGCCGCCACGTTGAGCCACAACCGACTGGAGTCGCGGGGCCTGCTCACGCGGGAGGCCGGCGCCGTGGGATGGTACTTCGACCAGGTCTGGTGGAGCGGCGAGGAAGCCGGCCGCCCCTTCGCCTCACTGACCCGCTGGACCGGCGTCTGCCTGCGCGGCCCCGATGGCCGCTGGCGCTTCCTCCAGATGCACGTCTCTGAAGGCAGGGAGATGGAAGGCGTAATGCGTCATACGTAATTGGTAAGCGGTACGCTTCCGCACCATTACGCTTTACGCTTTACGCATTATTCTCCCTGCTGAGCACGGCGCTGACGCAGGAACTCCTCGAGGGCGTCGACCATCGCCGCGCCGCTGGGCAGCTCACCGGCGGCGCGAGGGGCGTCCTCGTCCTCACCGTCGTCGTCCTCGCTGGACTCTCGCTCAAGGTCACGCACGTAGGCCATGGCCTCCGGATCTCTGGAGACGGCCTCACGGACCTGCTCGTCGAATCGCTGGGCCGCCTCCTCGATCATCTCCGTATCTACAGAGATGTCCAGGATTCGCGCCACCTCGCGCAGCATCTTGGCCGCCACCATCGGGTTCGGCGTGGAGATGTAGTGCGGCGCCCAGCCCCATAGGCTGACCACTGGATAGCCCGCCTCGGCAAAGCGGCTGGTCAGGACGCCCACAATCCCCGTAGGACCCTCGTACTTGGAGGGCTTGAAGTGCAGCCGGCGCAGCAGCTGGTGGCGCTCGGCGTTGGCCGCTGAGCCGGTGACGCGCGTGGGGCGCGTGTGGGGCACGTCCGCGTGGAGCGCCCCCAGGCCAACCACCAGCTCAATCCCGCAGCGCTGGGCCACGTCCAGCACGATATCGCTAAACGTGCGCCAGCGCAGGTCCGGCTCCGTCCCCAGCAGGACCACCAGGTCGCGGGCGCGCGGCCCGTGCTGGGGATCGAGGCAGGCAAAGAACTCGTTGGACGGCCATTCGATGGCGCGCCGGCCCTTGCCCGCCGCCCGCACCTGGGGCCGGGTGTCGGTGAAGACGAAGAACTCTTCGGGGTCAAGCCAGGCAAACTTCTGGCCGTCCCGCTGGGAGACGAGCACCTGGGCGGCGGTGCTGGCGGCCTCCCCCGCGTCGTTCCACCCTTCGAAGGCCATGAGCAGCACCGGGTTCCGCAGGCGCGGGATGCGCTCGACCTTGAGGTACTCGGAGAAGGGCTGCTCAGTCAGGCGGGCGGAGCGGACGCGCCGCGGGCGCTGCGCCTCACCCGGGATCCGCACCACCCGCGCGCGCTCGGTCCGTGCGGGGCGCTGGTCGTCTTCGGACGCGCGCGCGCCGTGATCAAAGTGTCGATTTGCCATGTCGGTCCTTGCCGTGTCTCGGGTGAGACACTAGACCACAGTCGGGGTCTACGTCAACTGATACCCGCACGCGCCGGCGCCGCCGCGCACGGCCGCCGGCCTCGCCAGCGCCCAGCACGGCGCCGCCGGCCGGCGACGAGTTCCCTCTCGCTTTGGGAGAGGGGGGCAGGGTAAGGGCTCCGCTCGTAAGTGAGCAGTCACGCCCCTGCGGGGCACGAGTGTCAGGGGAACGGCCGCCACCCCCACAGGAACCCAGGCCAACTCGCGTGGCCGGGCAGATCGCGTCAGGGTCGAGCCGCCTGCCAGGGACGGAACAAACCAGAGCCGGCTGGCTTCTAGCCAGCCGGCCCGTGCCGCGTCAAGAGGAGGCCCGCTGCGGGAGTAGCCCTGGCCCATGCCTCCACCGAGATGCTGCGGGACTGGTTCGGGCCCCTTGCCCGGAGTGATCCTGCAGGCTGGTGTGGGAAGCGTTTGGGAGTAGCGGGCCAATGCGGCCCTACTTGCGCTTATGGCGCATGCGCTTCAGTCGCTTCCGGTACTTGTGTCGCGAGATCTTTCGCCGGCGCTTCTTGATTACCGAACTCATCCGCGCCAGGATTCTGCCAAACGTTCGCCCCTGGTGTCAGGAGAGGCCTGCCGGTCCCAGGCCCACCCTGGGCCTATGTTTGTAGAGCCCGCAGGTGCGAGCGACAGGCATAGATTGCGCCACGATATGCCCGGTGCCCCTCACCGATGCAGAGCAGGCTCGGCGCGGGCGCGAGCAAAGGCGGTGACATCTTCTTCCCGCGTCTCCGCGTCCCCGTGCGCGGCGTCGGGGGTCCACTACGGCAGGGCCGAAGGGGGCGAGGCCCCCTCCCCGCGTCTTCGTGTCCGCGTCCCCCCTGCCGGCGAGGGAGGGACGAAGGGGGTCAGCCGTGCGTTTGACGCTGCTCAAGGCCTCGGATAGAATTCAGATGAAAGGTCTGGCACACGCACGGCGACACGCGTCGTGACGTGCATCGTGTGCCTTCAGCGGGGAGTGGCGCAGCCTGGTAGCGCGCAGCGTTCGGGACCGAGATGTTGACATAGGGTACTCAATAGCGGGGAGTGGCGCAGCCTGGGAGCGCGGGTCGTTCGGGACGACCAGGTCGGCGGTTCAAATCCGCCCTCCCCGACCAGGCCCCCGTGCAGGGGGCGGCAGGGCGGCAGCCGGAGCAGCGCGCCCCCTGCAGAGGCGTGAGGCGCGCCCCTGCCCTCGCAGGTGAGCCCCACACGACGAATTCAGCCCCTCAGCGTCAGCCCCTCAGCGGCGGGGCGGGTGCGCACCCAGCGCCGCCCGCTGGCCGTCCCCAGGGGAACCCCAGGGGCCACCCCCGGGCGGCCAGGGGCAGGAGTCCGAAGGGCCAGGAAAATTGCGCGCCGCAGTTGGATCAGCCAGGCGTCCCGCGCCTTCGGCGCGGTTACGGGCCCCGGGTGCCCGCCCTCCTTTATAACGCGCCCCGGCGGGCCGGCGGGCCACGACCGGCAGCGCGCATCCGTCGGGCGCTGGCCGGGGCGCGGCGCGCGCAAGGCCGCTGCGTGCCGGCCAGCGGCTGGCGGGGCAGGCTGGCCAGGGGGCACAGGTCCGGCCAGCAGGCAGGGCATGGCGCCTGCGCAGGCTGGCCGGCAAGCTGGCCGGTAGGCGGGGCGGGCGGCGTGCGCTGTCCCTAGGCCCGCGGCTGGCGGCCCCGCCGTCCCCGCTGCGGCTGCTGCTGGCGGGCGGCGCGGATTATCGCCTCAGCCTCGGCGCTGGCCGCCCTGGGCTTTACCTCTTCCTCGAAGCGCATCCACTCCAGCAGGAGGTCAATCAGCTCTGACCACCAGCGCTGCTGCGCCTCGGCCTCTACCTGCCGCGCCTCGCGCATCCGCTCGATCCGCTCGCGGATGGCCGGCGCCTCCCGCCAGGCCGGCTCCTGCGGGCCGCTGGTGGTAGGGGCAGGCGTAGGGGCAGGCGCCTGGCCCTCAGTCTGGCCCGCGGACGCAGCGGCGGGCGCCGCCCCCTCGGCTCCGTCCGCTCCGTCCGCTCCGTCAGGCCTCCACTCCAGGATCTCCCCTGGCCCCACGCCGAAGTGGCGGCACAGCTTCTCCAGGGTCGGGAGTCCAATCTGCCGGACCTCTCCTTTATAGATGGCGTAGGCGGCCGGGTACGACAGGCCAGTGGCCCGCGCCAGGTCCGCGACACTCTCGCGACGCTCCCCCAGCAGGCGGGAGACATGGTTGATGATCATGGCTGGTATCAACACCTCCACTGCAATCATAGCAGGGGCGTGATAGCTTCGGCAAGCTGCCCCGCGTCTTACCCCATAGCCCTTGACATTCTATCACGGCCCTGCTATACTCATCGGCAGAGGAGGTCCCCGATGGTCAGAGAGTGGACAGTGGCCGTGAAAGGGCAGGAGTATCGCGTGATCCGCGGGCGGGCGGTGCACGTTGGCCTGGTCTCCAGCCGCTCGTGCGCTGGCGCCTGGCATCGCGTGGCCGATGGCCAGTGTGACTGCGAGGGGTACAGGTACCGCGGGCAGTGCGCGCACCTGCTGGCCCTGGCGGCCAGCGCGCAGGTGGAGGCCCTGGCGGCCTATCAGGAGGAGCGGGAGCGCCTGGCGCAGGAGGCCCAGGCCCTGGCGGAGCGGCTGGCTCGTGTGCGGGAGGCCGAGGCAGCCGCCCGCGCTGACCTGCAGGCCCTGGCCGAGGCGCCGGCGCGGGCGGCGCGGTCCGCGAGTCCGGCCCGTCCGGCCCAGCCGGCGCAGGCGGCTCGGGTCCCGCAGGCGGCCCTCGCCAGCTAGCCGACTGCGCGCAGGCGCCCCCGCCCCCTACCGGCCCCGCTCTGGTGAGCAGAGCGGGGCCGGTGCTTTACCCGGCAGAGGCACGGAGGGGCCCAGCGGCCAGCGGAGGGGCGCCGGGCGGGGGCAGGGGCCGGCGGCTGTCCGCTGCCTCACCTACCACGGGTAGGGTTTTCCGTGGTAGGTGAGGTCGCCTCTCCAGCGGCTGGACTGGCGGGGCTGGCCGGTCGGGGCCTCGCGCCCGGGGCGAGGGGCGGGCTGACATGCTGACGGCCAGGCTGCCGGTGGGGTGGCCGGCCGCTGCCCAGCTTCCTTTGAGAAGGTGTGAGAAGGTGCGCGCGGGGCAGGCGGCGCTGCCTCCAGGCGCCCTCAGGCGTCCCCAGGCGCTGCCCTCAGGCGTCGCCCTCAGGCGCGGCTGTCGAGCGTGGCCTTCAGGCGCGGGGCCGGCGCCCGGTCTGGGGCGCGTCCTGGCCCCGGCCAGCGGGAGTGGGGGGCACGGCTGCCTGCTGCAGGCCTGGCTGCAGCAGGGCGCACAGCCGCTCCACCTGCGCCCGGAGCGACGGCTCCCGCCAGGCGCCCGCGTCTCCCACGCTTCCCCGCGGTCCCCGAGCGGCCGACGCGCATCACGCTGCCACACTGCCCACGCGCTGCCCCCCTGCGCTCTTCCCTGGCCGTTCCCTGGCCGTCCTCCCGGCAGCCGAGGTGGTCAGACCTGTATGACAGGTATGTGCACCTGCGCGTCGCGACGTTAGCTATATCGGAGTGACACCCGGCCCGAAAACTGAACAGTGAGCAAAGGAGACGAGCAATGAGCCCTACCCACGATCCCACCACCCGCGCCCCGAGCGGCCCGAGTCCAGGACGGCCGCTGCGCATCGGCGAGCTCGCCGCCCTTCTGGGCAGGTCGCCCCTGACGGTCGCCCGCTGGGAGCGACGCGGCGTCATCCCGCCTGCCCGCCGGGAGCCTACCACGGGCAATAGAGTTTGGACGGAAAGCGAGGTCGCGGCCATCCTGGCCCGCCTGGCCCCCCGCCCGCCCGGCGAGAGCGAGGACACCGCGTCGCTACTCCCGCGCCGGCCCCGGCCGCCGCTGCCGCGCCGGCTCCGCTTGCGGCAGGGCGAGGGGTGGAAGGCGGAGGAGCTTTGAAAGGAGGTGACGCGGATGGCCTGACAAGCGAAGAGAAGCCGCCGGGTGCGTCCCCGGCGGCCCAACGATCAACTTGGAGTAACCTGCTGACTCAGGAGTAAACCATGACCGACCTCGTTGACCGTTGTCAACATTCTATCGTAACCGTCGAGCTACTAGCACCGGAGGCGGCCCGCCTGGCGCAGCCGGCCAGCGACTGGCGCGGGGTGGGCTTCAGCGGCACACCACTGCCCCCCACCGCAGCGGCCATCGGGCCGCGGGCGAGGCTGATCTACGCCTGCACGCCCGCGCCGACCGGCCGGAGCTGGCGCGACATCGACGGCGCCGTCCTGATCGCGTTGCGAAGCGCAGCGGACCAGGCCGGACACCCGCCTGCGCTTGGTCCTATTGGCCAGCCGTCGCTGGTCGAGCTGCCCGAGCTGCTCGACCGCCTGAGTCTGGCGGCATGTATGACTTTGCTGGCCCGCCATTGGCCACCACCGGAGGACCTCGGCGAGCGGGAGCCTTTCCTGGCGGGTCTCGTTCGTCTGTTCTGCCGGGCCGGGGCGCCGCCGGAGGTAGTGTCGGCGGTCCTGGGGGGTGCTGCCCTTCTCGCCGGTCGAGGCGCAGCCGAGGTGCGCGGCACCGCTAACGAGGCGTACCTGGCCGCCGTTGGCTATTGGCTGCCCGGGGCGTGGCCGTTGCTCCCGGCCCCGCCGCTGGATGAGCTTCTCGGACCCGGAGTTGCCGGGCTTCTAGCGGCCTGGCTCGGGTCGGGCTCGGACGGCGAGGGGCCAGCGGCTGGCCGGCCAGCAGCGCCTCAGTGTGGCGACAGCGTAGCCCCCGAGCCTGGGGACGGAAGCGAAGCACAAGCGAATTCACTTTCTTCACTCCCAAGGGGTATCACTTCCCGTGCAAGCCTAGCAAGCGTGCAATCCTCTCTGGAGGGGGCCTGCAAGCGGGCTGCAATCGCCGCAAGCGCGCCGCCTCCGGGGCAGGCAGCAGCGCCCTCGCCGGAGACGCCTCAGTCGCCTCAACAGACGCTTCAACAGGATGGCTGGGCGGCCGGCGAGGTCGACCCGGTCGAAGAGGCCATGCTGGCGAGCCGCCGCGCGGCGGCCTGGGAGCGATGCCGCCACCTGGCTGAGGAGCCAGACATTCTAGCGAAGGTCGTGGGCACCCTTCGGGGCCTGGGCGTGGTCGGGCAGGAGCGTTTACTCAAGCTCTTGTACCTGGCGCTGACCAGCAGGCTGCTCGATCGCCCTGTCTCGCTGTTTGTCAAGGGGGCCAGCTCGTCTGGGAAGAGCTACGCCACTTCGCGAGTTCTGGATCTGTTTCCCGAGAGCGCTTACTACAAGCTGACCTCCACCTCGGAGCGAGCGCTTGCGTACGGCAACGAGTCCCTGCGCCACCGCATGATTATCTTGTTCGAAGCAGGAGGCATCAGCAGCGAGCTGGCGCGTGATCTGCTCTGCACGCTCCTGTCGGAAGGTCGGATTTTCTACGATACAGTCGAGAAGACGAGCAAGGGATTAACCCCACGTCGCATCGAGCGTGCGGGGCCGACGGGGGCAATTGTCAACACGACATGGCCTGCGCTTGCGACCGCACTGGAAACTCGCATGCTCTCCGTGCCGGTGGATGATGGGCCGGCGCAGATCCGGCGCGTCGTGCGCGCCGCGCTGACCGCGCCCGAAGTGCTCGCGCAGGAGCGCCCTGACCTCTGGCCCTGGCGGGCTCTGCAAGAATGGCTGGAGCTCGGCGAGCGGCGGGTGACCATCCCCTACGCCGCCGCGCTCGCTGACATGATCCCTCCGCTAGCCACCCGCCTCAACCGCGACACCGGCGCCGTGCGGCGCCTCATCGAGGCGCACGCTCTCCTTCATCGCGCGACGCGGGAGCGCGACGGGTACGGGCGAATCGTCGCCACGCTCGACGATTACGCGGCGGTGCATGCGTTGGTTGCCGACCTGCTCGCGCAGGAGGTCGGCGTCGCCGTGCCGGCTGGCGTCCGGCAGGCGGTGCAGGCGGTAGCCGAGCTGGCGCGCGACCCGGCCGGCGTCGCCGGCGGGGTGACGGTCAAGCTGGTGGCCGAGAAGCTTGGGGTCGACCTCTCCGTCGCGTCGCGCCGTGTGCGAGCGGCCCTTCAGCGCGGCTACCTGGTCAACCTGCAGGATCGACCCCACCAGCCGGCTCACCTGCGCATCGGGTCGCCGATGCCAGGAGACGGCGAGGTGCTCCCTTCCCCCGAGGCGCTGCGGGCCCGCCTGGCCCAGGACGCCGCCCGAGGCGGGGTCTAGGACGGGGCGCAGGACGGGGCGCAGGAAGACGGTAGGCCCTGGCCGGCGCCTTCCTGCGCCCCACTGCCCCCTGGCGCCCCACTGCCCCGCTGCCCCGCTGCCCCCCGCCGACCGGCCAGCGGCTGGCTGGCCGGCACCTCCGGGGCTGCATCACCCACCGACCGGGGACCACCTCGCTCTCGCTGCTCTCGTTCTCGCTGGGCTCTCGCTGGGCTCTCGCTGGCCTTGCCTCCCCCCGGCCCCCGGGGCTGCATCGAGCCTGCCCCCAGCTTGCACCTCGCGTGCGCCAGGCTTGCACCCCGCTTGCACCCCGCTTGCAAGCCCCTCCCAGGAAGGCTTGCTAGCTTGCTAGGCTTGCACGTGAGGGTATGCCGTGCGGAGTGAAGAAAGTGATTTTTCACTTTCTTCACTCCCTCCCTCGGGTGCAGCACGTGAAGCCGGGGTGGGACTGGGGAACAATTACAGTCACACAGGCGCGCCCTGCGCCGCCTCGTCCGATGGGACGCAGCGCGCGCAGCCAGCAGCGGCGGGAAAAGCCCGCGCGCCACCGCCCTCTGCCCGTCCGGCCTCGGCGGCGCGTGGGCTACAGGCCCCGGGGGCCGGGCGCCGTCCGGGGGCTGATCACTCCGCCACTCGACCACTCCGCTGCTCGACCGCTGCTCGGCCACTCGGCCACTCGGCCACTCGGCCACTCGGCCACTCGGCCAGCAGGCCGCCCGGCCACCCAGCCGCTCGACCGCTCGACCGCTCGACCACTCAGCCGGCCCGGCTACTCAGCCTCGCCGCCGGGCCCGTCGGCGCGGCTGCCTTCACGGAGCAGGGGCGCGCCCTGCGCCTGCGGGGCGGCCTGGCGGCGCAGGCGGTCGGCCACCGCCACCGCGTGCGCCCTAGCGACGCGCTCGCGCAGGTCGGCGGGCACCGGGCCACGGGCCACGACCAGCGGCACGTGTGGCGGGCGGGGCGCCGGC
>DAOTTI010000166.1:0-16362 GCA_034437795.1 Chloroflexota bacterium | reverse complement strand
CCGCTGGGGACGCCCGGCGCGCCCGCGCCCGCCGGAGAGGCAGCCCCGCCGGCGGGCGGAACGAAGGCCAGCCGCAAGCGACGGCGCCGGCGCAAGAAGCGGCGCTCCGGCGCCGCCACCTCCGCCGCGCAGCCCGCGGCCCAAAGCGCCGTCTAGCGAGCCATCTGCCATGCCGGTCGCCATTCCACCGTTCCATGGGGGAGCCAGCGATCACAAGCGGGCCAGGTGGCCCGCGAGGCCAGCGAATTGCCGCCGGACCGGCCACGTGTTAGAGTGCCGCACAGGCATCGTACGACCGTCAGGCAGCACAGCGGACGAGCGCCGGCAGCCAGGCATCATGACCGGCACGACACGACGACTACCAGTACCAGCCTGTAGCGACGAGCATCAGCCGTGAGCGTCATTCAATCGCCATCCGCGGCACAGGACACCCACCAGCCGCCGGCCCCCGCGCCCGTACCGGTCGAGCAGGGCGCCGCCCCGCCGGCCTCAGCCGAGGGGACCGGGTGGGCGCAGGAGACGCCGTCTAGAGGGGTCGGCGCCTTCCTGTGGCGCCGGCCGGGGACGTCTCCCTGGCAACTCACCCCCAAAGCCAGGCTGGCTACGTTCTGGGCGTGCGTGGCCGTGGCCCTGCTGTTCCTCTGGGCGGTGAGGAGCATTCTGCGTCCGTTCATCATCGCCCTCATCCTGGCCTACGTGCTCAATCCGCTGGTGGCCTGGGTCTCACGCCGCGCGCGCCTGCCACGCGCCTGGACGGTGGCGGGGATCTACGTCATCCTGGCCATGCTGCTGACCTGGGGCACGCTGGTAGTGCTGCCGGTGGCGACGCGCGAGGCGCGCGACCTGGCAGTCACCCTGCCCCGGCTGCTGGTGCAGCTCCAGGCCCTCCTGGCCCAGCAGCAGACGCTGACCGTCTTCGGCTCGGAGATCGACCTCTCGCCGGTCTCTGAGGAGGTCACGCGAACGCTGGGCGGCCTGGTGACCGCCGCGTCGCACCGGCTGGTGGAGGCGGCGGTCCATACGGTGGAGACGCTGCTCCAGACCATCCTGGCCCTGGTCGCCACCTTCTATCTGCTCATGTCCGGCGACCGGCTGACGCAGGCTATTCGTGACCTGACACCCTCGCCGTATCGCGAAGAGTTCGGGCCGCTGGTCGCCGAGATCGACCGCATCCTGGGACGGTTCGTACGCGGTGAGGTGCTGCTCATCATCATCATGTCGTCGGCCACCTGGCTGGCGCTCTCCCTGCTCGGCATCAAGTACGCCTTGATCCTGGGGCTGGTGGCCGGCGTGCTGGAGCTGATCCCCTTCATCGGCCCGATCATGGCGGCCGTGCCGGCGGTGGCGCTGGCGCTCTTCCAGCCCTCGCCCTATGGCTGGTCGCCCCTGGTCAATGCGGGCGCGGTGGCCGTCGCCTACTTCCTGCTCCGCCACACTGAGGACTACTTCGTCATCCCCACCGTCGTGGGGCGGGTGGTGGAGCTGCACCCCTTGATCGCCATGTTTGCCATCTTCTCCGGCGCCGCCGTGGGAGGCGTGCTGGGCATGTTCCTGGGCGTGCCGGCGGCCGCCGTCCTGCGCGTGATCGTCCGGTACCTCTATTTCAAGCTGACGGAAGGACCCCGGTGCGTCCCCGCCCCACGGCCCCCCATCGCCGGCAGCCCGTAGGCGATCCGGGCAGGCGACTGCCCTTTTCAAGTCGCTGGCGAGTAGCACCCGCCGCGCGGGCGCACTGGCGGTGATTGGCGGTGACGGCTGATTAGCCCCACGCGCTGAGTTCCCTCTCCCTGTGAGAGGCCATCAGTCCCCTCTCTCGTTAGCGTGAAGGCTCCGCTTATGAAGGATCCAGGGTAACCATCGAGAAGCGACCTGCCCAGGAGATGGAAGGCGAGTAATGGCGTTCCGACCTCGACGCACGGACCCATCGCGTCTCGAACCCCCGCCGCTCGGGCCACGGGAGCAGCGCACGGCGCTGGACCGGCCTGACGACCGGACGCCGGCTGCCGCGTACGACCAGCCGGACGCCGGCGAGTCGGTCCGCCTGGTGGAACGACGCCTGCCGCGTCCCGCACGCCGCGTGCGCCGGCAGCGAACGATTGCCATCCGCGCGGCGGGGGCGGACGACGCCGCGGCCTGCGCCGCCCTCGACGCGACCTACACCTCGCACTACGTCTGGCAGTTGGACACGCGCCAGGACGGCGACGAGCTACGCGTGAGCTTCCGCCAGGTGCGCCTGCCCCGTGAGCTGCGCCTGGTCACCGAGCACCGGCCGCCGGCCCTGCCCCGCGGCTCGGCCCGGCGCGGCATGCTGTGGCTGGTGGCGGAGGAAGTGGAGTGGGCCGGCCCTGCGGGGGACGTGCCTCCCCCCAGCGACCCGATGGCCGGCGGCGCCCCGCCGGGGCCGGAGCCATCTGGGGCGGGCCATCCGGCCGGCACACCGGCCCAGCCCCCGCCGGCACGTGGACTGTGGAGCCATGCCCTGCGGCGCAGCGCGGGCGCGTCAAGCATCCAGCTTGGCCTGCCAGAGCCAGCGAGCGCCGTTTCCGAGGCCGGCTCGACGCGCGAAGCAGCCGGACGGGGCTCGGACGCGGGCGCTTCGCCGGACGGGCCGCGCGGGACGGTAGTGGGCTATGTGGTGGTGTCGGCGACGCCGGGTGCCAAGAGCGCCTATCTGCACACGCTGGTGGTGGACCGCTCGCGCCGCCGCCAGGGGATTGCCAGCCGGCTGCTGGCCGAGGCGCGCCGGTGGGCCGCCGACCAGGGCGCCCTCAGCCTGATGGCGGACGTGGCGGCGCGCAACTACCCTGCGCTGCGCCTGCTCCAGAAAGCAGGTTTCAGCTTCTGCGGGTACAACGATCGCTGCTACGCGGATAACGAGGTGGCCATCTTCTTCGCGGCCCGCCTGCCCTGAACGCTGCCGGCTGCTCACCTCGCTCACCTAGCGCCGATCGCCTGTTTCCGCCCCCGTGCCGCTGGGGTAGACTTAGCGCGCAAACGATGGCAGTCTCCTCTCCACAGTCTCTTCCGTCCGCTCCGGCCGCGGCCCCTGCACGGCGGCCGGAGCAGCCGGGCGCCGCGAAGCGCCCCATCCAGATCGGCCTGCTCGGCTTCGGGGTCGTTGGCGGTGGCGTCGCTCGCTGGCTGAGCCAGAAGTCGGCCGCCATTGCCGCTGAGATCGGCCGGCCAGTGGAAGTGCGGCGGATCCTGGTGCGTGACCCGCATCGGGCGCGCAGCTTCGCGCTCCCACCCGACGTGCTGACCACCAAGCCCGGCGAGGTGCTGGACGATCCAGACATCGACGTCGTAGTGGAACTGATGGGCGGCGTCACGCCGGCCGCGGACTACATCCGGCGCGCCATCCGCAACCGCAAGCACGTGGTGACGGCCAACAAGGACGTGATGGCCACCCAAGGGGTGGAGCTCCTGCAGCTGGCCAGAGAGTATGGCGTGGACGTGTATTACGAGGCGAGCGTCGGCGGGGGCATTCCGCTCATCGGCGTATTCCGCCAGGATCTGGTGGCGAACGAGGTCCACCAGATCCACGCCATCATCAACGGCACGACCAACTACATCCTGACGCGAATGGCGCAGGACAACGTCGACTTCGACGTCGCGCTGCGGGAAGCGCAGGCCCTGGGCTACGCGGAGAGCGACCCAACCAACGACGTCGAAGGGCTCGACGCCGTGTACAAGCTCTCCATCCTGGCCTCGCTCGCCTTCCGCACCCAGGTGCCGCCGGAGTGCATCTACCGCGAAGGCATCACCCGCCTGCGGGCGGCCGACTTTCGCTACGCGCGCGAGCTCGGCTACGTAATCAAGCTCCTCGCCATCGGCAAGAAGCATCCCGCGCCGGACGGCGGGCTGATCGAAGCGCGCGTCCATCCCGCACTGGTCCCGCAGGACTTTCTCCTGGCAGACGTCAACGGCGTCTTTAACGCGGTGCACGTCCAGGGCGACCTGGTGGGCAACGTGCTGTTCTACGGGCGGGGCGCGGGGGCGGAGCCCACCTCCAGCGCCGTGGTGAGCGACATCGTGGACATCGCCCACAACATCAACGCTGGCGTGGCGAACCGGATCCCGTTCCACTACGCCGGCCGCCTGCCGATCCAGCCCATCAGCCAGCTAGAAACGCGCTACTACGTGCGCCTGTGGGCCGCCGACCGGCCCGGCGTGCTGGCCCAGATCGCCCGCGTCTTCGGCGATTACCAGATCAGCATCGCCTCCTGCATCCAGAAAGAGACCGACCTCTCCGCGGCCTCGGCCGAGCTGGTGATCGTGACCCATCCGGCGCGGGAGGCGGACATGCAGGCGGCGCTGAGCGTCATCGCCTCCCTGGAGGTGGTCCACGAGCTCGCCAACATGATCCGGATCGAAACGGTCACCTAATACGGGGGCGCTCATCCGGATCCTTCATCGCCGGCCATCAGCCCCTCTTCCTTTGGTCGCCCCGCCTCTGGCGGGAACCCTGGGCGACGGTGAGGGCGCCGCTGGAGAAGCGGTCATGCCCGGCTGAGGCGCTACCGACCAACGGAAAGCCTGGTCATTTCCACAGGAATCCAGGCTCATGAACCGCGCGTGAAGGTTCTCTCGCGCGGTGCGCTCGGCGGCTCGCTTCGCGGCCGTGCCTTAGCGCAGGCCGAAGCCAACGGGCTTCGTCTCTTGCTCCGCCGAGGCCCTGACCACCTCCTCGATGTGCCGGTAGATGGTCTTAAAGTCGGCGCCGATCTGCTCGGCGGAGCGGGTCTCGTGCTCGGGGTGCGGCGGTGCGCCTGGCTCCGGCGCGCGCGTCTCAGCCGGCGCCGTCTCGGCGGTCGTGGTGCTGGCGCCGGTCTCCTGGCCCGCCGGCCCGCCCTGCTCCGTCCTCGTCACCACCGTCGCTCCGGGAGCCGGCGCGCTGCCCGAGATGGGCCCCCTGCCGCCGGCCAGGCGCGTGGCGGCCTCGATCATGGCCACGATAATGGTGTCGCTGAGTGCTCTCGGCATAGCCCCATCAAGCTCCTGGAAGGGCGCCGTGCCGGCGCCCGATACTGCTCTCGTATGGCAATTCTAACCAGCGGATCCGACCGGTCCCTGCGTCACGAGCGCGAGCGGGCGGTGCGCGGCCGGGGCGCGCCCTGCGGCGCGTCGCCGCGCACGAGCCGGTCAATAGCCGGCGCGCTTATCGCAGACGTTCATCAGCGGCTCACCGGCAATGAACCGGCGGATGTTCTCGCGCAGGATCTGCTGCCCCCGCTCCGCCGTCTGGCGCGATGCGCCGGAGCAGTGCGGGGAGATGATGACGTTCGGTAGGGCCCAGAGCGGATGGTCGGGCGGCAGCGGCTCCGGTTCGGTAGCATCGAGCCCGGCGCCCCACAGCCGGCCACCGGCCAGCGCCTCGGCCAGCGCCATCTGGTCCACAATGCCGCCGCGCGACATGACGTAGATCGACGCCTCCGGCTTCATCAAGGCCAGCTCACGGGCGCCAATCAGGCCGCGCGTCTGGGGCGTGATGGGGATAGCGATGGCGAGGTAGTCGGACACGCGCAGGAGATCATCGAGGCGATCCAGCCCCCACACCTCCGAAACGCCGGGGCACTGTGCGGCGAGGTTGACGTCTACGGCGCGCACCTCCATGCCGAAGCCCAGCCCGCGGCGGGCGATCTCGGAGCCAATCCGGCCCAGGCCCAGAATGCCCAGAATACTGCCGCTCAGCTCGCGCACGCCCCGCGAGCGCGCCGCGCGATCCCAGCGCCTGGCCTGCTTGTCCTCCAGCAGGGCCGGAATGTTGCGCGTGAGCGTCAGGATGAAGGCGAAGCAGTGGTCGGCGATTGCGGGGGCGTGCGCGCCGCGGGCGTTGGTCAGCGTCACGTGGTCCATCTCGATCAGCGCCGGCACAGAGCGGATGCGCTCGATCCCGGCGCTGGTGCAGTGCACCCAGCGCAGCTTCCCCGCCACCGGCAAGGCCTCCGACAACGGCCAGGAGATGATGGCGTCCGCGTCAGGCAGCTCTCTCAGCTGCGACTCCAGGTCCGGCGCGCAGGCAAACTGGACGCCGGCAAACTCCTGCTGGAGCGCGTTCAGGTACTCGCCACTGACCCGATTGGCGAAGACGATCTTGGGCACGTTCTCTGCTCTCCTCCCCCAACGTGATGGCTTCCGCCGGTCCAGCCTGCAACCCGGCCGGCGCTCGACCGGCGCAATACTACAATCCCGCCGGCCGGCAGGGCCCTGCCCGCGGGGAGCTGGACGCGCCGGTCACGCTGCCGCCCGTCATGACGGCAATCAAACGCGGCCCGCGGCGAGCTAGCCTGGATTCGTCATGGCCAGCGAGGAACCCCTTCTCCCATCGGTAGAGCGAAAAGTTCCGTCTCCCTTTGGGAGAGGGTTAGGGTGAGGGCTCCTTCTCCACAACCAGCGAATAGTCCCCTCTGGCTTTGGGAGAGCGGGAGCCCGCGCAGCGGGCAGCGGTGAGGGCCCCGCAAGAAGCGAGGCTCGGCGCACCGCCCGCGCCGGCTCTCACCGCCCAGCCCGGCCGTAGCCGGCGGGCGAGCGGCCGGCCATGTGCGTGGACGGGGAGCGCTCAGAAGCCGGCGCCCAACAGGAGCGGCGCCTCCGGACGGGAACGCTCGGCAGACCGCAGGGGAGGGCTCCACCGCGGCCCGGTACCGATCAGGAGACTGCGGCGTGGGGCTCGGGCGTGGCCCAGCGGGGGGCGCAGGCGGCGCGGGCCGCCTCAGCCGCGGCGCGGGCGCGCCGGTAGGCGATGATGGCGGCATCGTACGCGTCCGGATCGTACGGGCCGCCGGTAAGGGCGGCGATTTGCAGGTCGTACAGGCGGACGAGTGCCTTGACGTAGCTGACTTCGGGATCAGGGACCGGCCCGACGACAGGCTCGGACCGGACGGGCAATACGTGCATCTCGAATAGCTCTCTCCAATGGGGGAGCGCCACCGGCGAACCGGCCATCGAGCGGTCCACCGCAGCCTCGAATGGGACCGTACGATCACCGCGTGGGAGAGGCCACGCCCGCCGTACGGCACCGTACGCAGATTGTACGAGACCGCGGCCACCAGGCCCAGCCGGCAGGCCGCTTGGGGCATGGCCGCGCCCAGCGGCGCGCTCCTGGCCCGGTTCGCGAGGTGATCGTCGTGCCTGGGCCAGCAATACGCCGTGGCCAGGAGGCACAGTTCTTGCCCCACCTCTCGCGGAGGACCTGCGTCTGCCCCTGTAGACGGTGCGCGGGTCCAGGCGCCGGCACCGCCCCAGGCCGGCGCAAGGACGAAGGCATTGCAAGGACGAACGCATTGGAGGAGACATGGTCAAGAAAGGGCAGGAAGAGGTGAGCCGTGCCGACTTGCCGTTGCAGGGGCTGCCCCGTGACCCGACCGCACCAAAGACCAAGCACCGCGGCGGCTCAGAGAGCGGGCGGCGTGCCCGCGGGCGGAAGGAAGGGGCGAGCAAACAGAAGAGCCACGCCTCGCGCCACCGCTAATGGGGACGCTCGCCGGCCCGGGCGCGAGACAGCTTGCCCCGGCCAGTGGCTCGCGGACGCGCTGGAAGCCGGCCGTCCGCGCGACGGGCTCCTGTGCCGGCATCCCGCCCTACGAGCAGGTAGGCCATGGCCGGCTCAGCACCGTGCCTCTGCCGGGGTAGCCGGCCTGCCCGCCGGAGAGGGTGCGTCAGCGGCGGGCAGTGTCTGTGAGCCGCTCCCTCCCGTCAGCCGTCCGCGAACGATCACGACGAACGAACAGCGAGGTGAGACGATGCCCAAGGAAGGCCAGCACCGAAACGATGCCCACGACTACGCCAAGTCCAAGGGGCACAATAAGCCCAGGAAGAGCACGACCATCTTCACCGGCACCTACAAGAAGCCGGAAACCTACCGCAAACAGGCGATCGAGCATAAGGACCCTGGCGTGCTGCCACAGGCGGCCAAGAACGTGTGGAACGAGGACACGCGCGACAAGCCGACCATCGAGGGCAGCCCGCGAGCCCGCATCGGTGACATGAGCCGCTCCGGCCGTGCCCGCGCCAGCGGGAGCGACTCCAACGCCAGCAAGAAGACCAGAGGCTACTAGATCAAGTCCAAAGTTCAAGGTTCAAAGTTCAAGGTTCAAAGTTGAACGGCGAGTCCGAGAGGGTAGGAGAAGAGAAAGAGAATAGGCGAAGAGGAGAATAGAGGGATGCCCAGGCAGACGAGCACCAAGCTGGTTACGCAATCGGCCCAGGGCCGAACACGACCGGCCCGCATCATGCAGCCGGGAGCGCAGCATCCGGATGAGTGGCGGGGCGACCTCAATCCCACCCGCCGGGCCGGCCAGAACGAGGGGCCGGCGTCCAAGCAGGAGGAGCAGGTGGCGCGCACCGCCTACGAGATCAAGGAGCTCCACCGGCGGTACCGTGGCCTCGCCGACGACGATCTGAAGCGCATTCCCGTCCTGCCCACCGGCGCACGGCTGGACCAGGGTTCGGTCTACCTGGACCTGAACGACATTGGGCGCGGCGAGTTCGTGGCTACGGGAGATATGGTCGCCGGGCCGGAGAATTACTACGTGCCCAAGAGCCAGGTGGATTATCAGCTATGGAACCGGCTGATCGGCGTGCAAAATGAGGTACGGCTGGGCCTGGCCAGCGAGGCCTAAGTCAGCGCTGGTATGTTCGTGCGGGACAGGACGGCCGGGCATCGATGGACAGGGCGACGCGAACCTACCAGCGGATACTTAGCCCCAGTTCTTTATGCCGGCAATCAGTCCCCCTGCCACGGGACGGTTAGGGCCAGCGCTCCTTTCGTTCCCTCTCCCATATGGAGAGGGCTCCATGGAGAGGGCTCCGCTGGTGAATATTCAGTCAGCGCTGTGCGATCGTTAGTAGCGCCGGGAACCGAGGCGCGGGGCCTCATGCCCGAGCACTGAACCATGGCCGGCCTGTGGATTGGGACCTCCGGATGGGTGTACCGGCACTGGGTGGGGGTCTTCTATCCGCGGGATCTGCGGTCTGACGAGTACCTCCCTTTCTACGCTCAGCGGTTCGCCACAGTGGAGGTGAATTTCTCCTTCTACCGGCTGCCGGAGCGTACCGTCTTTGAGGCCTGGCGGCGGCAGACGCCACCGGGCTTTGTGTTCGCGGTCAAGGGGAGCCGCTTTCTCACCCACATGAAGAAGCTCAAGGATCCGGAAGAGCCGCTAGAACGGCTGATGGACCACGCCGCGGGGCTGCAGGAGAAGCTGGGCCCGGTCTTGTTCCAGCTACCTCCCAACTCGCCAGCCAATGTGGACCGGCTGGGCCGGTTCCTGGAGGCTCTACGCCGGTATGAGGCGCAGCGATTCGCCTTCGAGTTTCGCCACCCATCCTGGCTCACGTCCGGCGTCTACGACCTCCTGGAGCGAGCCCGCGTCGCTCTGTGCCTACCGGTAGCTCCCCACCTGCCGCTGGACGTACGGCTGACCACCACCTGGAGCTACATCCGCATGCACGGCGGGCGCCACGGAGTGGGCTACGGCGACGATGAGCTGGCCCAGTGGGCGGACCGCATCCGCACCTTCCTGGGCCAAGGGGCCGAGGTGTACGTCTACTTCAACAATGATCCGGAGGGGCACGCCATCCACGATGCGGAGCGCCTGCGCAAGATGCTGGCGGTAGCCGGCGCCCACACCCCTTGACCGTCGATCTTTGACCAGCGATCTTGGGTTGCGGCGCCTGCCCGTATCTCGGTGAATGTGGCGCGGCGTGGCTGGGTGCAGCGCCAAGCCGGCAGAGGGCGGCTACGATTGCAGCGCCGGTGATGCCCTCATACGACGCAATCGTCGTTGGAGCCGGGCCGAACGGCCTGGCTGCAGCCATCGTGCTGGCGCAGGCCGGCTACGCCGTGCAGGTGCGCGAGGCGCAGCCCGTCCCCGGCGGCGGCGCCCGATCCGCGGAGCTGACCCTCCCCGGCTTCGTGCACGACGTGTGCTCCGCCGTCCATCCGCTGGCGGCAGCGTCGCGCTTCTTCCGGTCGCTGCCCCTCGACCGGTTTGGCCTGCAGTGGGTACAGCCGCCGGCCGCGGTGGCGCACCCGTTTGATGACGGCAGCGCCGCCGTCCTGGAGCGCGAGATCGCGGCGACTGCTGCCGGCCTGGGCCCAGACGCCGGAGCGTACCAGCGGCTAATGGCGCCGCTGGTGGCCCACTGGCGCCCCCTGCTGGATGCAGTGCTGGCGCCCTGGTACCTCCCGCGCAACCCGCGGCATCTCCCCCTGCTGGCTCGCTTCGGCTGGCACGCCATTCAGCCGGCGGCCGGCTTCGTGCGGCGGTACTTTCGCGGCGAGCGTGCGCAGGCGCTCCTGGCCGGCATCGCCGCCCATTCGACGCTGCCACTCACATGGCGGCCGACGGCCGCATACGGGCTGGTGCTGGCCATCGCCGGCCACGCCGTGGGCTGGCCCATCCCCAGGGGAGGCACGCAGCGCCTGGCCGATGCGCTGGTGTCGTACCTGCGATCGCTCGGGGGCGAGGTCCTGGTTGGCGCCCCGGTGGAGTCGCTCGACGAGCTGCCGCCGGCGCGGGCGATCCTGCTGGACGTCACGCCGCGCCAGGTGCTGCGCATGGCGGGGCAGCGCCTGCCTGTGGGCTACCGCGCGCAACTGGCGCGCTACCGCTACAGCGCGGGGGTAGTCAAGCTCGACTGGGCCCTGGCCGGGCCCATCCCCTGGCGGGCGCGGGACTGCGCGCGGGCCGGAACGGTGCACCTGGCCGGGCGGCTCGACGAGGTGATCGCCGCCGAAGACGCCCCCTGGCGGGGGGCGCTCGCCGCCCGCCCGTTCGTGCTCCTGGCGCAGCCCACGCTCTTTGATCCGGCGCGCGCGCCGGCAGGGCAGCACACGGCCTGGGCCTACACTCACGTGCCGCACGGCAGCGCACCGGATGCGGCGGACATGGCGTCGCGGGTGGAGGCCCAGATCGAACGGTTTGCGCCCGGCTTTCGCGATCTCGTACTCGCCCGCTACATCATGGGGCCGCTAGACCTGGAGCGCCACAACGCCAATCTGGTCGGGGGCGATATCAGCGGAGGCGCGCCCGACCTGCGCCAGCTTTTCCTGCGCCCGACGCCCCGCACGTACGCGACGCCCGTGCCGGGGCTTTATCTGTGCTCGGCGGCCACGCCGCCCGGCCCGGGGGTGCACGGCCTGTGCGGCTATTACGCGGCCCAGCTGGCGCTCAGGCGCTTGAGAGGGAAGCGCTGAAGGTAGCGCCTGCGCCTGTTGCTGCGCGCCTGGCCACCACGCGGACCATCTGCGACCGGCTGCCCAGGTGAAAGCAGCGCCTGCGCCTGTTGCTGCGCGCCCCAGCGTCAGGCCCGTCAAGCAGCCGGCTTCACGCGCGTCAGCATAGCCCCGCTCTCCTGACCGGCCACCCGCGCCTCGCTGCTCCGCTTCGGACGGACGCAGATGATCCAGGAAAGGGCCAAGCCCAGACCAATCCCCGCGATGAGTGACCACCAGGGGTTGTTCGCCATCGCACCTGCCTCGTGGCTCGCCGGGCCGGATACGAGAGGGCCGGTTCCGGCGCACGGCGGGGCCACGCCGGCAAGTGTCATGCCGCCCCACCCCGGCATCAGGCCCCAGTGACTCCCCCCGTGGGGACGCCAGCACCGCCGGCGCCTGCCGCGCGCCCTGGTACGAAGGTCCTGGCCGTGCCGGACGCCCATGTTGAGCAGATAGGCTTTAGCCTCAGACGTGTCCGCCGACCCCGGCGTCGCCACCTCTTGCCGTTGTCCGCCCATGCCAGATAGCTTTCTTCAGCCCTCACCGCCGCCGATCTCAGGCCGTGACCGTCCTCGGTAGCCTCCCTGGGTTCCCCACCTACGTGCCGCTTGCGGCGCTCCTGGGCGTCGGCCTGACCGGCCTCCTGGCCGTGGCCTACACCGCCGCCTCCGCCGCGCACGCCTTGGTCCAGCCCCGCCGCGACTGGCGGCCCCCTGTGGCGCCGGGCGCGACCGCTGGCGACGACGGCGCCGCCGGTGAGCCCGTGCGTTTCCCTAACCGCTACGGCCACCTCCTGGCAGGCACGTTTGTACCCCCGCAGCCCGGCCGGCCGGTCGCCATCGTCTGCCATGGCTTCGGGAGCAACCGCCGCGAGACCCAGCAGTGTCTACCGTGGCTGCTCGCGCGGGGCTACGGGGGATTAGTCTTCGATTTTCAGGCGCACGGCGAGAGCGAAGGGCGGTTTACCACCGGCGGGCTGCGGGAGGTCGACGACGCCCTGGCCGCCGTGCGCCTCGTACAGGAGCGGCTCGGCGACGACGTCCCCCTGGTCCTGATGGGCTTCTCGATGGGAGCCTCCGTGGCCATCATGGCGGCGGCGCGCTGCCCGGCCGTGAAGGCAGTGGTGGCTGATAGCCCCTTCGCCTCTCTGGACCGCGCGGTCTCGCGGTGCTTCCGCTTCCTGTGCCGGCTCCCGCCATGGCTCTTCGAGCGCCCCGTGTTCTGGTTCGCGGAGCGCCTGAGTGGCGGCCGGATCCGGGATGTCGCGCCCGTGGCCGTGGTCGGCGCCATTGCGCCACGGCCCCTTTTGCTCATCCACGGCAGCGACGATCCGATCGTCGATCCTGCGGAGGCGCGCCGGCTCTACCACGCTGCCGGAGAGCCGAAGGTGCTGTGGGAGGTGCCCGGCTGCGGGCATCTGCAGGGGCGCCTGCGCTATCCCGACGAGTACGTCCGCCGTATCGGAGAGTTCCTGGATTCGGTGTTCGGCCTGCCGGCCACCCCCGCGCCATCACCGGCCCCGTGACCGGTGGAACGGGGGCAACGGGGGCAGCGGACGATCGCCGGAGCCGCCGCCCTGCTGGATCCATCACGATGGCCCTGATGACGCCCCTCATGGCGCCCCTGCCGGCGGGCCCGCGCGCGCTGGCTTGGTCGCGAGCACGACGTAGTGCCTGGCGACGGTGGGATCCGCCGGCCAGGTGATGGTGAACCCGAGGGCGGCGAGGCGGTCGAGCAAGGCACGCCAAACCGCGAGCGGATCGCCCTGACCCTCTTCCGCGACCGGCTGGAAGACCTGAGCGTCTTTGCGCCCACGCCCCTGGATCGCGCGGTGGAGCGTGTGGCTGAGGCGGTCGGGGGCGGCGGCCGGCAGCGGAATGGACGAAAGCGGTTCTCGGGAGACGAGAGGCGCCGCGCGATGCGCGCCAAGCCATGACCACGCGCCCACCCGATAGAGATGCCGCGCGCAGCGCCCTCACGGCGCGGGGCGCCCGCCCCCCGAGGCCGCTGTCGCGCCCAGGAGCCACATCGCCCGTACGTTGCGGGACGCCAAGGCCAGCATGCCATGACCTCGCCGGCGATTGACGCCATCCCCCGCGGGGCCGCCGTTGTGCCCGGCTCGCGCCTGACCGGCGCGCGGACGGCGTGGGTGCATTCCGGCGCCCCGGCCCTGGCCGCGCACGTGGATGCCCGCGCCCTGGCGGCTGCGCTCCGGCGCGCCGTCCGCGGCGAGGTGCGGTTCGACGGCGGCAGCCGCGCCCTGTACGCGACCGACGGCTCCAATTACCGCCTGATCCCCATCGGCGTGGTCATCCCCCTCGACGTCGACGACCTGGTGGAGGCGGTGGCCATCTGCCGGCGCTTCGAGGCCCCAATCCTGCCCCGCGGCGGCGGCACCAGCCTGGCCGGCCAGTGCTGCAATGTGGCGGTGATCCTCGACACCTCCAAGTACCTGCGCCGGATCATCGAGATCGACCCCGACCGCAAGCTCGCGCGCGTGGAGCCGGGGGTCGTCTGCGACCAGCTGAAGCTGGAAACGGAGCGCTACCACCTGGTACTTCCACCCGATCCCGCGACCCATGCCTGGTGCACCATCGGCGGGATGATCGGCAACAACTCCTGCGGCCCGCATTCGATCTTGAGCGACAAGACCGGCCGCATGGTCGACCACGTCGAGGAGCTGGAGATCCTGACGTACGACGGCCTGCGCCTGCGCGTGGGGAGGACCACTGAGGACGAGCTGCAGCAGATCATCGCCGCGGGCGGGCGCCGCGCCTCGATCTACGCCAAGCTGCGCCGGCTGCGAGACGCCTACGCCGGCGTCATCCGCGAGCGGTATCCGAGATTGCCCCGCCGCGTCTCGGGGTACAACCTGGACGAGCTCCTGCCGGAGAACGGGTTCAATGTGGCCGGCGCGCTGGTGGGGACGGAAGGCACCTGCGTGACCGTCCTGGAGGCAACGGTGCGTCTGGTGCACAGCCCGCCGGCCAGGGCTTTGGCCGTGCTCGGCTATCCAGACGTCGCTCGAGCGGCCGACCACGTGCCCGAGATCCTGCAGTCGGGGCCGGTGGCGCTCGAGGCGATCGACCAGCGCTTCGTCACCAATCTGCTCAAGAAGGGGCTGCTCAGGCGCGAGATCGCGCTCCTGCCCGAGGCGCAGGGCTGGCTGATCGTGGAATATGGCGGTGACAGCGCGGCGGAGGCGCGCGATCGCGCCCAGCGCTTGCTTGACCGGCTGGAGGGCAGGCCGGACGCGCCATCAATGAGGCTCTTCCATGAGCCGCAGCAGCAGGCCATGATCTGGGCCGTCCGCGACTCAGGGCTCGGGGCGGACGCCTACGTGCCCGGCGAGCCGGAGAACTGGGAAGGCTGGGAGGACTCGGCCGTCCCGCCCGAGCGTCTCGGCGCGTACCTGCGCGACCTCAGGGCCCTGATGGACCGCTACGGCTATCTGGGTACGCTCTACGGCCACTTCGGCCAGGGCTGCGTCCACACGCGCCTGAGCTTCGACCTCCGCACGGCGGCCGGGATCGAGCAGTATCGCTCGTTTATCTCCGACGCAGCTGACCTGGTGATCCGCCACGGTGGCTCGCTCTCCGGCGAGCACGGCGATGGCCAGTCGCGCGCCGAGTTCCTGCCCAGGATGTTCGGCGACGAGCTAGTCCAGGCCTTTCGCGAGTTTAAAGCGATCTGGGATCCTGCCGGTAGGATGAACCCGGGCAAGGTGGTCGATCCTTACCGCATCGACCAGAACCTGCGCCTCGGCACCGCCTACAACCCGCCGGCGCTCAAGACGTTTTTCCGCTTCCCGAACGACGAGGGGAGCTTCGCCCAGGCGACGCTGCGCTGCGTCGGCGTCGGGAAGTGCCGCGACGTCCTAAACACCGGCCAGACGATGTGCCCCAGCTACCAGGCCACGCTGGAAGAGCGGCACACCACGCGCGGGCGCGCGCGGCTCCTGTTCGAAATGCTCCAGGGGCAGGCGATTACTGGTGGCTGGCGGGACGAGCACGTCAAGGAGGCGCTGGACCTGTGCCTGGCCTGCAAGGGCTGCAAGGGCGACTGCCCTGTGCACGTGGATATGGCCACCTACAAGGCCGAGTTCCTGGCCCACTACTTCGCCGCGCGGCTGCGCCCCAGGTCCGCCTACGCCATGGGCCTCATCTATTGGTGGGCGCGGCTGGCGGCGCGCGCGCCGGCGCTGGTGAACGTCGTCACCCAGACCCCGCTGCTCAGCGACGCGGCCAAGCGGATCGGTGGGATCGCGCCCCAGCGCCGGCTGCCGAAGTTCGCCCCCCAAACCTTCACAGCCTGGTTCCGTGGGCGGGCTCGCGCGGAGGGTGGCAGTGATGGCCGTTCGGCCCAGGACCAGAGCGGGGGGCGGCCGAAGGTGATCCTGTGGGCGGACACGTTCAACAACCACTTCTACCCAGAGGTCGCGGCGGCCGCGGTGCAGGCGCTGGAGGCGGCCGGCTACCAGGTGGAGGTGCCTCAGGCCAGCCTGTGCTGTGGCCGGCCCTTATACGACTACGGGTTCCTGACCCAGGCGCGGGGCCTGCTCCGCCGAATCCTGCGCGAGCTGGGCCCGCAGATCACGGCTGGCGTGCCGGTCGTCGGCCTGGAGCCGAGCTGCATCGCCGTGTTCCGCGACGAGCTGGTGAACCTCTTCCCGCACGACGAGCAGGCCAGGCGCCTGAGCCGGCAGAGCTACCTCCTGAGCGAGTTCCTGGCCAGGACGATCTCCCAGGGGAGCTGGCGGCCACCGCCGTTGGCCCGCAAGGCCATCGTGCACGGCCATTGCCATCAGAAGGCCATCATGAAGATGGACGCGACGCAGGAGGTCCTTGGCGCGCTGGGGCTCGACTTCGAGATGCTCCCCACCGGCTGCTGCGGCATGGCGGGGTCGTTCGGCTTCGAGCGGGGCGACCACTACGACCTTTCGGTCAAGGTAGGCGAGCTGGCCCTGCTGCCGGCGGTGCGGGCCGCTCCCGCGGACACGCTGGTCATTGCCGACGGGTTCAGCTGCCGCGAGCAGATCCGGCAGCTGGCCGGCCGGCGGGCGCTGCACCTGGCGGAGGTGATCCACCTGGCGCTGGCAGGAGGCGCGCCGCCTGGGGCGCATCCCTCGGCCTGGTGGGACC
>DAOTTI010000165.1:0-2952 GCA_034437795.1 Chloroflexota bacterium | reverse complement strand
GCGCGCGCCTTGGCCCGCGTCTCCGCCATGCGGATCAGATGCGGCGCCATCAGGCGCGTGACGTTGGCCGGGGAGGCGTCCCCCAGGCCGGTGAACGTCCCCTGCGCCGTCTCGACGGTGGCATGGACGATGGCCGTCATGCCGTTCAGCTCGTTTGGAATCTGCACCAGGGTGGTCGTAATCGCCTTTAGGCCGCGCTCATGGGCCAGGTCAAGCAAGCCGGCATACAGTACGAACGTGCGCCCATCGCGCTCCACAGTGAACTCTTTCTTCATGGCAGCCTTTCTGTGCAACCTTTCTCCTGGGCCGCGCCCCGCGGGGGCGCGTCCCGTGCTTGCCTGCACGTCACCTCTCTGGTTCTGGTCTTGTGGCTCCTGCTGGTTTTGGCGGACCATCGCCTGTCACCCTCCTGGCTACGCTCTTCGACCGCTGCGGGGCGCCAGCGATCACAGGCAAATTATAGAACATCTGTTCTTACCGTGCCAGGCACGGGCGCGGGGCGGCCTTGGCTACAATACGGCGGCGCCGCGGTGGCAGCTCGTTTTCGGTGATCGTTGATGTCCACCGTCCCGTTTGCTCGCGTCGTGCTCGCGCCGCCGGCGTCGGTGCCGCGACGTATGGCGGCCAACCAGCTCCGGTTCCCATTCCGGCTGCTGCTGCTACTCAGTCTCCTGCCGTTCCTGTTCGGCGCCAGTGTACTGGCGGTCTACTACGAGCAGCACGCCGATCGGATCTACCCCGGCGTCTCCGCCTTTGGCGTCAGCCTGAGCGGACTGACGCGGGAGCAGGCGGCGCAGGCGATCAAGCGGCGCCTGCGTGAGCATGCCGCCAGCCCCTTCTTCATCCGGTATGACGACGTGGCCGTCCAGGTGACGCTGGCCGCCATGGGGATGCAGATCGACGACGGGGAGATCGAGCGCCTGGTAGACCGGGCCTATGGCGTGGGCCGGGCGGGAGGCGTCCGCGAGTGGCTCTCCGTGCAGCTGTCGCTGCTGCGCCACGGGCACGAGGTGTCGACGCAGGTGCGGATCGACCCGGAGCGGACGACAGCGGTGCTGGGGCGCGTCGCTCTCGACGTGGAGCGGCCGGCGGTCAACGCCGGCCTCGCGGTGGAGAAGGCTGGCGACCGGTTCGAGATCCACACCAGCCCGGCCCAGACCGGTCGCCGGCTGAACGTGGCCGGCACCATCGAGCAGTTGCAGGCCTCGCTTGCCAACGGGCTGCCCACTGCCCTCGATCTGGTGCTGGATGAGGCCAGGCCGTCCATCACCGATGCCGACCTCCTGCCGGCGGTGGAGACGATCCAGCAGGTGCTCAGCGGGCCCCTAGAGCTGGTGGACGGCTCGCGCCGGTGGCGGCTGGACCCGGCCGCCCTGCACGGGATGCTGGAGATCACGGGGCTGGACACCGGCCGGCCGCCGGTGGAGGCGCGCGTGAACGAGGCCAAGCTCCGCGAGTTCGTGGAGCGGACGGCGCGCGCCGCCGACCAGCCGGCACGCAATCCCACACTGGCTATCGACGGAGAGCAGGTGGTCATTCGCCCCGGCAGCCCCGGGCGCCTGGTGGACGTGGAGGCGACCTTTGAGCGGACCAAGCAGAAGGTCGTCACCCCCGATCGCCAGGTGGAGATCGCCTTCGTGGAGGATCAGCCCTGGCTAGCGGAGGCCGACCTGGAGCCGGCCCGCGACCTGGCCAACGTCCTGCTGGAGCGCCCGATCATCCTGGAAACGCCGGCCCTGCCCGGCATCGCGCAGCGCACCTGGCGTCTGGAGCGGCCGCAGTTGGTCCAGTTGCTTGCCCTGCCGGACACGCAGCAGGCGCCTCGAAACTACGCCGAGCTGCCGCCCGTGGCTCGGCCGCGCTTCGACGTCCAGCTTGATAGCGGCAAGGTGACCAACTTCCTGGCGCGGGAGGTCGCGCCCTGGGTCTCGGAAGACCCGGTCGACGCGCGCCTTGAGCTCAGGACGGTGCCGGTCTCAATCCCCAATCCGGCGCAAGAGCAGCGCCGGCAGAACGGGGGTACCGGCGCCAATGGCGGGGCCGGCGCCGGCAATGACCAGCGGCGCGAGGCGCCGGCCGACGTGGCACCGACGATCACCGAGACCCGCCACGTGGTGGAGCTGGTGTCGGCCAGGGAAGGACGAGGTCCCGACTACCTCGCCACGTTCGCCGCGATGCAGATCGTCTTTCGGGCCGCCCCTCCCAGCCCGTTGCCCAGCGTCGCCGGCGCAACTTCAGGCAGCGCGGCCGGCACGCCCACCCCCGCACGCCCCACGGTGACGCCTACCCCGGCGCGCCCCGCCGGCCAGGCCGCGACACCCACGGCGCGGGGGACACCGGTGGGCACGCCGGCCGCTGGGAGCCGCCCTGGCGCCTCACCTGAAGGGGCGGACGAGGCGGACCGGCGGGTGACGGTGCGCCTGGCCCCTCGGGCGCCTCGGGTCGTGGACGCCGACCTCGCCAGCGCGCGGGACCAGGCCAATACCCTCATCGGCGAGCCGATCACCGTGCAGTGGCAGGACGCTCGCTGGACGGTCACCCGCGCGGAACTGGCCGGCATGCTCCGGTACCAGCAGGCCGGGGGCCAGCTCTCAGCCTATCTGACCCGCGACGGCCTGCTGGCCAAGGCGGCCGCGATCGCTCGCGAGGCGGAGCGCCGTCCGGACGCGCCGCGGGACTCCCAGGGGAGGGTGCTCCCCGTCGACGTGCCGGCAACGGCCGCGGCCATCTGGCAGCAGGCGCTCACCAAGGGGACCAACCGCGTGGCCGAGGTGGTGTGGACTGAGGAGCCACCGGAGGGCGAGACGGCGCCGTAGTTCGGTGTACCGCCGCGGGGAGCAGACCTCACCCCCTAGCCCCCACTCCGACACGGAGAGGGGGAACTATGGCCGCGGCTGTGGGGGGAGGGAGGAGAGACCTCACCCCCTGGCCCCCTCTCCGTGTCGGAGAGGG
>DAOTTI010000164.1:0-9399 GCA_034437795.1 Chloroflexota bacterium | reverse complement strand
GGCTGTCCAGATCCTGGCCTCACGCATCCCCGGTGGCGATGCCGGCGGCCGGCGCGCGCTCCTGATCCTACAGGACGTGAGCGAGTTGCGCCGCGCCGAAGCGATGCGGCGGGAGTTCGTCGCCAACGTCTCGCACGAGCTCCGTACGCCGGTGGCCGCGCTCAAGGCGGTGGTGGAAACGCTTGAGGACGGCGCGCTGGAGGCGCCGGAGGTGGCCCGCGAGTTCCTGGCGCGGATGCACGTGGAGGTGGATGGCCTGGCCCAGCTGGTCGAAGAGCTGCTGGCGCTCTCCCGCATCGAGTCGGGGCACGTCACCCTGCGCCGCCGGCCAATTGACCTCGGCGCCGTGGCCGCGGCGGGCGCGGAGCGCCTGCGCCCGCAGGCCGAGCGGCAGGGCCTGCGGCTGACGGTGGACGTCCCCGGAGGGCTGCCGCCAGTCGACGCCGATCCCGAATGGATGGAGCGCGTGGTCGTGAACCTGGTACACAATGCGCTGAAGTTCACCCCGCCGGGTGGCGAGGTGACCGTCCGCGCCCAGGCGCGGGAGGGCGAGGTGGCGGTGGTCGTCGCGGATACCGGCATCGGGATCCCGCCGGAGGCGCTACCGCGGCTCTTCGAGCGCTTCTACAAGGTCGATCGGGCCCGCTCCGGCGGGGGCACCGGCCTCGGCCTGGCCATCGCCAAGCACGTGCTGCAAGTCCACGGCGGGCGCATCTGGGCGGAGTCCGCCGGCGAGGGGCAGGGCGCGACCTTCACCTTCGCGCTGCCGGTGGCAGGCGCGCCGAAAGATGACGAGTAGCGAGTAGCGAGTAGCGGGTAGCGAGTGGGCCCGGCGCCAAACGCTTACACCGTCTTTACCTGCTCCTAATCTTCGCGTCAACGCCCGCTTAAGGCGGTGGCCTACGCTGGTGTCGTGTGAGCTAGACACCAGATCGACACCAGGAGGCGAACGTACTCGTGCTAATGACCGGACGGACCACGCGTCGCACCTTCCTTCCCATCAGCGGCTTGCTGCTCGCGAGCCCTTCCCTGGGCGCCTGTGGCGGTGGAGCGCAACCCGCGCCGCCGGTAGGCGGCCGGCCCAGCGGCGGTCAGGGAACGGCGCTGACGGGAGCGGGCGCAACCTTTCCTTATCCGCTGTACTCGAAGTGGTTTGATGTCTACCAGCAGGTGACCGGCGTACGGATCAACTATCAGTCCATCGGATCCGGCGGCGGCATCCGGCAGATCCTGGAGCGCACCGTCGACTTCGGCGCCTCCGATGCGCCGATGACCGACGAGCAGCTCGCGGCTGCGCCAGGGCCAATCATCCACCTGCCCACGGTCATCGGGGCTGTGGTCGTGACCTACAACCTGCCAGGGGTCACCGGCCCATTGCGCCTGACGCCCGAGGCGGTGGCGGCCATCTTTCTGGGCGAGGTGCGCAAGTGGAATGATGCCCGCATCGCCCAGCTCAATCCCAGCGTCACGCTCCCCGCCAGCGACATCGCCGTGGTGTACCGGTCCGACGGCTCCGGCACGACCAACATCTTCACCGACTATCTCTCGTCGGTGAGCGCGTCCTGGAAGGAGCGCGTGGGCAAGGGCACCAGCGTGAGCTGGCCGGTGGGGCTGGGGGCCAGGGGCAACGAGGGCGTGACCGGGCAGGTGAAGCAGCTCCCAGGGACTATCGGCTACGTGGAGCTGGCCTATGCGGTGCAGAACAAGCTCCCCGCCGCGGCGCTGCAAAACCAGGCCGGCCGGTTTGTCGAGCCGGCGCTGGGGAGCACCACGGCGGCCGCGGCCGGCGCGGCCGGCAGGATGCCGGAGGACCTGCGGGTCTCGATCGTCAATGCGCCGGGAGAACAGAGCTACCCCATCGCAGGGTTCACCTACCTCCTGGTCTACCGTGAGCAGGCCGACCAGGCGAAAGGGAAGGCGTTGGTGGACTTCCTCTGGTGGGCGCTGCACGATGGCCAGCGCTACGCTCCGGACCTGCACTACGCGCCGCTCCCAGCGGAGGTGGTGCGGAAGGCAGAGGCCAAGGTGAAGGAGATCACCTTCCAGGGCAGACGGCTGCGGGGGGCGTAAGAGAGGGCAGGATGTGGCGGCAGCGCCGCGCGTCACGAGCTCCTCCGATGCGGACACCGGTGAGCCATGGACGCCATGCTCAGTGATGCCAGTCGAACTGCGGGGCCAAACGGCCAGCGCCTGTGGGAGCGGCAGCGCGCCACGGGCCGGCTCGCCGACCCGGCATTCGCCGGACTGGTACGGCTGCTGGGCGCGGGTATCCCGGTGCTGGTGCTCCTCATCGTGGTGAAGCTGCTGGAAGGGGCGCTACCGGCGCTGAAGCGCTTTGGCCCCGGCTTCCTGGCCGGCACGGCCTGGGACCCCGTGCGCCAGGTCTTCGGGGCCTTGCCGTTCATCTACGGTACGCTGGTCACGTCGGCGCTGGCCTTGCTGATTGCAGGCCCGGTGGCGCTGGGCACGGCGATCTTCCTGGCGGAGCTGGCGCCGGGCTGGCTGCGAGGGGTCACGTCCTCCCTGGTCGAGCTGCTGGCGGCGATCCCCAGCGTGGTGTATGGCCTATGGGGGATCTTCGTGCTGGCTCCCTTCCTGCGGACGATCGGCGAACCGCTGCTCGCCGCCACCCTCGGTTTCCTGCCCCTCTTCCAGGGGCCGGCGTATGGCGTAGGGCTGCTCGCCGGCGGCCTCATCCTGGCCATCATGATCATCCCCACCATTGCCGCCGTCTCGCGCGACGTGATCCGCTCCGTGCCCACCGAGCAACGGGAGGCGATGCTGGCGCTGGGCGCGACGCGCTGGGAGACCATCCGGTGGGCGGTCCTGCCGATGGCCCGTCCGGGTATCGCCGGGGCGGTCCTGCTCGGGCTGGGGCGCGCCCTGGGTGAGACCATGGCGGTCACCATGGTCATCGGCAACCGCCCCGAGATCCACACGTCGCTATTCGCCCCCGGCTACACGATGGCGGCGGTCATCGCCAACGAGTTCACAGAGGCGACGGACGACCTCTACCTGTCGGCGCTGACGGCCGTCGGCTTCGGCCTGCTGCTGGTGACGGTGCTGGTGAACGCAGTAGCGCGCCTGCTGGTTTGGCGGATGGGGGGAGGGGCGAAGGGATGAAGGAAGGAAGAATGAACAAGGAAGACGGAAAAATGAGGCGGGGAGGAGGGCGAGGCTACGGGTGGCGCCGGCTGGTGAGCAGGGTGATGCTGGCGGTCGTGGCGGCGACGGCGCTGCTTAGCGTGGGCGCCTTGCTCGCCGTGTTGGGCTACGTCGTGGTCCAGGGCGGGCCAGCGCTGGACCTGGCCTTCTTCACCGAGACGCCCAAGCCGGTCGGCGAGCCCGGCGGGGGGATGGCCAACGCTATCGCCGGCACGCTGGTCCTGGTCGCGCTGGCCTGCGCCCTGGGCCTGCCGGTGGGGGCCGGCGCCGGCATCTACCTGGCCGAGTACGGACGGGACAGCCGCCTGGCCACGGCCATCCGCTTCATGACGGATGTGCTCACCGGCATCCCTTCGATCACCGTTGGCCTGTTCGCCTATGCACTGGTAGTGCTGCCGATGCGCAGCTTCTCGGCACTGGCCGGTGGCGTGGCGCTGGCCATCATCATGCTGCCTACGGTGATCAGGGCGACAGAAGAGATGCTGCGCCTGGTCCCCGATGGCCTGCGCGAAGCCAGCCTGGCGCTCGGCGTCCCGCGCTGGAAGACGATCATGCGCGTCACGTTTCCCAGTGCGCTAGGTGGGATCGTCACCGGCGCGCTGCTGGCGGTGGCGCGCGTCGCCGGCGAGACCGCGCCGCTGCTGTTCACCGCATTCGGTAACCGCTACTGGAGCTGGGATCTCTTCCAACCGATCGCGGCCGTCCCGCTGCAGATCTTCACCTATGCCATCTCTCCGTACGAAGACTGGCACCGGCAGGCCTGGGCGGGCGCCCTGGTCTTGGTGGGGCTGGTGCTCCTGCTCTCCGCCACGGCGCGGCTGGTGAGCGCGCGGTCGCGGATCACTCAGAGGTGAACAGCTCGCCAGCTCAACATGCTGATGGAGAACGGCACTCTGTCCGATGCCTATGCAAATGACCAATCTCTCCATTGGTCCACGAACCGCCGCGCGAGCCGCGCTTGCCGGCCGGCGGCGAGACCTGCACGCTAACGAGGGACGAGCGATGATTCAAGTACCGGCACCACTCCACGCCACCGGCATGGGCGCTCCGGCGGGGCCTGAAGCCGAGGCAGGCCGCGCTGGCCTGGCTGGCATGCAGGTGGAACGGCTCTCCGCCTGGTACGGCCCGCGCCAGGCCATTCGAGACGTGCGCCTGGAGGTGAAGCCGGGGCAGGTGACGGCCATCATCGGGCCGTCCGGCTGCGGCAAGTCGACCTTGATCCGCTGCCTGAACCGGCTGCACGAGGTAGTGCACGGCGCGCGCGTGGCCGGGCGAGTGCTGCTCGACGGCGAGGACATCTACGCGCCTGGGGTCGACCCCGTGCTCGTGCGCCGGCGGGTGGGGATGGTGTTCCAGCGCCCCAACCCCTTTCCCACTATGTCCATCTTCGACAACGTGGCGGCCGGAGTGCGCCTCAACGGCCTGGCCAGGGGGCACGAGCTGGAGCAGATCGTCGTACACAGCCTCCAGCAGGCGGCGCTGTGGGATGAGGTCAAGGACAAGCTGCACCAGCCCGGCACCGCCCTCTCCGGCGGCCAGCAGCAGCGCCTGTGCATCGCCCGCGCCCTGGCGGTGCAGCCGGACGTGCTACTGCTTGATGAGCCGACGGGGGCCCTGGACCCGGCGGCGACGTTGAAGATCGAGGAGCTCTTGCGTCAACTGAAGCGCGAGTACACCATTGTCATCGTTACCCATAACATGCAGCAGGCGGCACGCGTCTCCGATTACACCGCCTTCATGCTGGCCGGTGAGGACCGTGTGGGGGAGCTCGTGGAGTACGGCCCGACCCGCCACCTCTTCACCAACCCACATGACCCGCGGACGGAGGCCTACATCACGGGCCGGTTCGGCTAAGCGCCGCCCCCCCCGCCCTTGCCCCGCCCCGACGCGGAGACACGGGGAGACGGGGACGCGGGGACTTCACTCGCCGCGTCTCCACGTCTCTCTGTCCCCGCGTCGGGGTGGGAGGCGGGGCAGGGAAGAAGGAGATGGGTATGTTTGCACAGGAAGCGCCGGTGCCCGTCACGGTGCGGGCAGCCTTCGAGCGGGAGCTACGCCAGCTCCAGGATGAGGTGCTGGAGCTGGGCAGCATGGTCGATAAAGCTATCGAGCGGTCGGTTGAGGCCCTGAAGCGCCTCGACCACGCCGCCGCACGGCAGGTGTGCACCGACGACCATCTGATCAACGAGAAGCGCTTCCAGATTGAGGAGCGATGCATCGAGCTGATCGCCACCCAGCAGCCGATGGCCCGTGACCTCAGGCGCCTGGTAGCGGTGCTGAACATCATTGTGGAGCTGGAGCGGATGGGCGACTACGCCGCCGGGACGGCCAAAATCGTGCTGCTCCACGGCGACCGGCCGCTGCTCAAGCCCCTGATCGACGTGCCGCGGATGGCGGAGAAGGCGCGCGACATGCTGCGGCGGAGCCTGGACGCGCTGGTCGAGCGCGATGCAGCGGCGGCGAAGCGCATCGCAGCGGAGGACGACGAGGTCGATGCGCTCTACAACCTCGTCTACCACGAGCTGATCACCTACATGATCAGGGACCCCAGCACCGTGGACCGCGCCACCTGGCTGCTGTGGGTGGCCCACAACCTGGAGCGGATCGCTGACCGGGTGACGAACATCTGCGAGCGCGTGGTGTACGAGGTCACCGGCAAAATGGAGGAGATGAACGTCTCCAAGTACTAAACAAGTTCAAGGTTCAAAGTTCAAAGCTCAAAGCTCGAAATTCAAGATTCAAAATTCAAGGTTTGAGGTTCGAGTGGGTTCTGGCCTGGTGTCCAGGGATGGGCCCGTTGATTGACCTGGTGTTCCAGGCTCAGGCAGGGTCGGGCGGAGCGGCGTCCTGGCCCGTGGCCGGCGTGGGGCAGCTACAGCCGCGGACGAGGCAGCGGGCGACCAAGGCGCGGTCGTGCTGGCTCTCAGCCTTCGGCGCAAAGAGCACCAGGTGCCGTAGCCGGAAGCGCACCTGCACCGCGGTGCCGGGGGCCAGCCAGGCTGCGGCGTGGGCGTGCAGCGTCGGGGTGGGACCGGGGAGACGCGGAGAGGGGGCGCTCTCGCCCCTGTGTCCCTGCGTCGTCGCGCCGGCTTGCTCTGGCTGGGCGGTACGGCCTGGCTCGGCGCCGTCATCGTCGTCCCAGTATCCCCGCGTCGCCGCGCCGAAGTCGTCTGACTGGGCAGTGCGGCATGGCACGGCAGCGAGATGTTCCTCCCCGCGTCGCCGCGTCTCCGCGTCGGGGTGGAGCTGGGTGGGGGGCTGGTGGCGCAGGGCCAGGTCGTAATCGACGTCCGGGCCCCGTGGCCGGCGGGAGACGACCACGGCGTTTCCCGCCGGGTCGGGCTCGACGATCACCTCCTCCGGGCGGACCAGCAGATCGACGCGGGGAGGCAGCAGGGCCGGCGCCACGCCGGCCTCAGACGGGAGAGGGATGGGGCCGAACGGCGTCTCCAGGCGGCCGTCCACGACAGCGGCGGGGAGAAAGGTCCCTTCGCCCATGAACGAGGCGACGAAGCGGGTGGCCGGCCGGTTGTAGACGGCGGCCGGCGCACCGACCTGCTCAATGCGCCCCGCGCGCATGACCGCCACGCGGTCGGCGCTGGTGAGCGCCTCGTTCTGATCGTGCGTGACCAGCAGGACGGCCACGCCCTCGGCGCGCAGGATCGCCAGCAGCTCGCTCCGCACCTGCTCGCGCAGCCCGGCGTCGAGCGTGTTGAACGGCTCGTCCAGCAGGACCAGGCGCGGGCGCGGGGCCAGGGCGCGGGCCAGGGCGACGCGCTGCTGTTGGCCGCCGGAGAGCTGGTGGGGGTAGCGCCCGCCGAGCCCGGCCAGGCCGACCGTCTCCAGCAGGGAGGCCACGCGCGCCGCACGTTCGGCGCGGGAGAGGCGGCGCAGGCCAAAGGCCACGTTCTCAGCGGCGGTGAGGTGGGGGAACAGGGCGTAGTCCTGGAAGACCATCCCCACGTTCCGGCGCTCTGGCGGCTCCCAGACAGGGCGCGGCGCCGCGGCTCCCTGCCCCGCCCCGCGCCAGACGCGGAGCCGCACGGGCGCGGTGACGCGGTGACCGCTGCCCGTGTCGCCCTGTCCCCGCATCTCCATGTCCCCGTGTCCCCCTATCTCTGTGTCGCCGTGTGCTCGTGTCCCCGCGTCTCCGTGTCTCCGCGTCTCTGTGTCCCCGTGTCCCCGCGTCCGGGCGGGGCCGGCGGTGGGGGGCGTGGCCACCAGCCGGCCCTCGAGCCAGACCTCGCCCGCGTCCGGCCGCTCGTGTCCCGCCAGGAGACGCAGGGTAGTCGTCTTGCCGCAGCCGCTGGGGCCCAGCAGGGCCAGCACCTCGCCAGCGTGGATGGTAAGCGAGACGCCGTCTACCGCCGCGTGCGCGCTTTGCGGAAAGCACCGCACGACGCCGCGGAGCGCGGCCACAGGCAGGGGACGCTCATCGCCGCCCGGCGCGGGGGCCGGAGCCGCCGGTGTTGTGGTGGCGGCCACGTGTATCGTGCTCATCGTCGATCAGGCTGCACTCGCCATCGTACTCGCCATCGTCCTGATGATGGCCCATCGTGCCATCATGGCCCTTCCCCCACGCGGGGCCGCGCGGCGAGCAGGGCGACGGCCCAGCCGGCGGCCACCAGGAGGAGGAGCAGCAAGGCCACGGTCGCGGCCCTGGGATCAGGGCCAACATCCATGGTGTGGACCCAGATGCGGACGGCCAGGGTGTCGTAGCCGGCGGGGCGCAGGATGATGGTCGCTGCCAGCTCGCGGGCGGCCAGGGCAAAGCTCAGCGCCCAGCCGGCGAGCAGCCCGGGACCGGCGAGGGGGAGGACTACCCGCCGGAGCACGTCCCGAGGCGGGCTGCCCAGGCCGCGCGCCGCAGCCTCCAGGGCGGGGGTGATCTGCGCCAGCGCGCTGCGGCTGGCCTGGTACGCGGGGGCAGTGAAGAGCATGACGTAGGCCAGAGGGAGCGAGGCGGGGCTGCCGTACAGCGCCGGGGCGGCACGGAGCAGCAGCCCGACCAGGGCCAGGCCTAGCACCGTACCGGGGATAGCATAGCCGGCCTGCGCCAGCAGCGCGGCGGCGCCTGCGCCGGGAAGCCGGCCCTGGGCCAGAGCCAGAGCCAGGCCGACCAGCAGCACCCCCGTGGCCCCCGCCGCCGCTGCAACGATCGTGTGGTGGAGGTAAGGCAGCTGGGCCAGGACGAACGGGGGCAGGCGCTCGCCGCTGAGGCGCGCGGCCTGGGCAACCAGGACGGCCGCGGGCACTACCAGGGTCAGCGCCAGCACCAGGATGGCGTAGGCCAGGGCCGGCCAGCGCCAGCGGCCGAGGTGCAGCGCTGGCGCGGCGCGGTGCGCTCGGGCGCCGGCCCCCTGGCTGAGCGCGTCACGGGCACGGCCGAGCGCGCGTCCCTGGGCAAGCAGCACCAGCCAGATCCAGGTCACCAGCCCCAGCGAGAGGGTGGCCGCCGCCGGGCGGCCGTATCCAGCCAGGAGGTAACTATAGACGGCGGTAGTGATCGTGCGCGCCCGCAGCAGGGAGACGACGCCGAAGTCGACGCAGGCGTAGACGAAGACGAGCAGGGCGCCGGCGAGGACGGCGGGCCGGAGCAAGGGGAGCGTCACGCGCCGGAACGTCTCCCACGGGCCGCAGCCCAGACCGCGGGCCGCCTCCTCGAAGGCAGGATTGGCCCGCGCCAGGGCGCCGTAGACGATGAGGAACACGGACGGGGCGGTGAACAGCCCCAGCACGAAGGCCGCGCCGCCGGTGCCGTAGATCAGGCGCGGCCAGGGAAGCTGTGCCGGAGCGACGGCCAGGAGCCCTGCCAGCCAGTGGTGCAGCACCCCGCCCGGGCCGAGCAGCAGGGCATAGGCGATGGCGCCGACGTACGGGGGAACGGCCAGGGGTAGCGGGGCCAGCCAGCGGGCCATGGCGCGGCCGGGGAGATCGCTGCGGGCAACCAGCCAGGCCAGGGGCACGGCCAGGAGCAGCGCCCAGGCGGTGGCCAGGCAGGCCAGGGCGAGCATGCTGGCGCCGAGCGCCGGCAGGTCCGCGCGGTGGAGGGCAGCCCACAGCTCGGCCGGATCCGCCTCCAGGACCGCGCCGGCCAGGGCCAGCAGGGGTGGGACGACCAGCAGCGCGGCCGCGCCCAGCAGGGCCGCCCCCGCCAGTACCGGCCACAGTGCCTGCGGCGCTCCCAGCCGCGAGATAGGGATCCCGAACTCGCGCGTGGGGAGGGCACGTGGG
>DAOTTI010000163.1:0-9200 GCA_034437795.1 Chloroflexota bacterium | reverse complement strand
GTTGAGGAGCAGGTTGACCAGCACCTGGCCCAGCCGGCGCCCGTCGGCGTGCAGGTCCGGCAGGTGGCCCGGGCACCGCACCCGCAGCCGCTGGCGACGCGGCTTTAGCACCGGTACCACGGCCGGCCGCACTTCCTCAATGACGTCCGCAAGGCTCACCATGCGCCGGTGGAGCGTAAAGCGCTCCTGCCGGATGGCCGCGTCACAGAGGACGTTCTCCACCAGGCTCTGCAGGCACACCGCCCGCTCGTGAATGGTGGCGACGATGCTCTGGAGCTGGTCCGGCTGGAACGTATTGGCCGCGTCCGTGAGCGCTTCAGAGTACGTGGCCAGGGCTTGCACCGGCCCATGTAGCCCGCGCGCCACGGACGAGAGCAGGTGCCCCATCTCCACCGGATGAGGGGCGCCGGTGCCTGCCACGCCGTTGCTTCGCCCGAAGGGCACCGGCGCCTGCTCGTCGGGGGGGGTCTGCAGGTCGTGCTCCATCGTACCTGGCTCCCGCCTGCATCATCTCCTGCGCTGCTGGCCTGCTCTGGCTGGGACCGGCGTCCGGCCGTCCCAGCCAGAGCAGGGGCTGCCATCAGGGGCAACGAGCAAATCATACCCGAGCCGCTCCGGCCGCCGGCGCCGCATAGCCGGATGGGGTCTTGCAGCCAGGCGGTTCCGCCGTCTCGATGCTCCCGGCCGGCAACTGTGGACGGGCGATTGACTACGATGGCTGCGGGTAGGCGCGGGCGAGGGGTATCCGCCGCGGCTCCGATTAGCGTCAGGCCCTGGCCGGCGCTCGCCCCTCTCCGTGTCGGCGCGGGGACGGCGCGGCCGCGACCAACGGGGGCGACCAAAGGGGGTGAGGTCATTCCCCCCTCTCCCACGCGCGGGAGAGGGGCCGGGGGTGAGGGCTTTCTCCGCGTCTCTGTGTCTCCGCGTCGGCACGGTGGGTGGGGGTGAGCGCGCCGGCGCGGGGGCCGTGCACTGCCCCCGCCGGCACCAGGTACACTTGGCACGCCGGTACCGCTCGGGGCGGTAACCGGTATCGCGCGACCTCTACGTAGGTGGCCGGATGGTCGTTGACGCTACTTCCTCATCGGCATGCACCGGTGTCGCTGACCGTCCGGCCGCGCCGGGAGCGCCTTACTCAGGGGAGACGGACTGATGGCTGGCATGGCAGACGCGCGTGATGTAGCCGTCGAGGAAAAGCTGCGCCTCTTGCAGCAGAGCCGGCTATTCAAGGGCCTGCCGGCGGAGGACCTCCGTCCCCTGGCCGCCGCGGCGGAGCTGGTGACCTTTCCACCCGGCGGACGCGTCATCCGCCAGGGTGAGCCGAGCGACTACGTGTACGTGATTATCGAAGGGCACGTGCAGGTGCTCGGCCGGACGGAGAACGACGGCACGGTCGCCGAGACGGTGATCTCGTGGCTGGGCCCCGGCGATGTCGCCAGCGAGCTTTCGTCGCTCGATGGTGAGCCGCCGGAGGCGTCCGGCATCGCCGTCACGTCCACGACCTGCCTGCGCCTGAGGCGGGATGAGTTCACCCGCTACCTGGAACGGCACTGGCCGGTAGCCCGCGAGCTGTTGCGAGCCCTGGCCCAGCGCCTGCGGGCCACGGTGCGCCATCTGGCGGAGAACGCACGCGATCCCCTCACCGGCCTGAGCCAGCAGCGTGCGGCCGCCGAGTTTTACGAGCGGGAGCTAGCCGTGGCCCGCCGCGCCGCGCACCAGGGAGACGGCACGGCGGTGGCTCCGATGGCCGTGCTGCTGGTCGACGTCATCCGGCTGCGGCACATAAACGACCGCCTCGGCCCCACCGCTGGCGATGAGGTGCTGCGGACCCTGGCCCGCGTGCTGGCCGGAGCCAGCCGCGCCACCGACCTGGTAGCTCGCTACGAGGAAGACGAGTTCCTGCTGCTCCTGCCACGAGCCGGCCAGGCTGGCGCGGAGGAGGTAGCCAGCCGCGTGCGCCGCGCGCTCCAGGCCCTGCCCGCCGGCGTGCCTCCCTTCCAGGTGGGCATCGGCATCGCGCTGGCTGACCACACCCACCCGCGCCCGCTCACCGCCGTGCTGGCCAAGGCCAGGGACGCCCTGCAGCGCGACAAGAGACGGACCGGCGCCGCGCCATCAGCCTGACGCACCGGCCTGCAAGCCGGCCCGGCGCTTCCTCTCGCGACATCGCTGCTGGAGAGATCACGCGCGCACTAACGTTCCGCGATATCGCTGCAGGAGAGAGACGATGCAGGCACTGATCTTCCGTGGTGGCTGGCCGGGGCACGAGCCAGTAGAGACGTCGGAGATCGCCGCACGCGAGCTACGGCGCGAGGGATTTCAGGTGGAGGTCCACGACACGCTGGACGTGCTGGCGGATGGCGAGCGGCTGCAGCGCCAGGACCTGATTGTCCCCATGTGGACCATGGGCGATACCAGACAGCCACTTCCCCGCGGCACGCTGACGCCCCTGCTCAACGCGGTGAGATCCGGCGTCGGGCTGGGCGGCTGGCATGGCGGCATGTGCGATGCCTTCCGGATTGAGGTGGAGTATCAGTTCATGACCGGCGGGCAATGGGTCGCCCACCCGGGGGGCGACCGGGCCCGCTACCGCGTGCGCATTGGCCCTACCCCCAGCCCCATTACCGCCGGCCTGGCCGACTTCTATGTCACGTCTGAGCAGTACTTCATGCACGTGGACCCGGGCGTGACCGTCCTGGCCACGACCCACTTCCCCCGAGGGGCAGCGTCGGGAGACGGCTTCGACCAGGCGGCGCAGGATGCCGTGGACCGCGACGAGGTCGAGGACGTCGTGGTCATGCCGGTGACGTGGACCAAACGGTACGGCAAGGGCCGCGTCTTCTACACGTCGCTGGGCCACGTGGCCAGGGTATTCGAGATCCCCGAGGCGCTGACCATGCTGCGCCGCGGCCTGGTGTGGGCAGCGCGGGGCAAGGCCGCCGGCTAACGGAGAGACGCTGTGCCGGGGCCGGGCCGGAGCAGGCGGCCTGCCAGGCCAACCTGCCAGGGCCGGAGCGGGCCGGCCGGTTAACGCGGGCTCCGCGCAGCGAGCGAAGTGGGCATGGAGCGGATCGGAGCGTCTCGAATGGCGGTGGGCGCTACGCCGTGGCAGAAGGAGGCGACCGATGAGTGAGCTGGCCACGCTGTTCTCCCTTGCCGGCAAGACCGCGGTCGTCACCGGCGGGAGCCGCGGATTGGGGAAGGAGATGGCGCGGGCGCTGGCGGAGGCCGGGGCGCGGGTGGCCATCTCCGCGCGGCGTGAGCAGTGGCTCAGACCGACCCAGGACGAGTTCGCCGCAGCCGGCTACGAGTGCCTGGCCGCCATCTGCGACGTGACGAACGAAGGGCAGGTGCAGCAGTTCGTTGACCGGACACTCGAGCGCTTCGGGCGGATCGACGTGCTGATCAATAACGCTGGCATCTCCTGGGGGGCGCCCAGTCTGGAGCTGCCGCCGGAGAAGTGGCGCAGCGTGCTGGAGGTGAACGCCACCGGCGCCTTTCTCATGAGCCAGGCCGTCGCCCGCCACATGGCCGCCCGCGCCGCCCCTCCGGCGCTCGACCAGGCGGAGCCCCGGCCGGCAGGGCAGGTGAACGGAAAGATCATCAACGTCAGCTCCATCATGGGGCTGCGGGGCACGCCACCGGAGGTGCTCAGCGCCGCCAGCTACAGCGCCAGCAAGGGCGCGCTCATTGCCCTCACGCGGGCCCTGGCTGTGGAGTGGGCGCCGTACGGGATCACGGTAAACGCCATCGCCCCCGGCTTCTTCCCCACTCGCATGTCCGAAGGCGTCATCGAGCGCCACGAAGCGGCGCTCCTGGCGCGGATCCCCCTGCGCCGGTTCGGGAGCGCGCGCGACATCGGCGCCGTGGCCGTCTTTCTGGCCTCACCGGCGTCGGATTACCTGACCGGCCAGGTCATCGTCGTAGATGGCGGCGCTACCGCCTGGTGAAGGGCCGCCGTGCCGGCGCCGCTCACGCCCCGCGCTGGGGAGCTGATCGGCGCAGCGGCGACCCATTCCCTCTCCCGTAGGGAGAGGGAATGGGCTCCGCTGTTGGAGAATCCAGGCGAAACAGGCGGCGCGGCGCTCCGAGCGCTGGCGCTCGCTCCAGAGATCGCTAAAGTCAAAGGAAGCGAAACCGATGTCGATCGCCGTCCGCGCGGTGGACCTGCGCGTGCTGAACATGCGTACCCGCATGCCGTTCCGCTACGGCATCGCGTCCATGACCGCGCTCCCCCACCTGTTCGTGCGGGTGGAGATAGAGATGGACGGGCAACGGCAGGCGGGGCTGGCGTCTGAGGGCCTGCCGCCCAAATGGTTCACCAAGGACCCCCGCACCACGTTCCGCGATGACCTGGCGGATATGCTGCGCGCCATCCGGCACGCCTGCGCGCTGGCCCTGGAAGCGGGTGATGCGCCATCAGTCTTTGCCCTCTGGCAGCGCGTGCACGACAGGCAAAGCGCCTGGGGAGTGGGGGAGGGCTACCCGCCGCTGCTCAGCGGCCTGGGGACCAGCCTGGTGGAGCGCGCCGTGATCGACGCCTTCTGCCGCGCCACGGGGCGCTCGTTCGCCAGGGCGGTGCGCGAGGGTACGCTCGGCATCTCACTCGGCGCGGTGCATCCTGAGCTGGCCGGCGCTCATCCGGCCGACCTGCTGCCCGCCCAGCCATTGCGCGCCATCATCGTGCGTCACACCATCGGCCTGACCGATCCGCTCACAGACGACGACGTTCCCGCCGGCGAGCACCTCGACGACGGCCTGCCCCAGTCGCTGGCAGCCTGCATCCGCGTCTATGGGCTAACGCACTTCAAGATCAAGCTCGCTGGCGACACGGCGAAGGACCTGGACCGCCTGGAGCGGATCGCCAGGGTACTCTGCGGCACAGCGGGTGAGCGGTTCGCCTTCACGCTGGACGGCAACGAGCAGTACCACGACGTGCTGGCCTTCCGCGCATTCTGGCGGGCCCTGACCGGCGAGCCCTCACTGGCCCCATTCATGGGGCGTCTCCTGTTCGTGGAGCAGCCCCTGCAGCGCGACGTGGCGCTCAGCGCGGACGCGGGGCAGGCGCTCCGTGCGTGGGAGGACCGGCCTGCCATCATCATCGATGAATCGGATGGCGCGGTGGAGAGCCTGCCGCTCGCGCTGGAGCGCGGCTACGCCGGCACGAGCTACAAGAACTGCAAAGGCGTCCTTCGCGGTATCGCCAACGCCTGCCTGATCGCCCACCGCAACCGCGCTGCTGCTGAGAGTAGCCGTGATGCAGCCGGCAGGGGCTACGTGCTCAGCGGTGAGGACCTGGCCAACGTCGGCCCGGTGGCGCTCTTGCAGGACCTCGCCGCCATGGCCACCCTCGGCATCGAGCACGTGGAGCGCAACGGGCACCACTACTTCGCCGGGCTGAGCATGCTCCCAGAAGACGTGCAGCGCGACGTGCTGGCCTGCCACGGCGACCTCTACCGGCGCCACGAGCGGGGCTTTCCGGCGCTGGAGGTCCACGGCGGCACGATCCAGGTCGGCAGCGTGGTCGACGCCCCGTTCGGCCCCCGCTTCCTGCTCGACGTCTCCCGCTTCACGTCGCTGGACGAGTGGCGATTCGGGTCGCTCGGCCTCAACGAGTGAGCGCGCTCTACTGGGCGCAGCAAGCTACCGATGCCGCCCCAGTCTGTCGTTCGATCGTCAGATCGTCGCCAGCCCCGCTGGACGCCGCCTATTAGCCCGGATACCCGTGGCAATGACAAGTCTTTCCATGCGGCGCTGGCGCTCCGGAAGGGCATGATCGATTAGTCGTAGTCAGCGATCCCTTCCCGCTCCCTTTGGTCGTCTCGCCTCCGGCAGGAACCCTGGGTGAGCGTCATGGCTCCACTGGTGTGGGCTCTTCCACAGGCAAGACGGCCAGGGTGGGGAATCACCACTCGCCACTCCCGCGTCCAGCGGAGACCCTGGGCGAGCGGGACGGCGCCGCAGGCGGATACGCCGCGCTAGTGTGGTTCAGCCTGCCGCCGGGCCTGCCGCGCCGGCCGTGCGCGCCTCGGCAGCTGGTCGGCCACGGCGATGCGCGCCTGCGGCGCGGCCAGGGGCGTCACCACCTCGTGCTCCACGAGCACCTGCCGCGTGGCGTAGCGCCCGCCCTGGGACGGATCACCGGCCGCGACCGGATCACAATAGACCTCCAGGCACCGCCGGGGGAGATTGAGCAGCCAGTACTCAGGGATGCCTACCGTGGCGTAGAGGCGCCCTTTGCGCTCGCGGTCGTAGCGCACCGTCGTGTCCGCCACCTCCACCACCAGCCCGCCGACGCCGGATGCTCGCGCTCATCGTCGCGGAAGGTGCCCGGCACGACGGCCACGTCGGGCTCTGGTTCGGACCGTTCCTCAAGCGCGAGCGGCCCCTGTACGCGGACGTCGTAGCCAGGCCCAAAGGAGGCCCGCAGCGCCTCCTCAGCGGCACGGATGGCAGTGTAGTGCGGGCTGCTCTGTGGCGGCATGACCACGATCTCCCCGTCGATCAACTCCACCCGCTCTTCCGGGCCAAGGATGCCCAGCTCCGCCAGGCGGTGATATTCCTCGCGGGTCCAGCGCCGCGGCTGGACGCCGGCCTCAGGCGCTTCCACCGCGACACGCTGGAGAGCTACCGCTGCCATCGCCCTCTCCTCTTGGGTCTACTGGGTGACCACCGCCGCCATCGCCCGCTCCGCGCAGCCCCTTACGGACCGCAGGGGGTCCGCTCAGCGCAAGTGTACCGCCACGAGGCTCTGGCGAACACGAACGTGCAAGCGCTCGCCACGCGGCCCACAGCCGGTGGGGCGGTTCAGCCTTTGAGGACCACGTAGACCAGGGCCCTGGCCGGCGCCGTGCCCTCGACCGTTCCTGCCACGCGCAGCCAGTTGCCGAAGCGCCCGATCCGCGCGAAGACGAGCCCTTCGCCCGCCAGAGGCGGAAAGTCTGTCCCCTCGTCCACCCAGTGGATGCCGTCGGGCGAGATCTGCACGCGCGCCCGCAAGATGGTCGTGGGATCGGTCCCCTCGAGGGTACGGATGAACAGCACCGCCTCCTCCGCCCAGCCTCCCTCGTACGGTTCGGTCGCGAACGTCTCCCCCAGCGGCTCGGCTCGCTCGATGACTGCCGTAAAGCACTGACGCATGGCCGTCTCCCCTGGCGTTGGCGTGCGCTACCCGTCGGTGGAGATGACCACCGAGTCGATGTAGAGGAAGACGCGCCGGTCCGTCTCCGCCTCCACGAAGAAGGCGGTGTTCAGCAGATTGGGTAGCGTCGGCTCGGGACGCGCGCGCAGCACGTCTACCCCGCGCAGGTCGTACACGCGGTCGTTGCACTGGAACTCCAGATAGGTCAGCTCCCGCAGGTCGGCAAGCAACCGGACATAATGCCAGTTGATCTTCGTGGGTAGCTCGTTGTAGCACAGGGCCTGCTGCGCCCCCGGCAGGTCGATCCAATCTTCCGGAGAGAGGTGGTAGGTGGACTCGATCTCCCCGGTGGTGCCCACGCGCACCCGCTCCGTGCCGCGGGTGCGGTACTGCCAGCAGGCCCTGGTGACGCCATCCTGGTGGTTGCAGTAGCGGATGTGGGGCCAGGCGCGCCCCTGCTCATTCTGGAGGTCGAAGAGCACCCCGAAGCCGCGGATGGCCCGCTGCCCGAGGTCGAGCTGGGACGGCTCCGGCTTGACCGTGACGTAGGCCTCCACCTGGATGCGGCCGAGCCGACGCCACGTCAGGCGCTTGATGGCCACGGCCTGGGCGCCCCGGCGCGCGCGGGTGGCCAGCTTCAGGCAGAACGTCCCATCCAGGGCGCCGTGGCTGCCCACGTCCCACATGGTGACCGTGCTCAGCATGGGCGGGCGCATGTCCCGCCAGACGGGGAGCATCGTGTCCAGCGAGTGCTCGTAGTTGCCGATCAGCTCGACCCAGCCGTTGGGGCCCAGATCGAAGTCGTCGAACGCAAGGATGCGGGGTAAGGGATCGTACCTGGCCAGGCGCACGTCCCCCATCGTGGGCGCCTGAGGCCGCTCGCTGATCATAGCCGCCATGGTTGCTGTGGCTCCCGTCGTTCGATCGTGCCTCCCCTGCCGCCTCGCATGGGCGCTGGCTGGCATGTTGGCTGGCGGCACATCATAGCGTGGCGGCCGGCGTAACCCCTCTGATCGTGCAGGGACTCGGCTCATCCACTCATCCGCGCCCGCGTTGGCGCAGCGGCAAGCAGCCCGAACAGGTCATCTCATGGTACGGTTTGCCTCGAAGGAGGTGGCCATGGCCCCGAGCGAGTATGGGCGCGGCGCCGCGAGACGCGGCGCGGGGCGTGTGCCGGTCGACGCGTCGCTTACGCTGGTGGGTGACGCGCGTACCGCCCCAATCACCATCGAAGATGACGAAACGGGCCAGCGCTATCAGCCGGATGTGGCTGTCTGGGCGCATGCCGAAAACGGGATGATCTGGGGCGTGTTCGTCGGTCCGCCCGGCGGACGGGCCCAATCGCTCGTGCGGGCTCTCGTGGAGCCTGGCCCGCCGCCCTTCGGGCGGCACGAGACGCTCCCCGCCCGGCTGGTTGTCTTCGACGACGGGCTGGCGCGTGAGCTGCGGGAGGCGCTGGCGGACCCGCGCATCGAGGTCATCGTCTCCGAGCGCTTCCAGCCGTTCGAGCAGCAGCTCACGTCGCTATTCGAGGAGCTAGAGAAGCAGAGCCGCCCCACGCTTGACCTGCCGGACGACACCCTGGCGGCGCTCTGCGCCGCCGGCGAACGGCTGTGGCGGGCCAAGCCGTGGCAGTACGCCTACGACGATCCGCTGATCAAGCTCGCCCCGCGTTTGACCACTATTCCCACGCTCTACGCCAGCATACTCGGCGCCGGCGGGGAGGTGTTCGGCGTCGCCTTCTACTCCACCATCAGGGACTTTCAGCGTGACGCGATGTACGGCGAGTACAGCATGCTGATGGAGGCGCTGGGCTCCGGCGACGAGGAAGAGCAGGCGTCTGAGGGCAGGTTCGACCAGTTGGACTTCGAAGCCATGGCGCGGGCGATGACGGGCGGCCGCACACTGCTGGTGAGCTTCGACCCCAAGGATGAGCTTCATCCGGAGTACGTCCGGCAGCTCGCCAGCCATGGCTGGCCGCGCCGCCTGCGCATGGCGCCCCCGTTCATGGCTCGCGGCCGCCCACGGCGCGCCGCGCGTGCGGGCCGCGGGGCGGGTG
>DAOTTI010000162.1:0-5460 GCA_034437795.1 Chloroflexota bacterium | reverse complement strand
TGCTGTCGCAGGCAACCTCTTCGGGAATGCCAGCCCGCGCACCAGGGAAAGCCATGCCAGGTCGCTGGCCTGATGGTGCACTAGGGCAGGAGGAGGTGGAGGTCGCCGAACTCGTGCCAGAGGTAGCGCCCTTCCAGGGCGGCACGGTAGGCGCGCTCAAGGTGCTCCCGCCCGGCCAGCGCCTCAAGCATCGCCAGGTGGGTAGCTTTGGGCTCGTGGAACCCGGTGAGCAGCCCATCGACGACGCGAATGCCCCGTTCGGGGGTGACCACCAGGTCGGTCCAGCCCTGGGAGGGGATCACGCGCCCTTGCTCGCCTGCCCTGAGCGTAGCCCAAGGAGCCCGCCCTGAGCTTGCCGAAGGGCCGACCTCGAGCGTGGTCGAGGGGCCAGCCACGCGTTCCAGCGCCTGCGCGGCGGTGCTGCTCATCCTCCAGGAGGCCACTAAACCAGGGCTCGCGCAGTCGGCCGCGCTTTCCAGCGCCCGCACCACGGTGGTGCCGACCGCGATCACACGACCGCCAGCGGCCCTGGCGGCATGGATCGCGGCCACAGTTTCGACGGGCACGCGATACCGCTCCGCGTACGGCGGCTCCGGCGCTTCCAGGCTGGAGACGCCGGTGTGCAGGGTGATCGTCGCCAGGGCGATGCCCTTGTGGCGCAGGCGCGCGAGCACGGCGGGGGTGAAGGCCCGTCCCGCCGACGGCATCTCGGCCGAGCCCGGCTCGCGGGCGAACACTGTCTGGTACATCTCCAATGGCCAGGCGCCCCGCACGTAGGGGTAGGCGATTGGCCGCCCCCAGCAGTAGAGTTAATCGAGCGCGGAGACGGGCAGGTCGAGACTGGCCAGCCAGAGGCGCCGTGATCCGGCGTAGGGTGCGAGCAGCGTCGCCCTTCCCCCGCCGGGCAGGGCCAGCATCTCGCCACGCCGCACCGCCGCCTTGCGCGGCTCGACGACCCACAGGCCGTCGAGCAGGTGGGTAGACAGGTGCAGCGCCATGGTCTCGCCCGCGGCATCGCCGCCCGCCTCGGGATCCAGGCGACGCGCGTCGAGCGCGGCCGGCAGCGTGGCCGAGTCGTTGGCGACGAGCAGGTCGCCGGGCGCAAGGACGTCGGGCAGGTCGTCGAAGCGGGCGTGGACGATGCGGCCGCTGCTGCGGTAGGTGATCAGGAGGCGCACCTGATCGCGCGCCAGCCCGCGCGCCTCCGGCGGCTCGCGCGCCTCTAGCTGGGCCGGGAGCTCGAAGTCGAGGGCGTCGCGCGGGGCAGCGCCAGGGCTCCCGAAGCCCGGCCTCACGCTCGGCCCCGCGGCGCTCGGGGAGCCAGCCGCGCCGGGCCCCGCGGGGGCGAATGGCGCCCGTTTCTGTATAGTGAATGCGGTCATGGTCTCTCTCCTGGGATGGCCGCCCCTGGCGTAAGCTCGCGCGCCAGGATGGCCCGGGCGTCGAACCGGCCGAACGGCGCCGTCTCCCTCTCAATGAGCTGCGCCAGCGCTGGGGCGACGGCCTCCGGCTGGGGAAGGTGGGAAAGATCGGCCCCGGGCTCCGCCTCGCGGTGCATCTGCGTATTCATGTCGCCCGGGTCGACCACGTAGACGCGCACGCCGCTCCCCTCCAGCTCCGCCGCCAACACGCGCGAGAGGTGCTCGAGCGCGGCCTTGCTGGCGCCATAGCCGCCCCAGCCGGGATAGGCGCTGACCGCGGCGTCCGAGGTGACGTTGACGATCACCCCATCACCGCGCCGGCGCATCGCCAGCAGGACGAGCTGCGCCAGGCGGAGCGGCGCGATGACGTTGACCCGAAACACCTCGTCGAGCGCCTCCAGCGGGTACCGCTCTAGAAGCGGCATTGGCGTGGGGCCAATCGTCGACGCGTTGTTGACGAGCACGTCAATGCGACCGAAGCGCTCAAGCCCCTGCCGGACCAGCCGCTCAGCGTGCGCTGGCTCGGCCACGTCACCGGCGAGAGCGACCACCTCCGTCAGGCCCCGCAGCTCAGCGGCCGCCACTTCCAGCGCGTCGGCGCCGCGCGCCGTGAGAATGAGCGCGAAGCCGCGCCGCGCCAGCAGCCTGGCGAGCGCCAGCCCCAGCCCGCGTGACGCGCCGGTGATCAGCGCCACCCGCGCAGCGTGCCTCTCGTGACCTGCCTGTGCCATGGTGCGGCCTTCCTTTGCTCCTGTTACGTCGTCCCCAAGCGCCGCGAGAGCGTCCAGGGTGCTACTACAACCATCGCGCAGTCGTGGCCGGCGCGGCCTCGTCCGCGCGGCCAGCGGCGGCCTGTCCAGAAGGACAGGGGGAGGAAGACGCGAGAGCAGAAGTAAGGAAGAATGGAGAAGGAAAAAGGAAGAAGAAGGGGCTACAGCAGGCCGCGCCGGACGGCCAACGCCGCGGCCTGGGCGCGATTGTCGGCGTTGAGCTTGCGCGACGCCGAGGCGATGTGGAACTTCACGGTACGCTCGGTGATGGCCAGCGCGCGGGCGATCTGCTTGTTGGGCAGGCCATCGGCCACCAGGCGCAGCACCTGGCGCTCGCGCTCGGTGAGCCGGCCGGCATTCCGGCCCGGCGCGCGCACCTCGTCCACCAGTCTGGCAGCCACCCGCGGCTCGAGCGCGGACCCGCCAGCGAAGACGGTGCGTACCGCGCGCACAATCTCACTCGCCGGCGCGCCCTTGAGCAGATAACCTCTGGCGCCGGCCCGCAGCGCGCCGAAGACGCGCTCGTCGGTGTCGTAGGCGGTCAGAACGATCACACGCGCGCCGGGGCTGGCCGCCGCGAACTCCGGCATGGCCGTCACGCCGTCCATCCCTGGCAGCTCCAGATCGAGCAGCACCACATCCGGCCGGAGCTGGCCGGCGAGGCGCAGCCCGTCCTCGGCCGAGCCGGCCGTGCCGACGATCGTGAACTCCGGCTCGTCTTCGAGGACCGCCACCAGCCCCTCGCGGACGATCGGATGGTCGTCGACGATCAGAATGCGAATGGGGCCGGCAGGCGCGCGGCCTGGCTCTGAGCCGCGCCCAGCCGGATGCGGGGACGGACCGTGCCCACCGGGCGCGCCGGCCATACCAGGGGTACTGTTGAGCTGAAGCGGGCCGGTCATGCGAGTGCACCTTCCTTCGGCAGCGGGATGACGACGACCACCGTCGTGCCCTGTCCGGGGCGGCTGGCGAGGCGCAGGTGGCCGCCAAGCAATCGCGCCCGCTCCCGCATCCCCTGCAAGCCGTGGCCGGCCGGCCGGCCTTGCACGCTACTGAACGGCTCACCGGCGCCGCCGTCGGCCGGCGGCGTGAAACCCTGTCCGTCGTCGCGGACGGTCAGACGGAGCGTGCGCGGGGTGACGCGCCAGGTGATCTGCACCTCCTGCGCACGGGCGTGCTTGCGGACGTTGGCCAGCGCCTCCTGCACGATGCGATAGAGCTCGGCCTCAGCGTGAAGCGGGAGACCCAGGGGGCTGGCGGGGGAGCCGGCGGGAGCGGAGGCAGTGGTGAGGCGGAGGCCACCGTTGGAGGCAGCGAGGTCCGCCAGGCCCGCCATCCCTCGCGTCTCGACGGTGCGGACGTGCACACGGACACCGGTTTCAGAGGTAAAGGCGCGGGCGAGGGCGGCGAGGGCCTCGGGGAGAGGCAGGCCGGCTGGCGGCCCGGCGCGCAGGTCCAGGACCGAACGGCGCGCCTCTTCGAGGCTCTCGCGCGCCATGGCCAGGGCGCGCTCCAGACGCTCCCGCGCCCGCGGCGGGTCTCGGTCCAGCGCCCGCAGCGCCCCTTCGATGTGCAGGCCAATGGCGGTCAGCCCCTGCGCCAGCGTGTCATGGATCTCGCGCGCAATCCGGGCGCGCTCCTCGGCGCGGGCCAGGCGGGCGCGCTCTTCCGCCAGCCGGGCGCGCTCGATGCCGGCGCCAACCTGCGCCCCGATGGTATCGAGCAGGCGCAGCTCGTCGCGCGTGAGCTCGCGCCACGACGGCCCGGTGACGTTCATGATGCCCAGCGGCTTCTGTCGAAAGTAGAGCGGGATACTGGCGTGGTAGCGTAAGCCCTGGGTGAGGGCGGTCTCGTTGGCCTTCACCGCCGGCAGAAGCCGGCTGCACTCGATCACGTCGATGTTCCTGGGCCGGAGGTCGCCAGCGTGGAACGCCCCGATGCATTCGCACCAGCTCCCGGTCATGCGCACCGGCTCCTGGAGGTACGGCGGGAGGTTGCGGGCGGCCGCGCTGTAGAACTGGCCGGTACCCGGATCGAGCAGCCAGACCCAGCCGGTGCGCAGCTCCAGCAGATCCAGGACGAGCGCGAGCGTCCGCTCCAGCGCCTGCCGCACGTCGGCGGCGCGGTTCAGGGCCTCGGCGACGGCGTAGAGGATGCGGAGCTCTCGCGCCCGCCGGCCGCGCCGCGTCCTTGATGCGCGGGCAGCAGGGCGCGCCAGCGCACGCCGTCCGGTCGAGCCTTTCCTGCCAGGCGACTGGTTGCTCACCGCCGTCCCCCCGCAGTGTCCGTCCTTGAGCCTACCACGGCAGTAGCCGCTCCAGCCGATCGGGTGGCTACGAATCGTACGTCCGGCAGGGCGGCACGGCACCTGCCCGCTCCACATGGTGAGGCACCGCGTGCCTGCGTGTGGCTGGCCCGGCTCATGGACATGGGGAGCCTTCACCCTGTCGTAAGGGGACAGGGGAGTGATCGCCGACGATGAGCGATCCGGTCTCCGCACACCAATCCAGCTTCGGGAGGGTGGAACTGACGCACGCAGACCGCACCGAGCACCCCAGACACGACGAGCGACGAGATGCGAGCGGAGACGGAAGAGGAGGCGCAGCGGCGCGAGAGCGGACTGCCTGGCGGCGGGAAGGCACGCATCGACGAGACAGGGACCACCGGCGTCTACCCGGCATCCGGCCCCCTTCCAGAAGGGGAAGCGGAGGTGCGGCCGATGGCGTCCTGGGGGCAGGGCGAGCGAGGCGCTGCCGGTTACGAGGACCACGGCGACGCGGAGCCGCCGAGCAAGGCCGACTATGAGGCCATGGGCACGCCCCCGGCTAAGGCAACGCCGGCAGTGCCGGAAGGGAGCAGCGCGCCCCCGCGATAGCAGGCGGATAGGTGCTCCAGGCTGCGTGGACCGAGCGTCCCCGGGGCACGGCCGCGCGTGAGGCGGGGCGCGTGGCCGGACGTGCGTTGACGCGTCTTCCTCCGGTACGGCGGAGCCTGACTGGGTGCGGGACGTGGGTGAACTCCGGTCGGAGGCTCTCCGGGCCTTGGGCTTCAGGTACAAGTGTGGGGTGACCTCTGGCCTAGACGTGAGAGCGCTGGCTGGCCGCTTGCTGCTCTCAATCTTGCTCTGCGTCCTGATCAGCGGCGGGCAGCCGGACCTGGCGGCCCTGCTGAATCTGGAGATGTGGGGTTTTCCCACCAGCCAGCCGGCCTTTGATCCGGCCAACCGGCGCTTCGTCTACCAGCGCTTCCAGCGGGGGATCATGCACTTC
>DAOTTI010000161.1:0-4453 GCA_034437795.1 Chloroflexota bacterium | reverse complement strand
GCCCCGTGGAGGGGACTGAAAGAGAATGGCACGTTCTGACGTAGGTACCTACGTCTTGGGTTGAATTGCTCAATGCCCCGTGGAGGGGACTGAAAGCTTTTCAATGGTCGCGCGCTTCCAGGCATCCAGCGTCGTTGAATTGCTCAATGCCCCGTGGAGGGGACTGAAAGGCAGCGCCCCGCTGATCAACCCGTACGCCACATCCAGCAGTTGAATTGCTCAATGTCCCGTGGAGCGGACTGAGAGCAGTACAGCGGCGCATGCCACCTTCGCACCGTGGGTTGAATTGCTCAATGCCCCGCGGAGGGGGCTAAAAGGAGAGAATGGCATTCACGGGCGCACCACGGTGCCGTCCAGCCGGCGGTCCTCGGCCATGAACAGGGGCCGGCGGGCGCGCTCGGGGTCCAGCAGGGCGGCGGCCTTGGCTTCGTCCAGGTCGAGGCCGAGGCCAGGCTGATCATTGGGATAGAGGTAGCCGTGCTCCAGCACGGCGTGGCCGGGGAAGGCCTCCAGCTCTTCGGGGCGGAAGTGGTTCTCCTCCTGAATGCCGAAGTTCCAGATGGCCAGGTCCAGGTGCATCGCGGCAGCCTGGTTCACCGGGTCGTTATCGCCCCCCTCCTGCCAGGCGGTGTGCACGCCGTAGAACTCGCACAGGGCCGCGATCTTGCGCGCGGGGGTGATCCCGCCGGCCTTGGAGACGCGGATGCGGAGGTAGTCGATCAACTGCTCCTGGATGAGGGGGAGGTACTCGTGCGGGTTGATGAAGAGCTCGCCCATGGCCTGGGGGGTGGTGCACTGCTGCTTGACCTGCCGGTAGTAGGAGACGTACTCCGGCGGGAGCAGGTCTTCCAGGAAGAAGAGGCGATACGGCTCCAGGCGCTTGGCCAGGGCCACGGCAACATGGGGGCGCAGGTGCTCGTGCACGTCGTGCAATAGCTTGGGGCCATAGCCCAGCTTCTCCCGCAGGTACTCGAACATGCGGGGCACGTTTTCCAGGTAGGCCTCGTCGTCGAAGGCGCGCCGACCGGCGTCAAACGGCGGGCGGGCGGTGCGGGGGCGGGCGCCGCGCTCAGGACCGACGAACCCGCCACCGCCGTAGGGGCCGAGCTGGCAGCGGACGTAGACCCAGCCGTCTTCCAGGTAGCGCCGGATGTCGTCCTCCAGCTCCTGTAGGGTGGCGCCGCTGGCGTGGGCATAGCAGGGGACGGCGGCGCGGCAGGGGCCGCCGAGCAGCCGGTACACCGGCTTGCCGGTCTCCTTGCCCAGGATGTCCCACAGGGCCATGTCCACGCCGGCCATGGCCGTGTTCCAGATGGAGTCGTGGCGCCAGTAGCCGGCGGTGAGCGACGATTGCCAGATGTCCTCGATGTCGCCGGCGTCGCGCCCAATCAGCTTGGGAGCGAGCGCTTGCTCGATTGCGGCGACGACGGTGCCGGCGCGGTAATGGTCGCTGGCCGAGCCGATGCCGTAGAGGCCGGGCTGGTCGGTCTCCACCTTGACGATGACCCAGGTGCCGTTAGCGCGGGTGCGGATGGCGCGGATCTTGGTGATGGCAGGCATAGCCTTCCCTCCTCATATTCGCGCAATGGTAGACGACCGTCTCGCAGATGCCTTGGTGCCGCGGGCTCGAGATCGACTACGGCCTCCTGTGGGGCGCTGTGGTGGCGGCGCTGGCACTTGGCGCCGCGGGCTCGAGATCGACCACGGCCGCGACGTGATCTCCGCCAAGTCAGCCACGGAGCAGACAGTCTCGTGATCCTTTGGCACCGCGGTGAACCAGGGGTGCACGCGGGCCCTTGAGCTCGCTCGGCGACACCGTCTCGTGGGTCGTCTGTCGTGCCTATCGCCATTCCACCAGGGGAACCAATGGCCAGAGCCAAGGTAGGTGACCCACCAGTGGACGGGAGCCCACCGCGTCAGACCCATTGCGATGCTGACCTTCCTGCTCCAGTCGAGCAGCGACACCGTCTCGTGGACGGGAGCCCACCGCGTCAGGTCGACAGGCGAGGCCCTAGTGCTGTCGCAGGCAACCTCTTCGGGAATGCCAGCCCGTGCACCAGGGAAAGCCATGCCAGGTCGCTGGCCTGATGGTGCACTAGTAGGCCACTTCCGTTGCTGCTCGCCGTCGGCTTCGTGCCCGGTGGAGGGGACTGAAAGCGACATAACCGCTAGTAGGCCACTTCCGTTGCTGCTCGCCGTCGGCTTTCCCACGGAATGGCAATGACCAGAAGAACTGCCCCACTGGAGCAGCTGCGCGCTCATTGCGTCCCGTATCCTGCAATGGGACGGCCCTGAGGTCTTGGGGGCGAGAGCGTCTCTGTCAGATGCGGAGCCCTCACCCTTGCCCTGTCCCAGAGGGAGATGGGACGGAGCGCAGGCGCCGCGTCTCGTCCTCGTCCACCTCCAGGCACCCGCCCGCGCCGACACGAATGGCCACGCCGTAGGCGGCGCGGGCGTGCTCCGGCGTCACCTTGCCGTTGCGGACGTCGGCCAGGACCAGGGCCGGGTCGCGCGTGAACGGGTCGCCCCAGCCCCCGGCACCGGCCAGAATGTGGCGAAAGACGTCCCCCGCCCGCAGGTGGAGCAGCGTCTTAGACGGCAATGGCTGCCAATGGTCGCGGGCGTCGGGCTCCTGCCCCTGCTCCCGCCGGCGCAGATAGCTGGCGCCGCGGGCGCCGGGGCCGCCGCCGGCCAGCCCGTACGGCGCGAAGCGCTGGCGGTCGGCGCGGACCTGGAGGATGCCCCGCTGCGCCAGGAAGCAGTAGTCCTTGATCAGTCCCAGCCCGCCGCGGTAGCGGCCGGGGCCGCCGGAGTCAGGCAGGAAGCCGTACTGCGCGATGCGCAGCGGATAGTGCGCCTCCACCAGCTCGATGGGGGTATTGGAGAAGTTGACTACGATGCTGGCGCTGCCGTCGATCCCATCGCGGTCCGGTCGGCCGCCCCAGGAGGCGTGCAGGAACTCCAGGAAGACAAAGGGCCGGCGCGCGGCGTCATAGCTCCCGATGCTGATGCCGGTATCGCCCCCGGACTCGCAAGCGGGCACGCGGTCGGGCGCCAGCTGGGCCAGGGCGCCGAAGAGGGCATTGGCGATGCGGAAGCCGGTCAGGCCGCGGGCGGCCACCGGCGCCGGGGGCAGCGGATTGACGATGGTGCCCTCCGGCGCCACGACTTGGATGGGGCGGAAGTAGCCGCCGTTGTTGGGCAGATCCTGGCTGAGCAGGCAGCGCACGCCGGCGTAGACCACCGAGCGGGTGAAGGGGAGCGGGCAGTTGATCGCCCCCTGCACCTGTGGCGCGCTGCCGGTGAAGTCCGCGGTGAGCGTATCGCCGGCCACGGTGACGGCGACGCGGATGGGGATGGGAGCAGGGTCGATGCCATCATCGTCCAGGTAATCCTCGAAACGATAGGTCCCATCCGGCAGGGCAGCGAGCTGGGCGCGGGCGAAGCGCTCGCCGTAGTCGACCAAGGCGCGGGCCTGGGCCTGCAGGCGCTCCAGGCCGTAGCGGGCGATCAGGGCCTGCAGGCCCTGCTGGCCGATGTGGCAGGCCGCCAGTTGGGCGCGCAGGTCACCCAGCACCATGCGCGGCACGCGCACGTTGCGCTCGATCACGCGGAAGAGGGCCTGGTTGGGCTGCCCGCGGTCGTAGAGCTTGAGCGGGGGCAGGCGCAGGCCTTCCTGATAGATCTCCGTCGAGTCGCAGGCGTTGCCGCCGGCCACTCGCCCGCCGATGTCCGTGTGGTGCGCCACCGCCACGGCGTAGCCGGCGAGCGTAGCGGGCTTTGCGGGCAGGGCTGAGCTGGGGCTGAAGACGGGCGCCACCAGGAAGATGTCGGGGAGGTGGGTGCCGCCCTCGTAGGGGTCGTTAAGAATGAAGACGTCGCCCGGGGCGCCGCCGTCGGGAAAGGCGGCCCGCACCGCGGCAAGGGCGTGGGGGATGGAGCCCAGGTGGACGGGAAGCGTCAGGCTCTGGGTGATCAGCTCGCCCTCAGCGTCACAGAGCGCGGTGGCCAGGTCTAGCGAGTTCTTCATGTTGGGCGAATAGGCGGCGTGCATCAAGCCCAGCGCCATCTCGTCCACCACCGCCTCCAGGGCCTGGCGCAGCAGGGTCAGCTCGATCGCGTCACTCGCCACGTGCCACCACTTCGGTCCGTTCTTTGGATCACTGCCCTGTGCGCTCCTGACGGCGGCCACTCGCCACGTGCCGCGCCCTATCCGGCTTCGTTGCCCTGCCTAGCTTCACTGGTCCGATGCGGGGATTGGGGCGGCGGTGGCCTCGCTAAGCAGGCGGCCATAGCCCGCGATGGGTAGGGCGCAGCCCAGGGCGCGGAGGCAGGCCCAAGCGGTGGCCTGGTTGCTGGTGACCACCGGCAGGCCCGTGTCCTGTTCCAGGGCATCGATGATGGGGAACGTGGGCAGGTTGGTGCAGCTCAGGAAGATGCCGGCCGCGCGGCC
>DAOTTI010000160.1:0-6859 GCA_034437795.1 Chloroflexota bacterium | reverse complement strand
CGTCTACCGACCGGATGCCGCAGATCTTGACCAGTGGCGGGGCGTCCATCGTGTTCGCCGGCTCCATTTCAGCGATGGCGCGGCACGGCGGGGGCGGCGCCGGCAAGCTCGCGGATCTTCGTTGCCGGATCGGGCGCGCCGACGATGGCGCTGCCGACCAGGATGGCGCTCACCCCGGCGCGGCGCAGGCGCCGGACGTCGGCCGCGCTTGAGATCCCGCTCTCACTGACCAGGACGACGCCCCGCGGCACGAGCGGCGCCAGGCGCTCGGTCACGTCCAGGGTGGTCTCGAAGGTGCGCAGGTCACGATTGTTGATGCCGATGATGGTGGCCCCGGCCTCCAGGGCGACGCCGAGCTCGGCCTCATCGTGCACCTCCACCAGGCACTCGAGCCCGATGGCGCGGCCCACGTCCAGCAGGGCCAGCAGGCGCTCCCGCGCGGCCGGCAGGTCGGGCGGGCCGACGGTGAGGCCGCCGTCCAGTTGAGAGGGGTCCGCCAGGGGCGACGCCAGGGCGGCGACGATGAGCAGGGCGGCATCGGCCGCGGCGGCCCGCGCCTCGAAGAGCTGGTAGGGGGTGAAGAGGAAGTCCTTGCGCAGCACGGGGAGGCGCACCTCGGCGCGGGCGGTGCGGAGGTCGTCGAGCGAGCCCCCGAAGAAGCGCCGGTCGGTCAGGACGGAGATGGCCGCCGCCCCCGCCGCCTCGTACCGGCGGGCGGTGGCTGGGACGTCGAGGTGCGGCGCCAGGGCGCCGGCTGTTGGTGAGCGCTTCTTGATCTCGGCGATGAGGCGGGGGGGCGCGTCGGGGCCGGCGGGGCGCAGGGCGGCAGCAAAGGGGCGCGCCGGCGGCTGGGCCAGGGCCGCGTCCCGCATGCGGGATGGTTCGGCGGCTCGCTGGGCGGCGGCGACCTCACCGCGCTTATGCTGGAGGATTTCGTCGAGGATCATAGCCGTGGATCACATCTTGGCAGCGCGCATCGCTTCGTTGCGGGCAGGGCCGGCGGGTCAGGCGGCCAGGGCGCGGGTGGTGCGGACAAAGGCGTCCAGGCGCGCCAGCGCCTCGCCGCTGCGGATGACATCGGAGGCGAGCTGCACGCCGGACGCCAGGTCGGCGGCGGCGCCGCAGGCCACGAGCGCGGCCGCCGCATTGAGCGCGACGAAGTCGCGTCGCGTCTCGGTGATGGGGTCCTGGGCGCGGCCGGCGAGCACGCTGCGGATGATCTCCGCGTTCTCGGCGGCGTCGCCGCCGCGGATGGCCGCGGCCGGGCCGGAGCGCAGGCCGAGCTGCTCAGGATGGACCTGGTACTGCGTGACCTGGCCGGGACGGACGTCATAGATGTGGGTGGAGGCGCTCACGCTGATCTCATCGAGGCCATCGGCGCCGTGGACTACCAGCGCCCGCGTGGCGCCGAGGCGCTCGAGGGCGCCGGCCAGGCGCTCCTGGGCCGCGGCGCTGGCCACGCCCAGGACCTGCATCCTGGCGCCGGCGGGATTGGTAAGCGGGCCGAGGACGTTGAAGACGGTGCGGATGCCGATCTCCCGCCGGAGCGGAGCCGCGAACTTCATGGCCGGATGGAAGGCGGGGGCGAACATGAAGCCGATGCCAGCTTGCTCGATGCAGCGGGCCACCGCGTCGGGCCCCAGCAGGATGTTGGCGCCCAGGGCCTCCAGGACGTCGGCGCTGCCGCAGCGGCTGCTCATGCCGCGGTTGCCGTGCTTGGCCACGGGCCGGCCGGCCGCGGCGACGACGAAGGCGGCCGCGGTGGAGACGTTGAAGCTCCCGCTCCCATCCCCGCCGGTGCCGCAGGTATCGACCACCGGCAGGTCGGTGGGGACGCGCAGTGCCTTGCGGCGCATGACCTGGGCCATGCCCGCGATCTCGTCGACCGTTTCTCCCTTGAGCCGGAGGGCGGCGACGAAGGCGCCGAACTGGGCGGGGGTGGCGCGCTCCTCCATGATGTCCTCCATGGCGGCGGCGGCCTCTTCCTGGGAGAGGGACTGGCCCTCCACCAGCTTGGCGATGGCTTCCACGATCATGTCCGTGCTCCTGAGCTAGCTGCTTGGTGGGATGGGACCGAAGGGGACACGGCGGGCTGGCCTTGGCGGTCAGGAGATGGCTGCGGACTCGTCTGCGGGCTGCTGGGCGACGCGCCGCGCCAGCCGCAGGAAGTTCCGCAGAAGGTCCTTCCCGACCTCGGTCTTGATGGACTCGGGGTGGAACTGGACGCCTTCGATGGGGTAGGAGCGGTGGCGCAGGCCCATGATCAGGCCGGCGCTGGTCTGGGCGGTGAGGATGAGATCGGCGGGCAGGCTGGCCCGATCGACGACCAGGGAGTGGTAGCGGATGGCCTCGAAGGGGCTGGGCAGTCCTTCGAAGACGCCACGGCCGTCGTGGTAGATGAGCGAGGTCTTGCCGTGCATGATCTCCGGCGCGCGCACCACACGGCCGCCGAAGGCCTCGCCGATGCACTGGTGGCCGAGGCAGACGCCGAGGGTGGGGATGCGCGGGCCCAGCCGGCGCAGAAGGTCGATCGAGATCCCTGCCTCGCGGGGCGTGCAGGGCCCAGGCGAGATGACGATGGCCTCCGGCGCGAGCGCGGCGACCTGGTCCACCGTGACCTGATCGTTACGGAAGACCTGGAGCCGCTCGCCCAGCTCACCCAGGTACTGCACCAGGTTGTAGGTGAACGAATCGTAGTTATCGATGACCACGAGCATGGCGCTCACTCCCTTCGGGCCCTCGCTCCCGCCGGCGGCGAGAGGGGGATGTCCGGCGCATGCGCCCTTCCTTCATCAGCGCGCATCTTCACAGAGGAAACGCGCGCCGGCGGGAGCGAGAGGGGGATATCCGGCGCATGGCCGGCCCCCGCGGCGGCGTTGGCCGCAGGCGGCTGCAGGGACGAGCGTCCCGCAGCGATCTCCTGCGCCTCCACCTCTTCCGCCAGATCCAGGGCGCGGAGCAGGGCGGCGGCCTTATTGAGCGTTTCCTGGTACTCCTTCTCGGGGACGGAATCGGCGACGACGCCGCCGCCGGCCTGGACGTGGGCCACTCCGTCCTTGATGACCATGGTGCGGATGGTGATGGCGGTGTCCAGGTTGCCGTCAAAGCTGAAGTAGCCGACGGCGCCGGCGTAGGTGCCGCGCCGGCACGGCTCCAGCTCGGCGATGATCTCCATGGCGCGGATCTTCGGCGCGCCGGAGACGGTGCCGGCGGGGAAGCAGGAGCGCAGGGCATCGTACGCGTCGCAGTCGTCGCGCAGGCGCCCCTCCACCTGGGAGACGATGTGCATCACGTGGGAGTACTTCTCCACCGCCATCAGGGTGCTCACGCGCACGGAGCCGGGCTGGCAGACGCGTCCCAGGTCGTTGCGCCCCAGGTCGACGAGCATGATGTGCTCGGCGCGCTCCTTCTCGTCGGCGAGCAGGTCGGCGGCGAGCGCCTCGTCCTCGGCGTCGGTCTCGCCGCGGGGGCGGGTGCCGGCAATGGGGCGGGTGCGGACGACGCCGTCTTCGACCTGCACCAGCATCTCCGGCGAGGCGCCGACGACCCAAGTATTGTCCAGGTGGAGCAGGTACATGTACGGCGACGGATTGACGGCGCGCAGAGCGCGATAGACGGAGAAGGGGTGGGCCGCCACCGGACGGGACAGGCGCTGGCTAGGGACGACCTGGATGACGTCGCCGGCGCGGATGTACTCGATGGCGCGCAGGACAGCGGCCTCATACTGGTCGCGGGTGAAGGTGCTGGCGATCTGGCGGGAAGATAGTTCCGCCAGGTCTGTTGCGGCCGGACCCGCGGCGGGCCGCGCGGCGCCGGAAGCGGTCCTGGCCCCATTCGACCCCTGCGGCTCGTCGTCCGCGCCGCGAGGCGCGTCGATGCGGGCGGCGAGGGTATCGATGCGCCGCACGGCGGCGCGGTAGGCGGCGTCCACGTCACCACCGTGGGCGGCGATATCGGCGTGGGCGAGGAGGCGCATGCGGTGCTTGACGTGGTCGAAGACAACCAGGGAGTCGGCCAGCATCAGGATGGCCTCCGCGAGGCGGAGGTCGTCGCGTTCCGGCGCCGGCAGGCGCTCGAAGTAGCGCGCGCACTCATAGGCCAGGTAGCCGACCATGCCGCCCAGGAAGCGGGGCATGCCGGGCAGGGGCACCGGCCGGTAGGGGGCCAGCAGGGCACGGACGAAGTCGAGGGGATCATCGAACGGCGCCTGGCGGATGGCGCCGTCGGGGGAGCGGAGGGTAGCCAGGCGCTGGTCCAGCGTGACGGTCAGGCTAGGCTCGGTGCCGATGAAGGAATAGCGGGCCAGGCGCTCGCCGCCCTCGACGCTCTCCAGCAGGAAGGAGTACGGGCCGCGGGCGATCTTGCGGAAGACGGAGACGGGCGTCTCCATGTCGGCGAGGACGTCGCGGTAGACGGGGATCAGGTTGCCCCGCCGCGCCAGCTCGCGCGCCTGTTCGATTGACGGAACGGTTGTGACCGGCATCTTCGGTTTCCCCCACCCCCGCTCCTGCTCCCGCGGTGAGGAAGCGGAGCGGAGGGACAAACAAAAAACCTCTCGTCCTCCAGGGACGAGAGGCTGAGAACAGCTTCCCGCGGTGCCACCCCGCTTGGGCCGCCCGCTTCGTCTCGTTACACGGAGACGGGTAGCCCCACTCGGTCAGGTACGGGCACTGCCGCTGGTCCGGCGCGCCCAAGGGCGACGCGCGGCCGTTCGTTTTGCAGAAACACGTGGATTTCTTCGCAATTGGCAATAAGGCGGGTGCCTTATACCTGCTGCCGTGATAACGGGGGCAGAGCCCGGTTCCCCTACTGGGCCGGTAGGGCGCTCACCACAGAACCCGTGGCGCGCCGCGGCCGGTCGTTTGGTTCACAGCTCCCAGGTCCATTCCGCCCGCGCGTTACCGCCCCGCTCGCACCAGTCGGGGGCTCTCTGGAGGCTCCGCTAGCGGACGTACTAGTCCTGATCGTCGCCGATGGCTATTCGGTTGGTGAGATGGAGTATAGGGCGCGGATCGGGGGAAGGTCAATATACCGGGACGCGATACGTCGCCGGCGAGCGCGGGCTCACGTGGCCTGGGGGCCGTGGGCGGGGGAGGTAGGCTCAGGCGGCGAGGTGGGCGAGGTGGGTTCGCGCAGCTCCGGCGCGGGTTCAAAGGCGTCGGGGCGCTCGGTCTCCTCGTTCATAAGCCGGTAGACGTAATAGCCGATGGCGGCCAGGGCGCCGAGCTGGAGCAGGCGCCCGACACCGATGAAGCCGAGCAGGGCGAAGACGAGGCGCAGGGGGAGGAAGAGGAGCCAGAGCGTCCAGCCGACCACCCAGAAGAGGAGCCGGAACGGCAGGGCGAGGAGCCAGAACAGGAGCTTGAACAGGACCATGAAACGTGGCCTCCTACGGTGAATTATGCATTGCGGGGGGCCTTGTCTCCGACGCGGGGGAGGAGAGCGAGGTCCTCACCCCCTAGCCCCCTCTCCGACTCGGAGCGGGGGACGCAGGCTGTGAGGGGAGGGAGGAGAGACATCACCCCCTAGCCCCCCTCTCCGACACGGAGAGGGTGAACGACGGCCATGGCCATGGGGCTTGGCCTCGCCCGCCTTCTCCCGCACGCAGGAGAGGGGGAACGACGGCCATGGCCATGGGGCTTGGCCTCGCCGCTCGCGCGCATGGGGCGACGGAGACCCCGGCACCGGCGGGGTGGGGGCTCGCCCGGTAGTATGGCGAGGAGAACCCGAGGGGAGGGCGAAAGGGACCAGGAGAGGCATGATAACGGGGAGGGGGATGAAGCATGAGGGGCAAAGGCGGAGGATGACCAGGCCATGACGGGATAAGGAGAGTGACCATGGGCCGACTGAGGCTGGGCTACAAGCTGTCGGGGGAGCAGTTCGGGCCGCGCGAGCTGGTGGAGCTGGGGGTCCACGCCGAGCGGTGCGGCTTCGACAGCGTGCTGGTGAGCGACCATTTTCAGCCGTGGCGGCATACGGAGGGGCATGCCCCCTTTTCGTTCGCGGTGCTGGGGGCGCTCGGGGAGCGCACCAGCCGCGTGTTGCTGGGCACCAGCGTGGTGACGCCGACCTTTCGCTATCACCCGGCGGTGGTGGCGCAGGCGGCCGGCACCCTGGGGTGCCTGTATCCAGGGCGGGTGCTGCTGGGCGTGGGGAGCGGCGAATCGCTGAACGAGGTGCCGGCATTGGGGATCGAGTGGCCGCCGTTCCGGGAGCGGTTCGCGCGCCTGCGGGAGGCGATCGCGCTGATGCGGCGCCTGTGGAGCGAGGCGCGGGTCTCATTCGAGGGATCGTACTACCGTACGCGGAACGCCACGATCTACGATGCGCCGGCCGGCGGGGTCCCGCTGTACGTCGCCGCCGGCGGGCCACAGATGGCGCGATATGCGGGCACGGTGGCGGATGGGCTCATCTGCACCAGCGGGAAAGGGGAGCGCCTGTACCGCGACGAGCTGCTGCCGGCCTTTGAGGAGGGGGCGCGGCGTGCCGGGCGGGACCCGAGCGCGCTCGATCGCCTGATCGAGATGAAGGTCTCGTTCGATACGGACCGGCAGCGGGCGCTGGCGGACACGCGGTACTGGAGCGCGCTGGCCCTTTCTGCCGATGAGAAGACGGGAGTGGATGACCCGCTGGAGCTGGAGCGACTGGCGGAGGCGCTGCCGCTGGAACGGGCGGCCAGCCGCTGGATCGTCTCGGCCGATCCGGACGAGCACGTGCAGGAGATCAAGCGCTACGTCGAGCTTGGCTTCACGCACCTGGTGTTCCACGCGCCGGGGCCGGACCAGCATCGGTTCCTGGACCTGTATGCAGAGCAGGTGCTGCCGCGGCTGAGGGGGCTGTGAATGGGGCAGCCCTCACC
>DAOTTI010000159.1:0-27454 GCA_034437795.1 Chloroflexota bacterium | reverse complement strand
CCTGCGAGTGGGCGCCCGGGCGCGGCTGCGGCCGCGGCGGGCGGCTGGGCCGCGATGGGGCCGTCGGCCGGTGCGAGCAGGGCGAGGCCGTGGCGGTGGCCGTGGCGGCGGGTCTCGTGCCCTCGCGGCTGGCGCGCCAGCCGGATCAGCCGGTAGAGGTTGTCCAGCGCAACACCGTAGATGGCGTTGCGGATCAGGTCGCTCGCGACGGGGAGCAGGCCGGCGCCGAGCGAGAGGGCGAACGGCCCCGCATCGAGCAACGGAAAGAGGACCAGGCCGTTGAACAGCCACGGCACCAGCGAGAACTGCAGCCCCTTGATCCCCGCCGTGCCCCGCAGGCGGCGCTCGAAGACGAAGGCGTAGACGCAGGCCCAGATGATGTGGGTGGTCACCTCGAAGGGCACGGTGGCGACGAGCCCCGCCAGCAGGACGCGCCGCGGGCTCGGACCGCCGGGCACGGCCGGCAGGGCGGTGCTGCTGCGCTCCAGGAACTGGAGCAGGGCCCAGTGCGGCGGCGACTGGGTGATCAGCCCGAGCAGGGCCAGCACCCAGTCAAAGGTCAGGGCCATCAGGGCGCTGGCGCCCAGGCCGGCCAGGAGCGCCGCCTCCAGCGACCGCCGGCGCGAGGCCGCCAGGCGATACGCCGGCGGGATGACCTCCCGCGCCCGCCGGCTCAGCTCCCGCAGCAGCAGCGCGGCGGCGATCAGGAGCATCGTGGACAGGAGGAAGCGCAGCGGCAGGCCACGGGTGTGCAGCAGGCCGAGCACCGCCGGCCCGCCCCACATCCCCAGCGCCAGGAAAAGCGCAATGTAGACCGACGAGCCAATGACCATGGCCGGCACGAACAGCCGGTACGGGACGCGGAAGACGCCGCAGGCCAGGGGCGAGGCCAGCCGCAGGCCGGGGATCTGCCGGCCGATGATCACCGCCAGCGGGCCCAGCCGCCGGATCAGGCGCTCCGTCTGCGCCAGGCGATGGCTACTGATACGCAGCAAGGAGGCGTAGCGGAAAAGCAACGGGCGCCCGCCGCGGCGCCCCATCCAGTACAGGACGGATGAGCCCAAGAGCGTGGCCGACTGGCCAATGAGAAACGCCTCCAGCACCGTCATCCGGCCTTGCGCCACCAGGTGGCCGGCCAGGGCCATGGCGATGTCGGCCGGCAGGGGCATGGGGATGCCAGCCTCCTCGAACAGGATGGCCAGAAAGATCAGCAGGGCCTGGTGCTGGGCCAGCCAGGCCAGCACGACCTCCCACGCCTGCTGCACGTTGCTGGAGAAGAAGCTCGAGTACACGGGACCAGATGGCGCTCACGAGGAAGATCAAGTACACAGGACCAGATAGCGCTCACGAAGATGCTCAGGCACACAGGACTGGATACTGCGAACGAAGAAGCTCAGGTACGCCAGACGAAGCGCTGTCAACCATCGTGCGGCGTCGATGCTCCAGAACCAGCAGGACCAGCATCGACGAAGGACATTGGCGAAGGACGTTCCTGCGGGCGCATAGACGTCATGCGAACAGCAGCAAGGATCCAGGAGAGTGCGCGAAACGTGCGCGCTAGAAGCATAGCGGAGGGGACGCGCTTGCTGGGGCAGCTCCTGCCCTGGTGGATGGGGCTGGCTGCGCCGCGTCATCGGGAGCCACCGCATGGCGCGCTGCCGCCGGAGCGATGGCGCTTCCTGGGCGAATTCCTCCGCCATCCACGTCTGGTCGGCGCGGTGACGCCGAGCTCTCGCTACCTGGCGCGGGCGGTGGCGGCGCAGGTGCCGGCCGCGGCGCGCTGCGTGATCGAGCTCGGGCCGGGCACGGGGGCCATCACGCGGGCCCTGCTGGCGCGCCTTGGCCCCCAGGCCACCCTGCTGGCGGTAGAGGTCGACCCCGCGTTCTGCGCCGTGCTCCGCCGCGCCCTGCCCGACCCGCGCCTGCATGTCATCCAGGCGCTGGCGCAGGACCTGCCGGTCCGCCAGGCCGGGTTCGGGCCGCCGGTGGAGGCCATTGTCTCCGGTCTGCCCTTCGTCAACTTCTCGCCGGCGCTCCGGCGCCAGATCATGGCGGCGGCGGACAGGGCGCTCGTCCACGGCGGGACGTTCGTCGGCTACAGCTACGGGCCGCTGGTGCTGCCCGGACTGCTCCGAGCCACGTTCGGTGAGTGCCGGCTGGCCGGCATCGTCTGGCGCAACCTGCCGCCGGCCTTCGTCTTCGCCGCGCGCAAGACCAAGCCCGCTGAGCCTGGAGTATTCACGGCCAGCAAGGGGTCCCCTCTCTTTGGTCATCCCGCCTCCGGCGGGAGCCTTGGGCGAGGGCTCCGCTGGTGAAGATATCGAGGTTAGTCGTCCGGCCTGCGGCGGGAGCCCTGGGTGAGAGCTCCGCTCCGGAATAAGCCAGGCGAGTGGCCTGCTCAGTCCTTGCCGTGCCTGCGCCCACCTGGCGGGGGCAAGCGCTCTCCAACCGCTTGGACGAGCGTACGGGCCTTGCTCACTCCTGTCCTTACTCACTCCTGTCTTGCCTGCGCCCGCGCGCGGTCGGGGTTGACGGCGTGGTAGGGGGGCTCCTCGCTGGCGGCGCGGCGCTCCATCCACAGGAAGAAGACGATGGTCAGGACGGTGAAGTAGCCAAGGGCGCCGGGGATCCACATGATCAAGCCCCCTAGCTGCTGGTCGGCCAGCGGCTCCAGGCCAAAGACCCGCGTCGCCACCCAGTAGGTGCGGTAGATGGGGATCTCAGCCAGCGTGATGATGGCCCCAATGATGGTGGGAGGAAGCGATTCGAAAAACAGGTAGAGCAGCTGGGCCGGATAGGGCAGGCGAGGGAGCTCCGGCAGGGGGCCGAACACCGGCCACCACGTGACCAGAGCTAGGCCGATCATCGTGGTGTGCTCCAGGGCGTGCACCGCCTCAACACGGAGGGCCAGCTCATACAGCGGCGGGACGTGCCAGGCCGCAAAGACCAGGTTGAACAGAAGGAAGGCCGGCAGCGGGGTCAGCAGCGAGCGGGCCAGCGCCTGTGCGGGCGGGAGGCGCAGCAACGGCCGCAACATCCAGCCGGGGGTGCCGAGCAGCAGGAGCGGGGCCACTACCTGCGCCAGCAGCAGGTGCTGCACCATGTGCGCGCTGAGCAGGTAGCGCTCGCCCAGGACGTGCAGCGGGGAGAGCAAGGCCAGGGCGGCCACGGCCACCCCGGCGCAGAAGGCCGCCGCCTGCCAGGGCGAAAGACAGCCCGGCCGCTCGGGGCCGAGCGCGCCGGGGGGCAGCCAGCGGGGAGGCGGGCCGCCGAGCCGGAGCAGGGCGGCGCGGAAGCGCGTCGCCGCCAGCACGTATGCGACCAGCAGCGCGCTCAGCCCGCCGGCAATTGCGGGCTGGAAGGGCCAGGAGAGGTAGTCAGCAGTCACTGCTCAGTAGCCCGGCGCTCTGCCGGCGCCGGACAAGCTCTGTCGCCACCGGTCCTCAGTCCTTCGTCGATGCCCCACATTGGGGATCCACCCAGATTGCGAACCTACGAAGGACTTCCCTGCAGGTGCATCGGCCTCTGGAGCGATGGCGGCGCGCCCCGAGCACGGGCATCGGCCGTGGCCTCCGAGCCCGACCCGCCCTGCCACCACCACGCAGGCTCGCCCGCCACGCCGAGCACGGACGCCACACGTGGCCCTTGAAGCGTGCCCCGCCAACGCGCCAGGAAGCGCCGCGTCGCGGGCGCGCTCGCACTCGCTTAGTGTCCGGCGGTGCTGGACGAGGTGGTGGAGGCTGCCGGGGTGCCCGTGGCGTGGGCGCCAGTGGACCGCAGGATGCCTTGCTCCCTGGCCTGAGCGTCGTTCCAGGGCTGGCGGTAATGCGCCAGGAAGAGGGCCATGAAGCTGAGGATCATCGAGATAGCGATGATCAGCCCTGCCAGGAAGAAGCCCGCATAGGCGCGGCTATCAAACTTGAGGTGCATGTAGAAGAGGACGATGAGCGAGCCCTTGGCCACGGCGAGGGCCAGGAGGGAGGGAACTACGGGCAGGATGGCCGACGGCCAGAGCGGCGTGGTTACGCTCACCTCCAGCGCAGTGAGGACGAACAGGAAAAAGAAGACGGTGACGTAAACGATCGGTTTGGGATGGGCGCGCTCTCCGGCATGCACCGGCTGGGCGACGGCTACAGGAGTTGGGTGCGCGCTGTGGGCCTGGGCCATAGTGGCTCCTCGGGGTACTGTGTACTGCGTAATCCGTAATGCCTACTGCGCAAAAGGCATATCGGGTCGGTGCTGGTTGCTGGTGCAGGTCTGCAGGAACGATTACATCAGGTAGACAAGGGTGAAGATGGCGACCCAGACGAGGTCGACGAAGTGCCAGTAGAGGCCGGCAATCTCCACGCCGACGTAGTTGCCGGCGTGGAAGCCCCCACGGATGGCGCGGGCGAAGCAGGCGAGCAGCCAGAGCACACCCACGAAGACGTGGGTACCGTGGAAGCCAGTCAGGGTGAGGAAGGACTGGCCAAAGGTGCCGCTGGCAAGCGTCACCCCCTCATGGGCCAGCTTGGTGAACTCATAGGCCTGGCCGGCCAGGAAGCAGGTGCCCAGGAAGGCGGTGGCCAGAAGCCACAGGGATCCGGCCCGCCGCAAATTGTGCTGGATGGCGGAGAGCGCCAGCACCATGGTCAAGCTGCTCATGAGCAGGATGAACGCCAGGAACGCAGTGAAGCCGATGTCCAGGACGTGGTGCGGGTGCGGCTCGTTGGCGAAGATCTGGGGCCGGTAGACATAGTACGTCCCGATCAGCGCGCCGAAGAAGATGCACTCCGAACCAAGGAAGCACCACATCCCCAGCTTGCGGATGTCGAGCCCCTCCAGGCCGGTGGGGGCACGCTCGACCGCGGCCCCTGGCGAGTGATCAGTGGTGACTGCAGCCATGCTCTCCTCGATGTGGTCAAGTGCGGATCAAGTAGGGATCAAGTGGGGATCGCTTACCACAACTTGCCAACAACCTGATCTCCACCTGATCACCACCTCACTCAGAGACTTGCTTCACCCAGCCGTAGATGCCGGCCACTATGTACACGGCACCCGTGACCAGGAACGTAATCTTCAGCACCGCAGGGGCGAAGAGGAAGGCGAAGGCGATCAGCAGCAGGCCGAAGGCGACGACCAGCGGGAAGATCGTCGGCGCTGGCAGGTGGAAGGTGTGCCCGCCGGCATGCCCAGCCGGCTCCCCGTGCTCTGCCGGCGCCTGGTGCTCCGCTGGCGCCTCGGCAGTCCGGACGGCGACGACCGCTTCCGTCTCCTGCGTCGTGGTGGGGTGGCTGATGGCGTCGGTGGCGGTACGCGGGGCGGTGACGCCATGCTCCTCGATGTGGCGGTCCTCCCAGAGCGGGTAGCGGCTGTACACGATGGGAATGGCCTCGAAGTTGTACGGCGGAGGCGGCGAGGTGGTGGCCCACTCCAGGGTGGCCCCCTCCCACGGGTTGTTGCCCACCTCGCCGGCCGGCCGGCGGAAGGAGAGCAGCATGTTGGCCAGGAAGATCAGGATGGAGACGCCCAGGATGTAGGCCCCGATGGTCGAGACCATGTTCCAGACCTCGAAGCCGTGGCCCGGGAAGTAGGTGTAGATGCGCCGGGGCATGCCCTCCGTCCCGAGCCAGTGCATCGGGAAGAAGGCCAGGTTGAAGCCGATCATCAGCAGCCAGAAGTGCAGCTTGCCGAGGCGGTCGTCCAGGAAGCGGCCAAAGATCTTGGGCCACCAGTAGTACGTGCCGGCGGTCAGGCCCATGATCGCCCCGCCAAAGAGCACGTAGTGAATGTGTGCCACTACGTAGTAGCTATCCGTCTGCTGCAGGTCGACCGGCGGCGAGGCAAGAGAGATGCCGGAGATGCCGCCGATGATGAACATGGCAATGAAGCCGACGGCGAAGAGCATCGGCGTCTTGAAGCGGATTGAGCCGCCCCAGAGCGTGCCGATCCAGTTGAAGATCTTCACCCCCGTCGGGACGCCGATCAGGAAGCTGCCCGTGGCGAAGGCCCCGTTGGCGATGTCGCCCAGGCCAGTGGCGAACATGTGGTGCGCCCAGACGGTAAAGCCCAGGAAGCCGATGGCCACGCCGGAGTAGGCGACGAAGGAGTAGCCGAAGATCGGCTTGCGGGAGAAGACCGGCAGCACCTCGGACACGATGCCCATCGCCGGCAGGATCAGGATGTAGACCTCCGGGTGGCCGAAGAACCAGAACAGGTGCTGCCACAGCAGCGGGTCGCCGCCCCCGGCGGGAACGAAGAAGTGCGAGCCGAACATCCGGTCGAACAGGAGCAGGATGAGGCCGACAGTCAGGCTGGGGAAGGCGAAGACGATCAGGAAGGAGACGATCAGCGTCATCCAGGCGAAGAGCGGCAGACGCATGAAGGTCATGCCCGGCGCGCGGAGCTTGAGGATGGTGATGATGAAGTTGATCGCGCCGGCCACAGAGGCCACGCCCAGGAGCTGCAGGCCCAGGATCCAGAAGTCGACGCCTCCGCCGTGTAGCTCCAGCGCCGGCGAGTAGGGCTTCTCCGTCAGCGGGGCGTAGCCAAACCAGCCGACGTTCGGCGCGCCGCCCATGAGGAAGCTCAGGTGCAGGAAGATGGCGCCGGCCAGGAACACCCAGTAGCTGAAGGCGTTCAGGCGCGGGTAGGCCATGTCGCCCGCCCCGATCATCAGCGGCACGACGAAGTTGGCCAGGCCGACGCTCATGGGCATGATGGCCAGGAAGATCATGGTCGTGGCGTGCATCGTGAACATCTGGTTGAAGACGTCCGGATGCAGGAAGGTGTTGTTGGGCACGATCAGCTGCGTGCGGATCAACAACGCCTCCACGCCACCCACCAGGAAGAAGAACCAGGCGGACAGGAAATACAGGATGCCGATCTTCTTGTGGTCGACCGTGGCCAGCCATTGCCAGCCGGCCCACTCACGGACCGTGATCGGCGGAGCCACCTCCACGGCTGGGGCCGCCGGAGCGGTGGGGGCCCTGGGTGCTGCAACCTCGGCTGCCATGCTAATTCCTCTGCTACCTGATCGACCTCTTGCGTGGCCGACCTCTCTCCTAGTCTCTAGCGAGATCTCACGAGAAATCTCACCTTGGTCTCAGATCCACACTCTCAGCGCCACGTCCTGCCGAAATTATGGCCTATTTCAGGCTCTGCAGGTAGGCGGCCAGCGCCTCCACGTCCTGCTCGCTCAGGTTCAGGTTCGGCATCAGCGCGCCGGGCTTGACCGCCTGCGGGTTGCGCAGCCAGCGTTTCAGGTTCTCGCCCTTCTCGTCTTTCGGCAGGGTGTTGGCCGCGATCGTGCGCCGGCTGCCAAAGTGCGTCAGCTCGGGGCCGACCTTGCCCTGGGCCGGCGTGCCGCGCACGGTATGGCAGGTGACGCAAGCGCCAGTGGCGAAGAGTTGCGCCCCCTGGCTGACCAACGATTCCGGCGTGCCGGGGGCCGGCGTCGGCGTGGGGGCGGTGGCGATGGGGATGCTCCGCTCGTTGCGCGCCCAGCGCTCAAATTCGCTACGCGGTTCGGCGATGACGAGTAGGCGCATCAGGGCGTGCTGGATACCGCAGAACTCGGCGCACTGCCCGCTGTAGACGCCCGGCTCATCGGCCTGCAGCCAGATGCGGTTGATCCGGCCCGGAATGGCGTCCGTCTTGCCCGCCAGGTGGGGCACCCAGAAGGAGTGGATCACGTCGGCCGATTCCAGCTGGATGATGACCGGCACGCCGACGGGGATGTGCATCTCATTGGCCGTGGTGAACCCGTAGTCCGGATATTCGAACTCCCACCACCACTGGTGGCCGATGACCCGCACGGTGATGGCGTCGCCCGGCGGGGGCGTGGCCAGCACGGCCTGGGTGCGGAAGGTAAAGAAGAGGATGACGATCAGGATGATGGCCGGGATCAGCGTCCAGGTGATCTCCAGGCGGGTGTTGCCGTGGATCTGCGCCGGCAGCGGGTCCCCCTCGCGCCCGCGGAAGCGCCAGACGGCGTACAGCAGCAGCCCCTCCACGATGACGAAGACGGCCACCGCCGGCCAGAAGATCCAGGTCACGAACAGGTCATAGATGTGCCGCGCGAAGGGCCCCTTGGGGTCGATCGTCGATTGCGGGTTGCCCGTGGCGCAGCCGGCAAGCCAGAGGGCCAGGAAGACAGCAACCACCCCTACGGGAAGGCCCGGTAGGGGCCAGCGCCGCCAGGAGCCCCGCCGGGCAGCGCCGCCACGCCCCGCTGCTCCGGAGGCCTTGGAGAGAACCGCGGTGGCATGGGGCCGGGCGTCTGGCAAGGCCTCACCCCCGCCGCGATACAGCACGTTCAAGAACCTTCTCCACGTCGCAAAGTTGAGGTGTGCGCGTTTCAGGCTTCGTTACGGGCCCCGAGCTCCAGGCTGGCCACCAGGTCCATGCCCTACTAAGGCTGGCATAGATCGATCTGGGAGGAAGCCAGATGCCCCCGGCTCGAGCCGCCGGACTCGAAACTCGATGGGGTTGTAGCATTCTGGCGCGCTGAGCCGCAATCCGCCGCGCCACATGGCCCCAGGGGCCACAGGGCAAGCCGGCTGCGGTTCCGGAGAGGGCCGGCGTGCGCCTGGCGGCCCGACAGGAAAGCTGAGAGGAGTAAATCAAGTGGTAAAGACAGTAAAGATCGCCGTCATTGGGGCGGGGAGCGCGACCTTCTCCCTGGGGCTGGTGAAGGACCTTTGCCTGACAGAGAACCTGAAGGGGTCCATCGTCTCCTTCATGGACATCGACGCCGCCCGCTTGGCGAACATCACTGCCCTGGCGGAACGCTACAGCCGCGAGCTGGGCGCCGACCTGCGCTTCGAGCAGACGACCGACCGGCAGCAGGCGCTGGCAGACGCCGACTTCGTGATCAATACGGCCGATGCCAAGGGGCACTACCACGCCAGGGCGGTGCGGGAGCTGACGGCGCGCCACGGGTACTACTACGGCGCCGCGTCCATCGGGCACTTCTACAACTTCGAGCTGATGCTGGGCGTGGCCCGCGACGTGGAGCGGATCTGCCCCGACGCCTGGCTGATCCAGAGCGGGAACCCCGTCTTCGACGGCACCACGCTCATGGCCCGCCTCACCCGCGCCAAGGTGATCGGGCTCTGCCACGGCCATTACGGCTATCTTGACATTTGTAAAACACCGGGGCTGGACCCTGCGCGCGTGACGTGGGAGGCGCCGGGCGTCAACCACTGCATCTGGCTGACCCACTTCCTGTACGACGGCGCCAACGCCTACCCCATCCTAGACCGCTGGATTGAGGAGGAGGGCCCGCGCTACTGGGAGACGCACGTGGCGACGCGGACGCACGACATCCAGATGAGCCGCGGGGCGATCCACATGTACCACCTGTTCGGCCTGATGCCGATCGGCGACACCCCCCGCCAGGCGGCGTGGTGGTATCACACCGACCTGGAGACGAAAAAGAGGTGGTTCGGCGAGCCGTGGGGCGGCCCCGACACCGAGCTGGCCCGCCCCGTGCACGTGGCCAATCTGGAGAAGCGCCTGGCGCAGATCGCGGCCATCGTCCGCGACCCCGATGCCAGGGTAAGCGACGTCTTCGGCACCACCAGGACGCGCGAGCAGCAGGTGCCGATCATCGACGCCCTGGCGCACGGCCGCGGCGGGCGCTTCCAGGTGAACGTGCCCAACGCCGGGGGCGTCGTAGAAGGGATCGCCCCTGACGTGGCGGTGGAGGTGCAGGCGTGGATCGACCAGACTGGCGTGCACCCCCTGCGCATGACGCCCCTGCCCCGAAAGATCCTGCTGCAGGTGATCCAGCCCAAGGTGCTGCACATGGAGCGGGGCATCGAGGCCTACCTGACCGGCGACAAGCGCCTGCTCCTGTACAACATTCTTGACAATCATCAGATACGGTCGTATGACCAGGCGGTGGCGGTGCTGGAGGACCTGCTGGCCATGCCGGGGCACCAGGAGGCCAGGGCGCACTACCGGTAGGTGGCGCCGCAGGGGCGCGCGAACGGCAGGAGTGACGTCTGGAGCGGGGCCGGAGGCACCTTGGGGCGGCCGCCATCGTCACCCCGCCATCTCCTGGGGCGACAGGCGCTCCTGGCAGTAGGGCCGGAGGCACTTTCGGGTAGCCGCCATCGTTACCGCAGGTGGGAATTGGTCACACTCCGCCCGGCTGCCGGCGCCGCGTCCCTGCTGGTGCGGGACCTACCAGGGGAGCTACCACCCCGGGTCACGCAGCATCCGCGGGTGGCACCGCGGATGCTGCCGCTCGCGGTGGCGCAGGCGCCGTGGGTCGCTGCGCGTGCGGCAGGCGGTGCGGGGCCGGCGCACCACGGAAGATCCGGCGCCGCACTGGGGCGGGAAGGAGCCGGTAGCCCGGCGGTGGAAGGAGGACTGGTCATGTACGGACGGGAGTCACTGCTCTGGCGGCTACTCACCGGCGACGCACCGTACCTCGGGCTGGCGCTGCTGGCGCTGGTGCTGCTGGCCGGCTACGTCCTGGGCGCGCCGCTGGTCCTGCTCGCGATCGGCGGCAGCGCCGGTCTGCTGCTGGTGACCGGCCTGTTGCTGACGCGGTACTGTCTCCTGCTGGCGGTCAGCTGGCTGGCCTTCCTGGTCTGGGCAGGCATTCTCCCTTCGCCGGTCTAGCGGCCGGCTGGCGGCAGTCAAGAAGGCGTACAGGCATGGCCTGGCTTCTTCATGAGCGGTGCCCGTACCGCCCCCCGCTGCGCAGGCCCCGCTCTCCCACAGGGACACGGGACCCGTCGCTGGCCGTGGATCATCCAGCATAGGTCTCGATCCGCTCGGGGGACCAGGCCCCATCGGCGATCAGCAGGCGATAGCGGAGGCGGAGCGCCTCGCCGGGCGGGAGAACCAGCTCGTCGTCAAAGGCAAACGCGAAGCTGGCGCAGGCGTACGGGGTGGTACGCACGAACCACTTGGTGGGATAGCGCGGGTTGCCGGGGGTGTCCAGGAAGACGAGGGTGGATGTGGTGCCGCTCCCGTCGTGCCGGCCGACGAAGGCCAGCCACGGGGCGGCCTGTCCCATCACCTCCGGCCCGGCCCGCCCGCCGGCCGCCAGGATCGTCCCGCCGGTGAAGGAGCGCGGCCCGCGCCAGAAGAGCCCGCCGTACCCGGCCATGGGACGCCCCTCGGTGGTCGGCGAGCCGAAGACGAGCGCCTGCCCCCGCGTGTTCTCCAGCGTCAGGTCGAACTCAAGCGTCCAGTAGCCCAACTCGGGAACGATCTCGGGGACCGTCATGCGCCGCCTCTCGGCCAGCCACGTCTCCCCCTGGGCAGTGATCCAGGCCAGCCGCTCCTCCAGGACCATGTGGCGCGCGGGACGCTCACCGCCTCCCTCGCCTTGACGGGGAGCAGCGTCCAGGGTGATCCAGCCCTGGTGCTCGATGCGCCCGTTGTTGGGAAGCTGCACGTAGCCCTGGCCACGGACGTAGGTGGGGCCGCCCCAGAAATTCTGGCCGGAGAGCTGGGCCCAGGTCATGGCGATCCCCTTATGCCAGACGTGGTCATGGGGGCGGAAGAGGGTGATCGTATGCCCGGCCAGCGTGCGTACGGGGTGGAGGTAGGGCTTGGGCGACTCCACCGGCGCCGTCTCGGGGCGGTAGACGTAGCGGAACAGGCGCACGTGGCCGTAGTAGCCGTCGACGTGGCGGCCAATGGTGTGGACAAGGGTGGCGGCCGTTGCGGCCCGGCCCTCGGGTGCATCGCTCATGATGTCGATCCTTTCGCCATCTGCCGATGTCCCCCGCTGATCCCCCACCTGATGTCCGCAGGGGCGCGCTGGCCGGCATCCGGCGGCCTCAAGATCAGACGCCCTCAAGCAGGATGCCGGCCAGGGCGCGCTCGTCGGGGCGCACGCCCAGGCCGGGTGTCGCCGGCAGGTGGACGGCGCCATCGTACTCGATGGCGGCTTTGCCGGGGTAGAGCGCGGCCTCGTCCAGAAACTGGCTGCCGTTGAGGGCGGCGGGGCCGGCGAAGCCGAAGATGGAGGCCACCTGGCAGGCGGCCACCTTGGCCAGCAGGCTCTCCGTCAGGCCGCTGACCAGCAGGGGCAGGCCAGCCGCTTCGGCAATGGCGATCTGCTGCATGGTGGGCCACACGCCCCCGTTGCGCGTGAGCTTGATCACGAGATAATCGACCACCCCCGCGCGGACGTAGTGCAGAAACTCGGTGGGGCCGACGCCGGCTTCGTCCACGGCCAGCGGTAAGGGACAGCCGGCGCGGAGCTGCCGCATCAGGGGGAGTTGGTCGGCGGGCAGGGGCTGCTCCAGCACGTCCACGCCCGCCTCGAGAAGGCCTCGCGCCACCAGCCGCGCCTGGTGCACCTGGAACCCCTGGTTGGCGTCGGCCCAGACGAAGGCGTCCGGACCGGCGGCGCGCCGGATGGCGCGGGCCAGCGCCACGTCGGCCTGGAGGCTCACCGGCGGGACGGCCGCCTTGAAGTTGAAGTGGCGATAGCCCTGCTCCCGGGCGCCGGCCACCTCCTCGGCGGCGGCCTCCGGCTCGTGCGCCGTCACCGTGTAGCTGAGCGCGATCGGGGCCCGCCGGTCGCTCCCGCCGAGGAAGGAACGCAAGGACAGGCCGGCCGCGCGGGCGCACAGGTCGTGGATGGCCGTATCCAGGGCGGCCTTGGCGATCGGCTGGCCCGCGCTGGGGCCGCGGCCAATGGCGCGGTGCAGGCGCCGGTGCAGCTCCCAGCGGTCGGTGATGGGCAGACCCAGCACCGCGGGGGCGAGATAGCGCCGGATGGTGCTGGCGACGGTCTCCAGCGTCTCGTAGGACCAGCCGGGGACAGGGCGGGCCTCCCCCCAGCCGGTCTCCCCTTCGCTATCCGTGACCTTGACGAAGACGTGGGGCGCCCGCTCCCCCGCTGCGCCGGCGGTGCCGGAGGCGAAGGTGAAGGTGCGCGTCAGCGGGATGCCTGTGGGGAAGACGTCGACGCGCTCGATGGTTCTCATGGCTGTGGTGGCGCCAGACGATGGTAAACGGTTGTGTCCGCGCGGGTGAGGCGCGGGTAGACGGTCCATGGCGGGCACAGCGGTCAGGAGCCGGCCAGCATCGCGCGGGTGATGGGCCGGCGGTCGGTGGCGGAGCGGACGGCCATCTCGCAGACGGCGAGCGTCTCCAAGTTATGGCGCCCGCTGATGCCGGGTTCGACGCCTTCGGTGATGTAGCGGTACCAGTCGTCAACTACCCCCTGCTCGGACCGCCCCACCGGCACGTTCTCCAGCGGGATGGCCTCGGGATTGCGGCCCAGCTGGCGCGCCGGCCTGGGCAGGAACTGCCAGCGCCCGTCCTGCCAGCGCAGGCCTCCGCGCTCGGTCTGCCCCACAAAGCGGTAGTCGCTTACTGTCGCCTGGTGGGTCAGCTGGTAGGTGCAGACGGGGCCACGCTCGAACTCGAGCACCGCGGAGAGGCCGGCGTCGTAGGGGTAGGCCGACCAGGGGGCATTGTGGGAGACGGCGGTTACGCGCGCCACGGGGCCGAAGAGCGCGACCAGGTTATCGAAGTGGTGGCAGCTCATGTCCCAGACCATGGCGAAGGGATAGTTGAGCGTGCGCGGCTCAGGCCGATAGCGGTGGTGGATCAGGTCGATCAGGTGCGCGGTGCCGTACTCGCCCCCTGCCAGTAAATGGTGCAGCGTCTGTACTTCTGCCGTGTAGCGGTAGTTCTGGCTCACGCAGAAGCAGACCCCGACCTGGGCGGCCTCCTGCACCAGGGCGTTGGCCTCCTGCCAGTCTAGGGTCATCCCCTTTTCCACCAGCACGTGCTTGCCCGCGCCGAACCCCGCGCGGCAGAAGCGGGCGTGGGTCACCGTGGGGGTGCAGATGACCAGCGCGTCGGCCTCGACCGCGCGGAGCGCCTCGTCCACCGATGCGAAGCACGCGCTGGACGGCAGGCCGGTGATGGCCCGCGCCTGCTCCAGGTGGGCGGGGACGACGTCGACCAGGGCGACGGACTGGAAGCGTGGATCAGCGCCCAGCACCTCCAGGGGCCAGCGCCCGCGCCCGCCGACGCCGACGTGGATCACCCGCAGGGGCGGGCGCGCAAGGGACTTAGACCCAGGTGTCGCTGCCATACCGTTTCCTGCTGGGCACTCTTCAGGAAGCTACCTACTGGGGGTTGCTCTTCAGGAAGCTGCCTACTGGGGGTTGCTCTTCAGGAAGTCGTTGACGGCGTCGGCGGCGCGCCGCGCGGCCACAGGCGGGGCGTCGTCGCCGTTCCACATCGGGTTGAGATGGTCGTTGATCAGCTTGTTGATCTGATCCTGGTCCACCGACAGGAGGCGGACGAAGCTGTGACCCTTCTTGATCAGGTCCACGGTCATGGTGGGGGTCTCCAGCGTCTTGATCTCCTTGAGCAGCCGGATGACCTCCTGGTTGGCCGCGTCGGAGAAGTAGACGCCTGTGCCCTGGCCGGCGGTGGCGGCGATCTTTTGCCCCTCCTCATTGGCCGTGAACTTGACCCACTCCCAGGATTCCTTGGGATACTTGCTGGCCTTGGCGATGGCCGGGCCGGAGGTGGCGTAGTCGTTGGCCATCACCGCCCTGGCGCCGGGGCCTTTGGGGTAGGGCACCATGCCCCAGGTGAAGTCGGTGATGGTGCGGAACTGGCCGATGCCGGACGTCCAGCGGGCCATCATCGCCACCCGGCCCTGGATGAAGGCCTTGGTGTCGTCCATGCCCAGCTCCCGTGAGAAGTTGACCGGCGTCACCTTGTACTTGTGGCGCAGGTCGGTGAGGAACTGGAGGGTCTCCACGTTCGGCGGATCGCCGTAGTTGCATCGCTTGGGAGCGCGGTAGTCGTCGTACTCCTCCACCCCGTTGGCGTTCATCCACAGGCGGTGCAGGCCGGTGGCGGCGCCGGCCACCTGCCAGTTGCCCGGCCCGCCCTTGGTCAGCTTGCGGACGGCCTCGAGGAAGGCCGTCCAGGTCCATTGCCCCTTCTGATACAGCTCGTACGGCGTGGGCAGGCCGGCGGCGGCGAAGAGGTCCTTGTTGTAGTAGTAGAGATTGGGGCTACCGCCTGAGGGCATGCCCAGCAGGTTGCCCTTGCGATCGCTCATGATCTCCACCGCCTTCTTGTGCAGGAGCTCCGGCTTGATGGTGCGGTCCTCCTTCATGAAGGGGTTCAGGGGCAGGAGGACGTCGCGTCTGGCGTAGGCCTGGACCACCTGCATGTCAAGCACGTGGGTGTCCGGCGGCGTGCCGGCGACGAACATGGTGAGGATCTTGCCCTGGAAGTCGTCCTGGAGGTGGAGAATCTCGATCTTGATGTTGGGGTACTTCTTCTCGAAGTCGTCGGCGCGGGCGCGGTTGCGCTCGAAGTAGTCCGGGGTGCCCCAGTGGGCGAACTGGATGGTCACCGGCTCCTTGCGCTCACCCCCCGTCGTGCCCTGCCCCGCGCCGGTCCCGGCCGGACGGCAGGCAGAGGCCAGGGTGCCGGATCCAAGGGCCATGGCCAGGGTGGCGAGGGTCGAGCGGCGAGTGGCGTGGATGGGATGGCGGCTCATCATGCAAGATCCTCCTGCTGCCAGGTGCTGCAAGGTACGGCGCGCAGGCAATGCCTTAGACGCGCGCCTGGGTCACGGCCAACGGCCGTATCGTGCGTTCAGGGTACCTTGGAATGGGGGCGGAGGCAAGGGGATCGAGGTGGCAATGGCCCTGCCAGTCGCCGCGCCCTGGGGTAGGCCAGCCGCGCGAGCAGGCGCAGGCAAGGGGATCGAGATAGCAATGGCCCTTCCCCGAGCCCTCGCCGGTTCGCGAGTGTGGTACCGGCGGAGGGAGCGGGCAGGAGCGGGCGGGACGGCGGCGCCGTGCGCTACGCTTCAGATGAGGAGCCCGTGGCGCGCCCCCTTGCACCCCAGGACGAGCCGGCCGGTCTCACCGAGCCGCCGGCCCCTGTCTCACCGGCGCGGATGGCCCTCTTTGGCGGGGGCAACTTCGGCGCCGGACTGGTCTTCGCCTTCACCAACGCCGCCCTGCCGCTCTATCTGGCCAGCTACGCCCTGCCCAACGCCATCATCGGCCTGCTCTCCCAGGACCGGCCGCCCCTGGCCGGCCTGCTCCAGATCGTCGTCGGCGCCCTGAGCGACCGCACGCGGACGCGCCTGGGGCGCCGGCGCCCCTACATCCTGGTGGGCGTGCCGGTGGCGGCCCTGGCGCTGGCAGTGCTGGCGCTCCGCCCCCCGGTGGCGCTGGTCATCCTGCTGCTGGTGCTGATGACCTCCTTCCTGGCCATTGGCTACGGCCCATACCTGGCCCTGCTCGTCGACGTGGTGCCGATGGAACAGCGGGCACGCGTCGGGGGCGTGCTGAACGTCGGCAACATGGCGGGGCAGATGCTCATGCTCTGGCTGGCCTCCCAGCTGTGGGCGCAGTGGGAGGCGCTGGTCTTCTGGCTGGCCGCCGGTGGCCTGCTGCTGGGGTTCGGCCTGGTGCTCCTGGGCGTGGCCGAGCGCGTATCGGCGCCGACAGCGGCAGGAGATCTGGCGGGGGCAGGTGGGCCAGGGCCGCAGGGAGGCGCCCCCGCGCCCCCACGCCGCCTGCGCCTGCACCCCGTCGCCTACGTCCGTGGCGTGCTGCACTACCGCGAGGCCGCCAAGTACCTCCTGGCCACGCTCTTCTTCTGGTTCGGCACGGGAGGTGTGGTGCCGTTTCTCTCCCGCTTCGGCGTGGCGGAACTCGGCACCGACGAGGCGACCGCGTTTCGCCTGCTGATGCTGCCCATCGTGGCCACGGCCGTGGCCTCGCTCCCCGCCGGCTGGCTCGGTGACCGGTTCGGCAAGAAGCGGGTGCTCCTGGTCGGGCTGACGGTCATGGGGGTGGCCGTGCTGGCCGGATCCCAGGTGCGGACGGTGGAGCAGGCCATCGTGGCGCTGCTGGTCACCGGCGTGGCCAACGCGCTGTGTACGGTGCCGCTCCTTCCCTTGCTGGCCGACCTGATCCCCCGCCAGCGGGCCGGCGAGTTTACAGGGCTGGGGGCGGCCGTCTGGGAGCTGGCCCAGCCTGTGGGGGCGGTGCTGGGCGGCCTGGCGGCGGACGTCACCGGCTCGCTGCGGAGCACGCTGGCCGTGGCCGGGCTGATGGTGCTGGTGGCCGGCGCCCTCTTGCTCCCTGTCCGGGCGCCTGGGCCTGGCGCGGCTGGGGTGCAGCCGGTCTCGCCGCGCCTAGCCAGGGAGACCGGCGCCTGAACCGCCATCCGCGCCTGGCGCCGGCGGCTGCCCAGTGGGCAGGGAAGGCGGTCAAGAACGACGGTCAAGAGGGCACTCGGCGATAGGGCACGTGACGATGGGGCACGTGACGATCCGGCTGCCCAGCCGGTGATCGAGGAGGTCTTGCGATGGCGACCCGACAGACGACGACCCATCTGGCTTCCACCCTCGCGCCGGCATCCGGCGCCCGGGCGCTGGCGCCGGAACCCATCCTTGCCGCCTTCGGCCTTACCCCCGGCGCCGAGCACTCCGGGGTCGCCTGGGGCGGGCGCGTCGTGCCCCAGCCGGCGGGGCCGGTGCTCGAGACCCTTGACCCGACGACCGGCCGCGTCATCGCCCGCGTCCATGCCGCCGGCCTGGCGGACTACGACGCCGCCGTCACTCGCGCCCAGGAGGTGTTCCGGCGCTGGCGCCTGGTCCCTGCCCCCAGGCGGGGCGAGATCGTGCTCCAGCTGGGCGACGCCTTCCGCGCCCGCAAGGAGGCCCTGGCCCGCCTCATCTCCCTGGAAAACGGCAAGATCCTCTCTGAGGCGCGCGGTGAGGTCCAGGAGGTGATCGACATCTGCGACTTTGCCGTCGGCCTCTCGCGCCAGCTCTACGGGCGCACCATGCCATCCGAGCGCCCCCAGCATCGCCTGATGGAGCAGTGGCACCCGCTCGGCGTCGTCGGCGTGATCACCGCCTTCAACTTCCCCGCCGCCGTCTACTCCTGGGGCTGGGCCCTCGCCCTCGTCTGCGGCGACACCCTGGTCTGGAAGCCATCCAGCCTGGTGCCCCTCTGCGCCATCGCCATCCAGCAGATCGTAGACGAGGTCACTCGCGGCACCGAGGCGGAGGGCGTGATGAGCCTGGTCGTCGGCTCCGGCGCCACCATCGGCGAGGCCCTCATCGCCGACCGGCGCATCCCGCTCATTCAGGCCACAGGCTCCTGCCAGCTCGGCCAGCGTGTGGCCGAGGTGGTCGGCCGCCGCACGGGGCGCTGCATCCTGGAGCTAGGCGGGAACAATGCCGTCATCGTCCTGGACGACGCCGACCTGGAGCTGGCCCTGCGCGCCGTGCTCTTCGGCGCCGTCGGCACCGCCGGCCAGCGCTGCACCACCACCCGCCGCCTGATCCTGCAGCGCGGCATCGCGCGGCCGTTTCTGGAGCGCCTGATCCGCGCCTACGCCACCGTCCCCATCGGCGACCCCCTGGATGAGCGCACGCTGATGGGGCCCCTCATCTCGCAGGAGGCCGTGGAGGCCTACCTGGCCGGCCTCAAGGCCATCACCGCCCAGGGCGGTGAGATCCTGTACGGCGGCCACGCGCTCGATGACCGGCCCGGCTTCTTCGTCGAGCCGACCATCATCCGCTCGCGGCCGGACATGCCCATCGTCAACGAAGAGATCTTTGCCCCCATCCTCCGCGTCTTCGAGGTGGAGAACCTCGACGAGGCCATTGAGGTGCACAACGCGGTGCCCCAGGGCCTCTCCAGCGCCCTCTTCACCACCAGCCTGCGCGCGGCCGAGCGCTGGCTCTCCGCCGCCGGCTCTGATTGCGGCATCGCCAACGTCAACGCCGGCACCTCCGGCGCCGAGATCGGCGGGGCCTTTGGCGGCGAGAAGGCCACTGGCGGCGGGCGCCAGGCCGGCTCAGACGCCTGGAAGGCGTACACGCGCCGCCAGACCTGCACCATCAACTTCGGCGCCGACCTGCCCTTAGCCCAGGGGGTACGGTTTGATCTCGGTGAGGGAGCCGTGGGTGAGGCGTGAGGGGCGCGCGGGGCAGGGAGGATAGGACACGGAAGGGCGACATATGAAGGGCAGGGCATGCAGGGCAGCGTATGAAGGGTATCCCGCATGATGAGCGAGACGAGCGAGCACTGGCTGGCGGCACTGGCGGATGAGCCGTACTGCTACCTGACCACCATTGGGCGGCGCACCGGCCGCCCGCACACCATCGAGATCTGGTTCGCCGTGCATGACGGCGCCCTTTACCTGCTCTCCGGCAACCGCGATCGCTCCGACTGGGTGCGTAATCTCCGGAAGAACCCCCTGGTTGAGGTGCGCATCGGCCGGCCCGACGCCGAGCCTCGCGCTGGCCGCGCTCGCGTAGTCAACGCGCAGGCAGAGCCGGAACTGGACGCCGTCGCGCGCCGCCTCCTGGCCGCCAAGTATCAGGGCTGGCGGGAGGGCCGGCCGCTCAGCCAGTGGGCCCGCACCGCGCTGCCGGTCCAGATCACCTTCCCCGCCACCTGATGGCTACCTGGCTAATACTTCGAGCCTGCATTATTCACGGCCAGCGAGAAGTTCCCTCTCCCAAAGGGAGAGGGCACCGCTTGGGAGAGCGGGGGCTCGCGGAGCGGGCGGCGGTGAGGGCGCCGCTGGTGAAGAACCCCGACTAACCGGTCGGCATGGCGCCCTCTTCGTACGGCTGCAGCACGACCCAGCCCGTGCCCTCAAACTTGAGCTGGATCGATTCGCCGCTGCCGCGGCCCAGAAACGTCCTCAGCGAGAGGTCGGTCCTGATCTCCGGGGAGAGCGAGCCGGACCAGGCCACGGTGGCGTTCGGGTCAGTAAACAGCGGCTCGCCCGGGGCCACGCGCAGCGTGAGCGGGTCGTAGTGCGTGCTGATAGCGATCAAGCCTGCGCCGCTCAGCCGCACGTTGAACAGCCCACCGGCCAGCATGCCGGACACGCGGCGCAGCATAGTAATGTCCCAGTCAACGCCGTCCTCCAGGGCCAGCAGGTCGTTGCCGTTGACGAAGACGGTCTCGTCGTGCAGGCGCAGGACCTGGATCTTCTTGCCCTCATCTGCCAGATAGACGCGCCCCTGCCCCTCCATCTTCATCAGCCGCGTCCCTTCGCCGGAGACCGCCTTCTTGAGCATGCGCCCGAGGCCGTGCTCCAGCACCCCTTCGCGGGTGAACTTGACCTGGCCGGTATAGGCGATCATCGCGCCGGCCTTGGCCCACACCCGTCCGTTCAGGTTCACCTCCAGCAGGTGCGGGTTCTCGAGCTGAAAGGGCGCCCGCGCCGCCTCGTCCTGCGCCGTCGCCTGCACGAACTCCCCGATACTGTAAGCGGCCATCACTCTACCTCCGTTGCTGTGCCTTCCATACCATAGGGAACTTCATGCCACGGCAGTAGCGCAAAGGCTTGGCCGCGCTGTAGCCGACCGGCCGGTGGAGGCGTTGCCGGATGCCCAGGCGCCCGCCCTGCACGACCCGCAGATGAGCGGGTCAGAACAGGCTGAGCTTCACGACTTGCTGGCGCGGCAGCGAGAGGGGACGCTCGACGATGCCGGACGCCCTCGACTCACGGCGTTGATGGACACCTGCCGGCGGGGCATGGTGCGGAAGGCGAGAGCGCTCAAGGTGGCGGTCGAGCCTGGCCTCCAGCCGCCGCTCGCTGCCACCTGATGCCTCGCCCCCGATCTCTGCCCTGGCCGACCGCCGTGTGCGTGCGGCCGCGCGCGACCGCTGCGGGTACTGCCGCGCTCCAGGGCCAGGAAGCGGCCCGCACGGGGCCGTGTGCGTGCGGCCGCGCGCGACCGCTGCGGGTACTGCCTCAGTCCGCAGCACCTGGTAATGGCTCGCCTGGCATGGGCATGGAAGGCGGGGCATTGGCCTCGGAATGCGGGCGAGCGGTCAGGAGCCCTGGGTAATCTGGCGCCACTCCGCGGCCGTGAAGGCGCGCATGGTCATGGATGTGACGTTGCCCCGTTCCAGGATGGCGGCCGCCCCGCGAGCGATAGCCTCGTCGCTCGGCGCCTCCACGATGGTTACTACGTCGTATGGGCCCATGGTGACGTAGCTGCCCAGCACCTTAATGCCCTGAGACTGCGCCCGCGCGCTGGCCTCGTCCATGCGGTCGGCCAGGTTCCTGATGGTCTTGCGCCCCTGCTCGGTCAGGTGGTAGAGCACGACGTACACGGGCATACGCAAACCTCCTTCGACGGCCGGCATGATCCAGCTTCATGCCCCGGCAGCGAAAGGCCGGGGCTCTGCCCCTCAGTATCGCGCCAACCGCCGCAACAAGCAACCCGCGCCTGACTGCGGGGTGCACGCAGAACTTCCAGATCGGCCGCCGCGGGAGACCTCCCCTGCGGCGGGGCCGCGCCGGAAGGCAGGACAAACCGCACCCCCTTCGGCCGGGGCCGCGCCGCACCCCTGCCTCACTCTGCCCCACCGTGCGACCTGGCTGCACCGCCCCCCTCCGACACGGACAGGGGGACGACGGCCACGGTCGTACGGCCTGGCCCCGCGGCCCCCTCTCCGACGCGGAGAATGAGAACCACCGCCATGGCCTGGCGCCATCAGGTTGCCTGGGGCACTGATGCTCCGGGGGCCCTCCCCCCTCTCCCACAGGGAGACGGAAACTCTTCGCCGGCCGTGAAGAAGCCAGGCTAGAAGCCCGTGTGATCGCGCTCGGGGGCCGGCGGTTGGAACTCGGCGCCTTCCGCGGCGACGGACCCCATCTCGTGCAGGGTGCGCAGGCGCTTGGCCTGATAGTCGAACCGCTCGGCCACGCGCACGTACACGCCGGAGCCTGGCTGCGTCTCCCGCCAGACCAGGTCCTGGGGCGTCGTGCCGGGCTGGATCAGAGGGAAGACCTGGTTCTTGGTCGGCAACATGATCTGGATCAGGTACGGCCCCGGCTCGTCCAGCATGCGCCGCACCGCCTGGCGGAACTGCTCCTTGGTGCGCACCCGCTCCGCGGGGATGCCGTACGCCGCCGCCTGGGCCGCAAAGATCGGCCACTCGCAGCGGGCCAGGTCCACCGTCGCCTCACAGAGCGCCCCCACCAGCCCGTCCGCCGACCCCGCCTCGCTCAGCCGCCGGCGCAGGTGCTGCTTGATGCTGGCCACGTCCGCTGGCAGCACCTGCCGCCCGCGACGCCGGTCGCTGGTCAGGTCACGCCCCTCGAAGAACAGCCCGTGCCAGTTGGTGACCATCCCCAGGGCGGAATCGTCGAACAGCAGGATCTTGACCGGGATCTGGTAGCCGCCGATCGTGTCCAGCTCGTGCGTGGACATCACGAACCCGCCGTCGCCGACGCAGGCGATCACCGTGGCGTCCGGCCGCGCGTAGCTCGCGCCTGAGGCCATGGGCAGGGCGCAGCCCATGCTCCCCATACCGCCCGACGTGATGAACGACCGCGGCTTGGAGACGGGGAACCACTGCGCCCCCTTCATCTGGTGCGTCCCCACGTCGAAAGTGGCCACCACCTCGTGCACCCCCGCCTCGGCCAGGGCCTGCGACAACTCGCCGTAGACGAACTCGTGTGAGAGCGCTTCCGTGTCCGGCCGGTCATAGCTGGGCACCGGCATCTCCTGCCGGATGGTCCCCAGCTCCTGCAGCCAGGCCGAGCGATCGGCGTGGCGCTCTTCGGCCAGCAGGGCCAGCAGGCGCCGCAGCGCGTCCTTGACGTCGCTGTGGATGGCCAGGTCCACCTTGCGCACCCGATTGAGCTGGCGCGCATCGACGTCGATGTGGATGACGGTCGACGCTGGCGCGAACTGGTCGGGCTTCGCCCCCACCACGCGGTCGTCGAAGCGCGCGCCCAGGGCCACGGTCAGGTCCGAGAGGTAGGGCGCCAGGTTGGCCACCACCGTGCCGTGCATGCCGATCATCCCGAGGTTGAGTGGATCGTCGGCCTCCATCACGCCCAGGCCGTGGACCGTGGTGGCCACCGGGATCTGGAACCGGCGGCTGATCTCCCGCACCTCGTCGGCCGCCCCGCTCAGAATGACGCCGTGGCCGGCGTACAGCACCGGCCTCTGGGCTGCGGCCAGCCGGCGTGCCGCCTCCTTGAGAAGGGCCTCGTCCGCGCGCGGCGGCAGCCACTCATACTGGGCGATGAGCTCCTCCCACGGGCGCATCACCGCCGTCTTGGTCTGCACGTCCTTGGGCAGGTCGACCAGCACCGAGCCGGGCCGGCCGGTCATGGCCGTGTGATAGGCGCGCACGATCAGCTCTTGCACGTCCTCCGGCCGCTCCGGCCGGAAGGAGGCCTTGGTCGCCTTGCCGTGGGTAATGCCGACGATGTCGATCGCCTGGAAGGCCTCCGGCTCGGCGGTGGTGGCCGTGTTGCCGGTGAGGGCGATCACCGGGCGGCTGTCGCGGAAGGCGTCCGCCAGCCCCGTGATCAGGTTGGTGGCGCCGGGGCCAGACGTGCCGGTGCACCAGCCGCAGCGCCCGCTGGCGGCGGCGTAGCCCTCTGCCTCGAAAGCGGCCCCCTGCTCGTGGCCGGTGAGCACGTACTGGAAGGCGCCGTGCTGGTGCCCGTGCGTCAGGGCGTCGTTCAGGGGCAGGCTGGCCCCGCCGGGGATGCCAAAGATGAACTCGGCCCCGACAAACTTCATGAACTCCACGGCCATGACGGCCCCGCTGGCCTCCTGGCCGTAGAGGGCGCGCCCGTGGTGCTCGGCGCGAAATGAGCCTCGGAAGAAGCGCTGCAGCACATGCTCCAGCTCTCGCGCCCCTGCCTCGCGCCCTTCCTGCGCTGGTGTCGCTCTTGGTCGCTCAACTGTGATCGCCATCTCTGCGGTTCCCTTCCCCTCGCGCGTGCCTGGCTCCGCCCTCGGGCTTGCCGCATCCCCTCAGCTATACCCCCTCAGCCATATCCCCTTGCCGCGACGCCCAACAAAAAATCCCGTCCCCACTAGGGACGGGATCCAATTCCCGCGGTACCACCCTAATTCCCGCCGCCGGGTCCCCGTGAGGGGCCGGAAGCAGGCACTCGCCGAGGTACTATCATACCTCCGCTGCGATAACGGGCAGCGATCCGGCCCGGTCTACTAGCCAGGTTCAAGGTTCAAAGGTCAACGTTCAGGGTGGTTGGCTATCGGACCACCTTGCACGTTGAGCTCGGAACGTTGGACCGGCGTTCGGCGGGCGGCTCAGGAGCCACCTTCACTCCGTCCGCAGCGCCCGCTTTCACCACACCGGGCTCGCTTCTCGCTGCGGCGTCCGGAGCTACTCCTCTCCGTCGGCGCCTTAGGTCCAAATTCTACTTCCTCTCAGCCGGATTGACAAGTCCGCGCGCCCAATCGGGCAGGGTCTTTTAGTTGTCGGTGATTTGGATCCCCAGTAGGCGGAGTGCGTCGCCCTGCCGCCAGCCGTTGTGACGCAGCGCCTCGACCATATTGGTCCAGCCAGCCGGGCGGAGAAGCCCAATGACGGTGTTGCGCAAGGTGGCCATGACCTGGGGCGCCGCCTCTTTCCTGACCTGACTGGCATCCTCACCAAACGTCACGTCCCGCACATCGTGCCGTCGATGCTCAATCCCCAGTGCCCGCGGACAGGTTCGAGCAACTTGCGCGCAGTGGTCCTTTCGCCCAGACTGGTGAGGGCGTAGCGGACCTGGCGCCTGACCCCACCCTTCCGTTAGCTCGCCCGCTCCACTTTGATCACCTGCTCGGCCCCTGGCCAGTCCAGATAGCCCACCAAGGCTTCCGATGCCCATCGCCTCCGCACCTCCTGGCAGTCCCCGTGCTGCCCGCGCTGCACGGCGGTCCGGAACACCTCGCCTGCGGTGGCTCGTCAAAGAGCAGCTTGATGTCCTGACAAAGCCGCCTCCGGTTCTCCTTGACCATAACCAGGTAGTCCCCCGGCTCGAAGAACCTGCCTCCAGAGCTAGCGCTGGCAGTACCAGGCATCGCCCGTGCCCCATCTCCCCTGGAGGGGGAGCACAGCCAGGATGCCGGGGGCCACTTGCAGCTCCGCTTCCTGCTCACCCCTCCTGCCCCCCGATTGCGCCAGCACCAGGCCGGCCCGCGTGGCATAGGCGGCGACCAGCCGCACTCGGGGGAACTCCTCCCCTGGATGCCCCGCAGCCCCTGGCCGTCCATGGCGATGGCCTCCTCCCCAGCGCCCAGATCCCCCCTGCGCCCAGCCTCGCAAGGCTGCGTCGAACGCCTCCACGTCCAGGTCCTTGACGACCAGGTGCAGGGGTGCAACGCAAGGGGGCCGCCCCGCCCGAAGCCCAGCGCCCGTACCACCGCCGGTGGGTGCAGCCGCCCCCACTGGGCGATGGCATACCGGCTCCGGGCTCCTGCCAGCATCGCCGCCGTGGCTAGCGCCAGGATGGCTGCCAGGGGGGAGCGCCGCCCGCGCTTGTCCCGCGGGTCAGGTACCTGGGCGAACGCCTCCAACAGACCCCGACCCAGATGCTCCCTTGCCGTGCTGTGATCTAATCACACCTCGGCCAGAACTAAAAGACCCTGCCCCACCACTACCCGCACGCCGATGATGGAACAGCGTCTCTCCGATCCGGCGGTTCTCGCATCGTACGTGCGTCACATCCCCATGGGACGGGTCGCCACACCGGAAGACCTGGTCGGCGCGGCCCTGTTCCTGGCCAGCCCCGCTGCCGACTTCGTCACCGGCCATACCATCGTCGTCGATGGCGGCTTCACCACCAGGTAGCCGGCCCTCAAAGGAGGAGGTCAAGAGGATGAAGATCACCGGGATTGAGACCATTCTGTTCGAGCCGACCTGGGATGACCCCTTTGCCGCGCGGCACCGGCGCACATATGCGGCCATCAAGGTGCACACCGATGACGGCCTGATCGGGATCAGCCGCACCACGGCCGCGCAGGTGCGCGTGATCGACGACTATCTCGCGCCGGTCCTGCTGGGCGAGGACCCGCGCAACGTGGAGCGCCTGTGGGCCAGGATGTTCGAGGCGACGCTAGTGGCGCGGCTGCCGGCAATGGGGGTCATCGGGGCCCTGGACATCGCTCTCTGGGACCTGCTGGGGAAGAGCGCGGGCCTCCCCTGCTGGCAGCTCCTGGGCGGGTATCGCGACTGGGTGCCGGTCTACGCCGACGTCCCTACGCGCGCCACGACCCCAGAAGAGCTGGGCGAGCAGCTGGCCGCCTGTGTCGAGCTGGGCTTTGACGCCGTGAAATTCCATATCCTTCAGCGGGACCCCGATCACGTCGTGGCCGAGACGCAGGCGGCGCGGGCCGCCATTGGCCCGCACGTGAAGCTGGCGGTGGACCTGTTCGCCCTGCTCGATACCTGGACGGCCATCGAGGTGGCGCGGCGCATTGAGCCATACGACATCTTCTTCCTGGAGGAGCCGGTCCTGCGCCATGACCAGCCCCTCGGCCTGGCCATTGTGGCCCGCCACACGCGCATCCCGGTGGCCGGGGGCGAGGGTGAGAGCTCCCTCTACGGCGTGCGCGCCATCCTGGAGAAGGGCGGCCTCACCTATCTGCAGACGGACGTCGTCGGTGGCGGCGGGTACACCAGCTGGCGCAAGATCGCCGCCCTGGCCCAGGCCTATCACGTCAAGCTCGCGCCCCACGGCGCTACGCTGCCCGACTTCAATGCGCACCTGGTCGCCGCCATGCCTCACGGCGCCATCATCCCCGCCACCACCCCCAACCAGCCGCCAGAGATCTGGGCACACCTCTACCAGGACTTCCGCATCGAGCGGGGACGCGTGCGCCTCTCCAACCGGCCCGGCCTGGGGCTGGAGTTCGACGAGGCATTCCTGGCGCGCCACCGCGTCGCTACGGTACGGTCCTAATACCACCTTGCGCGTTGAACCTTGCGCGTTGAACCTTGCGCGTTGAACCGCGCACCTTAAACGTTGAACTGTTCGCGGAGTGTTGCCAGCGATGAGCGCGCAGCCGAACCGCCTGGACCGCCTGGAGCAGATGGAGCGTGGCGACCACGTAGCGCTGGACCGGCTGGTCGAGCAGGCAAGGCGACGGGGCACCGCGTCGCCCTACGGCTGGCGCGGGCGCATCGGCCTTCTCATCCCCTCCGCCAATACCGTGGTGGAGCCGGAGTTCGCCCAGCTCCTGCCGCCCGGCATCAGCGTCCACGGGGCGCGCCTGCGTAATGCCCGCAACGACCTGGCCGATGGCTTGGGTATGCTGTCCCACGTGGAGCGCGCGGCGGACGAGCTGGGCAGCGCCCGTATGGACGTGCTGGCGCTGGCCTGCACCACCGCCAGCTTCATCCGCGGGCGGGAAGGGGAGCGCGAGCTACGCCAGCGCATCGCCCGCGCGGGCGCGGCCGCCGGCTCGACCGGTGGCGTGGCCCATGCGCCCCCCGCGGTCGTCACCACCTCCGGCGCGGTGGTGGCGGCCTTGCGGGCGCTGGGCATCGACCGCACCGTGCTGGTCACCCCCTACCTGCCGGACGTGAACGCCCTGGAAGAGGCCTTCCTGCGCGAGCACGGCGTGGCGGTGGTCGCCACCGCCGGCCAGCCCGTAGACGACGCCGGCGCCATCGCCGACCTGCGCCCGGAGACC
>DAOTTI010000158.1:0-58265 GCA_034437795.1 Chloroflexota bacterium | reverse complement strand
GCTGTCCAGCTTGCGGCCGAGCTCATCGGAGATGACGACGCCGCCGGTGAGGATGGCGATGTCCTTGAGCATCTCCTTGCGCCGGTCGCCATAGCCGGGGGCCTTCACCGCCAGGACGTTGAGGATGCCCCGCAGCTTGTTCACCACCAGTGTGGCCAGGGCCTCCCCTTCAACCTCCTCGGCGATGATCACCAGCTCCTTCTTGCCCGTCTGCACCAGGCGCTCCAGGACGGGGAGCAGGTCCGCCACCGCGGAGATCTTGTTCTCCGTGATCAGGATGTAGGGCTCTTCCAGCTCGGCGACCATCCGGTCGGGGTTGGTGATGAAGTAGGGGGAGATGTAGCCACGGTCGAACTGCATGCCCTCGACGTATTCGACCTCAAACTGCAGGCCCTTGCTCTCTTCGACCGTGATCACGCCATCCTTGCCGACCTTGTCCATCACCTCGCCGATCAGCTGCCCGATCTCGCGGTCGTTGGCGGAGATAGCGGCGATGTTGGCGATCTCCTCGCGGCCCTTGACTTCCTGGGCCTGGTCCTTAATGGCCTGCACCACGGCCTGCGTCGCCTTCTCCAGGCCGCGCTTGAGGATCATCGGGTTGGCGCCGGCGACGACGTTGCGCATCCCTTCGATCACGATGGACTCGGCCAATACGGTGGCGGTGGTGGTGCCGTCACCGGCGATGTCATTGGTCTTGGTGGCAGCCTCCTTCACGAGCTGCGCGCCCATGTTCTCGAATGGGTCCGGCAGCTCCAGCTCCTTGGCGACGGTGACCCCATCATGCGTGACGGTAGGCCCGCCGTACTTCTTCCCCAGAGCGACGTTGCGCCCCTTGGGCCCTAAGGTGGTCTTCACGCTCTTGGCCACCGTCTCGATCCCGCGCGCGAGCGCCCGCCGCGCGTCCTCATTGAATATGAGTTGCTTCGCCATACGTCCCTACGACCTCCTGCGTCTGGCTGGTGAATGTAGTGGTGTCAGTACTGCGAGTACTGCGTGTCTCGGGGTAACGAGCGTTGACGTGAGTGGTCCAGTACCGGCTATGCTGCTGGTGGATCAGTTGATCGATAGCGACTGAGTAGCTCGCGTGGTTAGTTGTTAGTTGTCGGAGAGCTTGCCCTGGGCGATGAGCCAGCGCACAAAGGCCTGGCGCTTGTCCACCGGATAGAAGTCACTGCGCGTGCCGGCGCGAACCTGGCGCCGGAGGCGCTCTAGCCGCTCCCGCTCTTCCGGGGTGAACCCGGCCAGCCCGTGCACAGGCGGGCCGGCGAGGGCCTCGAACCGCTCAGGGCACTCCTGCTGGTTGGGCATAGGCTACTGGATCTCCTGACTGGATCTCCTCTGGCGTGTCTGGCGTGCTTTGTCCCTGAGGTGTCAGCAGTCGGCGCCGGCGGCGCTGTTGGGAGCGACCGCCGCAGGGCTCGCTCAGGGCTCGCACGCTGCCGCGGGGTCCGCAGGAAGTATAGGGCGCTCGTTAGCACTCCGTCAACTCGACTGCTAATGGGGCCGCGGACCCGGTGCTATACTCTGGTGACGGCGCCTTGCCCAGGTACTGGCCGGCGGACGCCGGCCGTGTGGCAGGGAAGAAACGCCGCGTAAGGACGTCGCATGTTTGGGTTTAAGAGCGCCAAGTCGAACGACCCCGCCCACCGGCCCGCGCCGGGCGCCGGTGAGGTGAACGGGCAGGGGACGGTGACGGAGGAGGACGTCTTGAACGCGCTGCGGCGCATTCAGGACCCTGACCTGCGCCGGGACATCGTCTCGCTCGGGTTCGTCAAGGACCTGGTCGTCGATAAGGGGACGGTCCGCTTCAAGATCGAGCTGACGACGCCGGCCTGCCCCGTGAAGGGCGAGATGGAGCGCATGGCGCGCGCGTACGTGGGGAGCCTGCCGGGCGTGGAGCGCGTGGAGGTGAGCATGACCTCCCAGGTGCGGGCGGCGCACAGCGGGCCCCAGGGCAACCTGCTGCCGGGCGTGCGCAACGTGATCGCCATCGCCAGCGGCAAGGGCGGGGTGGGCAAGTCGACCGTCACCGCTAACCTGGCGATTGCGCTGGCGCAGGCCGGCGCCCGCGTGGGCCTGGTGGATGCCGACATCTACGGCCCGACCATCCCCGGCCTCCTGGGCCTGGTCGGCTACCGGCCGGCGGTGCGCGAGACGGCCGAGGGCCGGCCTTATCTCGTCCCGGCCGAGGCGCACGGGGTCAAGGTGATGTCCATCGGCTTCTTCGTGGAGGATCCGCGCCAGCCGGTGATCTGGCGCGGGCCGATGGTCGGCTCCGGTGTGCGCCAGCTCCTGGGCGACGTCACCTGGGGCGAGCTGGACTACATGCTGGTGGACATGCCTCCGGGCACCGGCGACGCCATGCTCACGTTGGCGCAGAGCGTGCCCCTTTCAGGGGTGGTCATCGTCTCCCAGCCGCAGGACGTCTCGCTGGCCATCGCGCTGAAGGCGCTAAAGGGGTTCCAGAGCCTGAAGGTGCCGATCCTGGGCGTGCTGGAGAACATGAGCTACTTCGTCTGCGACCAGTGCGAGAAGCGCCACGACATCTTTGGCCACGGTGGGGCGCGCCGCGTGGCGGAGGAGTTCGAGGTGCCGTTCCTGGGGGAGATCCCCCTCTCTACAGACATTCGCGAGAGCAGCGATGCCGGCACGCCGGTGGTCGCCCTGCGCCCCGATTCGCCCCAGGCGGTCGCCTTTACGGAGGTCGCCAAGGCGCTGGCGGCGCAGGTCAGCATCCGCGGCTACAAGCAGCGGCAGGTGATCCCGCTGCGGGCGGTCTGATGCCTGGCGCCCCACCACGTGGCGCCTCCACTGGACTGGCGGCGCCGGATCTGGTGCCGTCGCACGTGGCCCAGTGTTGCCAGCGTTGATGGACACACAGTGTGGCGCGAACCGTGCCGCTCGCCGGCCATGTAGGAATGCAGCGGTACGTGGCGCCGTGTGGCCGGATGCACCGCTCTGGGCGGCAGGGACGGCGCCGGATCGCCGGCAGCCGACCGGCCAGCGCCGGGAGCTGAGTGCAATGCGCCTGCCCATCGTCGCTGCGCTGCTCGCCCTGCTGCTCGTCGCCTGCGGCGCCAGGATCGCCGACTTCGGGGGGACCGGGGGCGGGCAGACGGCCCCCGCCGGCCCGCAAGTGGTATTCCCCGCCGTCACGGTACGCGTCGAGCTGGCGCGAACGGAGGCGGAGCGGGCCAGAGGGCTGGGTGGGCACGCGCCCCTGGGCGAGCGCGAGGGGATGCTGTTCATCTTCGAACGTCCCGGCATCTATAGCTTCTGGATGAAGGGCATGACCTTTCCCCTGGACATCATGTGGATCGACGATGGGCGGGTCGTACACCTGGCGAGCGACGTGCCCCCGCCTGCGCCCGGGACGGCGGATAGCGCCCTGCCCATCTACACGCCGGCGGCCCCTGCGCGGTACGTCCTGGAGGTGAACGCCGGCTTTGCGCGGAGGTTCGGGATCACGGTGGGGACGCCGGTCGAGCTGCGCGGGCTGTAGGCGGCACGGGGGATACGGAAGAGCTGGTTGCGCTCGGCGCCGCGCGGCGGGGGCCGTGGCAGTGGGGGCGGCAGTATAATCGGGGAAAGTGCACCTGTATCTGTGAAGGAGGCTTCCTGCCATGGCCAGCCTGCGTGTCCTGAACTGGCGCGGTGACACCAAAGTGTCCTACGACATCGAGCGAGCCGAGGCTGGCGACCCCGAACAGATCGCTGCCGTCGAGGAGGCTGAGCGGATCTTCCGCGAGGAGCGGGCACGGGGCGCGACGGCCTTTCGCGTCGAGCCGGGCCAGCCGGCGGTGCGGATCGACGACTTCGACCGCACCGCGGAGCAGATCGTGCTCGTGCCCCGCATCGCTGGCGGGTAAACCGCCTGACCCGCGGGCGAACGGTGACGCGGGGATGCGGGGATGCGGCGACACGGGGACGCGGGGACGACGTGAGCCGACGACGCGGCGACGTGGGAGCCTGTGGAAGCCGGAGCGAGAGCGGGCCGGAGGGATGGGGATGCTGGGGCAGCCGGTAGGAACTCTCTGGCGGCGTCGCAGTGGCACGGCCGGTAGCGTGCCCTGCACGTCCCAGCCGCTGGAGCGCGCGGTGCGGGCGGCGCAGACGGTTCGCGGTCGGGCGGCCTGGAGCCGGACGCGGGTCGCCGGAGCAATATGAGCACACCTGGAGCGGGACGCTAGGGGATGCTGGCGCCGATGTGGGAGCAGGCAGCACCGCCCGTCGCTGCCGCCGTCTATCTCGTGGCGGCGGCGGTGGCGCTGGTGTTCCTGTCGCGGTGGCAGGCGGGGCGAGGCCCGCGCCTGCCCCGGCTCGACCCCTTAGCCCAGGAGCGGGCCCAGATTGCGCGCCGCGCGTATCGGGTGCGGGCGGAGGCGGAGCGCCGGGCGGAGCGCATGCTACAGGAGATCCTTGGTGAGACGGAGTTCCAGCAGTTCATCCGGCGGGGCTACCTGGAGGTGCGTAGCCCTACGTTTCCCGCGCGCGTGTACCTCGTGCCGGAGCGCCCGGGGCCGGTCACCGTCTGTGAGTATGGGAAACCGGTGATGCGCCTGTGCGTGCAGTGCGTGGAGCGGGTGCCGGACTACGACACCGTCGCCATGCACAAGCTGATGATCGAGGGCAACGAGCAGGAGTACCTGCGCATCGCGAACCGCGTGTGATCGTTTCATCCGCGCCAGTGCGGGCTGTTGGGCACGCAGCCCTCACCCTAGCCCTCTCCCAAAGGGAGACGGGACTCTCTGCACAGGGGGAGTGCACTCAGTGAGTTAGGCCGCGAGCAGGAGAAGGGCGGCGCGCTGGCGGGGTCAGGCTACTGTGCTGGCGTGAAGATCTCCGTCAGGCCGCTGACGTCGAGGCCGGCGAGGCGGCCCCCGGCCAGGACGTAGAGCTCTCCCTGGAGGGCGACCGCCGCCAGGCCGTGGCGGGGAGAGGGCAAGGGTGGCGCCGCGGCCCACGTATCGCTGGCGGGATCATAGACCTCCAGCTGCCCGAAGGTGAGGCGGGACGCATCCAGGACCTCGCCCCCGGTGACGTACAGCCTGGCGCCGACGGCGGCAGCCGCCAGGCCGCCGCGGGGGGTCGGCATGGGGGCCAGGGCGCGCCAGGTGTCGGAGGCAGGGTCGTAGACCTCCAGGAGGTTGACGTTGCCGGTGTCGCTCCAGCGCCCTCCGACGACGTAGATCAGGCCGTCGATGGCTGCGGCAGCCAGGTGCTCCCTGGGCCGGGACATGGGCGCGAGCACCGTCCAGCTATCCGTCGCTGGGTCGTAGGCCAGCGCCCGCTGCGGCTCCGGCCCCACGCCGCCGACGACGTACAGCTTGCCGCCGACCGCAACGGCCGCGTGGGCGGCGCGCCCGAGCGGCAAGGGGGCGCGGCGCTCCCACAGGTCGCGCTCGGGGTCATAGACCCAGAGCGTGACGCTCGTCTGCTGGCCGGCGAGCCACCCGGGCGCGCCGGCGACGGCGTAAAGGCGCCCATCAAGCGCGACGGCGGCCAGGTGATCGCGCGGCTCCGGCAGGGGCGCAGGCGCGATCCACGCCTGCGCGCCGGGCGGCAGGGCCTCGACGGTCTGGAGCGACCGGCCGTCCGATGCCAGGCCGCCCAGAACGTAGATCGTGCCGTCTACGACGGCGGCCGCTACCTCCGAGCGCTCGGTCGGCAGGCTCGGTCCGGCCCGCCATGCGCCCTCAATGCGCGCAGGGGCAGGGCTCCGAGGCGCCAGGGGCGCGCCCGCGCGAGGCAGGCCGCCGCCGGCGGCCGCTCGGACCAGCGCAAATGCCCCAAGAGCGAGGCAGGCGACTAGCAGCAGGAGGGCGAGCCGCCCGCCGATCGCAGGGCCCGATGCAGGGCGAACAGGGCGCCGCGTGCCGGCCATTTCCCTCTATTATGGCCGGAGGCGCGGGCTCCGCTCCGGCCGGCGGCCGCTGGTACAGTCTTTCTCGAACGAATGATCGACCCCATCCAGCCCCCACTGCTCCCGAGCGACCTGGTCGATACGGATGGCGCGTCCCATGACGGGGCGCCGGCTCCGGCCATTGCAGGGCGGGCTCAGCCGGCGGGCAAGCACCCGCGGAACCGCCTGAACGAGCTTTCCGGCGACGAATGGATCTTCTTTACCAAGAGCGTGGTGACGACGGCGTACCCGTCCGGCTACGGCCACGAACTGCGAAAGGCGCACGGGGCGAACAAGCCACCGCACCGGATGAAGTCGCTGGTCGAGTTCTTCCCCACTGCCCGCGGGCGCGTGCTGGACCCCTTCGCCGGGGTCGGGGGGACGCTGCTGGGGGCGGCCCTGGCGTCGCCGCCCAGGGAGTGCGTGGGGATCGAGATCAACCCGCGCTGGGTGGAGATCTACCGGCGCGTCGTGGCGCGAAGCGCCGGCGCGCTGCGCGAGTACCCCCTGTACTGCGGCGATTGCCGCGCGCTGCTGGCCGATCGCTCCCTCTTCCCCGACGAGTCCTTCGACTTCATCTGCACCGACCCGCCGTACAACCTGCACCTCCAGCAGACCATGGCCAACGACCCGAAGTACACGCCGGGGCATGCGAACCGGCGCACCGCCTACAACATGCGCTCAGACGCCGCCGGCGACCTGGCCAATCTGGAGAGCTATGAGGCCTATCTGGACGCCATGCAGGACGTATTCGGGCTGTGCTACCGCGTGCTCCGACCGGGGAAGTACCTGGCGGTGATCATCCGCAACGCCTACCAGGGCGGACGCTACATCTTCACCCATGTGGACGTGGCGCGGCGCGCGGAGCGGGCCGGGTTCGTCACCAAAGGGGAAAAGATCTGGTATCAAGCCGGCACGCGTCTGCGGCCGTATGGCTATCCGTTCGCCTACATCCCGAACATCACCCACCAGCACATCGTCATCCTGCACAAGCCGGCGCGCCCGCGGCGGGGAGTTGGGGCGGGCGCGCGTGCACGCACACGTGCGCGCCATGGGAGCGGCGCGAGCGCGGCGCCCGATGGCGCAGCAGCAGCCGGCGACCGGCCGGCATCCTGACCCTTGACGATAGCACCATGCCCAGCGCCAACTGGTCCTTTCCCTGCTCGCCCAGAAATCCGGCCAAGGTGCGCGAAGAGCTGCGCCTACTGGCGGCGCTGATCCCATCCTGGCGGCAGCGCCAGATGCCGTGGAGCCCGCGCAGCGGGGCGCAGCTTGAGTTCGGACGCCACCTCCGCCTTTCTGGCGAGGTGGAGCGCGATCCACCGCGCGCGCCGCACCAGGGCCGGCGCCCGCCGCTGTGGACGGCCGGTGGGCCGGCGGCGCTGCCTGGCAACGACGACCCCAGCACCCTCCGCTTTCGCCTCCAGTCGCCGGCCCTGACCGACGACAACCTGCGCTGGACGGCGCGGGCGCGCTTCGGCACGTACAAGTTCTTCGGGTTCGCCGCCACCGACGCCCAGGGCTATGCCTACCTGACGCCGGCCGGGCAGCGCCTGATCGACTCTGCGCGACCGGGCGACGTGCTGCTGCGCCAGCTCCTGAAGTGGCAGTATCCGGACAACCAGCACCGCGGGCGGCGCTGGCCGGAGGGCGACTTCGCCATCCGCCCGTTCATCGCCACCGCTCGCCTGATCCGCGAGCTTGGCGGCCTGACCAAGCGAGAGATCAGCCTCTTCTGCTTCACCATGCGCCGCACGGAAGACGCCGCGGCCACGGCGGAGGCGATCCGGCTCTTCCGCGCCCGCCAGGCCCGCACCGCCGGCCGGACGGCAAAGGCCCGCGAGGTGCTCGACGTGCGCGAGGCGATCAGAGCGCGCTATGAGGCGGAAGGGCGGCGGGTGGTGGTGGCCAGCATGGACGACTATGCGGACGCGCTGATCCGCTACTTTCGGTACACGGGCCTGTTCAGCATCCGCGGGTCGCGGATCGTGGTGGCGAACGGGAGCGAAGAGGAGCTGGACGAGCTCATCTACGCCGACGCGCTCACCACGCGTGGCGTGACAACAGAGGTGCGGGCGGGCGAAGAGCCCGGGCCGGCGAGCGCCGCGCCGGAGGCGGAAGCGACGAGCGTGCACAGCGGCCGGAGCGGCCAGAACGGCCACAGCGGCCAGAGTAGCCAGCGCAATGGACCTATTCAGCTGCCTCTGGGTGAGCCGCCGCCCCTGCGCCTGGCCGCGCCGGTGCCGCTGTTCCCCGACTACGCCGATGGGGAGGCCTTCTACGCCTACTACGGCGACGCCGACCGACCGCGGCTGCCCTGGGAGGAGCCGTCCCGCCTGGCTGAGGTGGCGCGCCGGCTGGACCGCGAGCTTGCCGAACTCCGGCTGCGGGAGGCGCACCTGCGCACGGGACGAACGGCGTTGGCCGGCCCCGAGTGGCTCTCGTGGGAGCGCGCCCTCCCCGACCAGTATGACGCGCTGGTGGAGCTGGTCGACCGGCAACGGCGGCGCAAGCTCCACCTGGAAACGGCGATCTACGCAGCGGAGAGCCGCACGCCTGAGCGACTGGGGGAGGCGCTAGACTTTTTTCGCGCCATCCTGGCCCGAGAGGTGATCGACCCGCCGACCTATCTCGAGTGGAACGTGTGGCGGGTCTTCCTCGCACTGGACCAGGCCCGCGAGATCGTGCCCCATCTCGTGCTGGACAGCGACCTGCAACCGCTCGGCATCGCCCAGGGCAACCAGCCCGACCTGGAGGTGGACTACGGTGACTTCGTGCTGGTGGTGGAGGCAACGCTGCGCGCCGGCGCCGACCAGCGCGATGCCGAGACCCGCCCCGTCACGCGCCACATCTTGAGCGTCCAGCGCCGCCATCGGGCGCGGTCCGCCGGCTGGCAGGCCGGCGGGGCCGGGCCGCCTGGCTACGAGGCGGGTCTGGCGCAGGGGCCGAAGCCGGTCTACGGCATCCTCCTGGCGCCACGCATCCACCCCGATACGGCGGCCGACTTCTTCGTGGCGCTCAAGTACCGCGTGATCGAGCGCGAGCAGATCGTGGCCATTCCGCTCACGATCCGGCAGTTGGTGGCCGCGCTGCGTCCCTTTACGGGGCAGGTGGCCTTTTCGCCCCACCACCTGCGGCGCCTGCTGGAACTGCTGGTCGAGGCCGCCCAGGACGCGGCGACCGGTGACGAATGGCTGGCCGGCATCGACGCCGCCCTGCGCCGGTGGCTGGCCGGCCTGGGCGCCCCCACCGCGACGCTGCGCGCGCCGGTGGAGGCGGTGGCGCTCCCGCTGTTCTAGCCCGCAGTGTTCGTCAGCGGACGCCTCCTGCTAGCCTGGACTATTCATCAGCGGAGCCCCCACCACCGCCCGCTCCACGGGCCATCGCGCGCCGATACGCAGGAACTCCTCGGTGCGTTCGCCCTGGCCGTCTTCCGCGGGCCCTCGCGCGCCCGTATGGAGAGGGAACGGCTTGCCGGCCGTGCATACCCCAAGGGGGTCTGGGCGAGGCGCGGGCGAAAGGCAGTCAGACGGCGGTTACACGGCGGCGCGCCGGCCGGCCACGGCGCGCAGCACGGCGATCAGGATCACGGCGCCGATGAAGGCGATCAGGATGCTGCCCAGGTCAAAGCCGGTGATGCCGGGGGCGCCGGTGATGGCCGTGTAGAGCCACCCGCCGATCAGCGCTCCCAGGATACCCACGACGATGTCGCCGATCACCCCGTAGCCGCCGCCCCGCATCACGAGCCCCGCCAGCCATCCGGCAATCAAGCCGAGCAAGATCCAAGAGAGAATTCCCATCGCAGCCTCCTCGTCAAGCTGGTCATATAGTCAGACTGGCCAAACTGGCCCAACTGGCAGCAGTGGAAGTCTGTTGCACGGACGCTACCCGCGTCCGGTCGCCTACCTCGTGGGCGGCGCTCTGGCAGCGAGCCTGCCGCTGGGGACGCCATGCAAGGGCCGTGCCAGCCCCGCAGATGGGACGGAGACGGCCGCGGCGGGCGCCCAGCCATGCGCGGCCGTGCTTGCCGGCCGCTAAAGCGGTCCGGTTCTATGTGCCAAGCCCGCTCACGCGGGCTAGCCAGGGTCCCTGTGGAAGTGGCAGCCCCTGCCATGCGGCGTTGGTGCCCCGAAGGGGCGTGGCCGGTTATTCGTCGCCAGCGCGCAGAGTCCCCTCTCCCTTTGGGGGAGCGAGCAATCCCTTCTCCCAAAGGGAGCGGGTTCGGGTCCGTCTGGCCAGGCGTTACCGTCCCCATCGGCGTCCTCTCCCTCTGGGAGAGGGTTAGGGTGAGGGCTCCGCCCGGGAAAGCTGGCGATGCCACGAGTGAAGCCGCGTGCAGCACAACGGGCCGGTACGTAGTAGAATACGCGGCGAGGCTGACGTGAGCGTTAAGGTTGGCTCGCGCCTGACGAGGCGGGCAGTACTGGCCGCCGGACAGTGGGGGATGGCGCTGGCCGCCGCCCCCGCGGCGTCCTGCGGGCGCCGGATCACGCACCTGCCGGTCACCTTGTCCTGGTATTCCTGGGGACCGGAATATCCGCTGGAGTGGACGGTGGGGCCGGGCCTCAATCCGCGCCTGCGGGTCTTCTCCGGACCGGGCCCGCAGGCCACGCCGGTGCCGCCGGAGAAGGTGCTGGAACAGCAGCTGGCGCCCTTCCTGGCCGATCGGACCGACCTGACGGTCAAGATCCTCACCGAGCGCCCCGACCGGTACCACGATAAGCTGCTAGCCCTGGCGTCGGCGGGGCAGATGCCGGACGTGGTGGCCTACGACGGCCCGCATGCCATACGGCTGGTACGCAGCAATCTGCTCTATCACCTGGGGCGATTGCAGGGCACCGGCAATCGGGCTTTCCTGCAGAGCTTTCCGTCCAGCTATCTTGATGCCAGCTCTTACCGCGGCAAGCTCTATGGCCTGCCGTATCAGTCGCGCCAGCTGGTGCTGTACGTGAACAAGACGGCCTTCGCCCGCCTGTCGCTCCCGCCGCCGGACTGGGGCAATCCGAACTGGACGTGGGCGCACTTCCTGGAGAAGGCGTCCGCGCTCACTGAGCGCGTGTTCGGTGGAGGCGTGCGGCAGTTCGGCACCCTGTTTACCGGCCGGCCGATGTGGGCCGCCCTGATCCGGCAGAACGGGGGGCTCGAGTTCAGCAAGGACCATTCGCGATCCTTCTACGATAGCCCCGAGGTGTATGAGGCCATCCAGTGGGCCGCCGATCTGGTGGGGCGCTACCGCGTCGCGCCGACGGAGCAGCAGAACCCGGGCGGGCGGAACTGGAACTTCGACGCCGGCAACGTGGCCATGTGGATCTGGTACCAGCACTCGGTGCCGCTCGTCTCCCAGCGCGTGTTCACGTCGTTCGAGTGGGACATCTACCCGCTGCCGATGAACCGGCGGGCGGCGACGTATGCGGACTGGGGCTATCTCTCCATTGGCGCTAACACGGTCGACGTTGACAAGGCCTGGGAGCTGGTGCGCTTTCTGTGCGGGCCGGATGGCGACGCGCTGGCCCTGCGCGACGGCGTGGCGGGGCCAATCGTGCGAGGCAATGAGCCCGGGTTCATGACTGGCGTGGGCGCCGGCAAGAACAAGGCCGCGGCGATCCAGGCTGCCCAGCAGCCGATGGCCTATCGCCCGCTGCACGACGCCTGGGACCAGATCGCCTCGCTCCAGGAGTTTTACCTGCGGCCGGTGTGGAACGGCGAACAGAAGGCGGTCTACGCCGCGCGGGCCCTGCGCCAGGCGGTTGACGCTGTGCTGGCGGGGCTGGAGACGCCGAAGGGGCCGGCGGTGGGCAACGCGCCAGCGCCCGGCGCCGACGAGGGCGAGGGGTGATGCGCCTGCCGGCACGGTAGACTGATCCGCAGATCAGCCAAGGGACACGCAATCGTGGCAGACGAAGCACTGGCGGCGCCGGCGGCACCGCCGGAGACCGTCACGGTCGAGCGGCCGTGGGGGGAGTTCCGACAGTACTGCTGCAATGAGCCGGTGACGGTGAAGATCATCACGGTGAAGGCCGGCAGCGAGCTGAGCCTGCAGCGCCACCGGCGGCGGGCCGAGCTATGGGTGTCGCTGGACGGCACGCTGGTGGTAGAGGTGGACGGCAAGCGCTGGCAGCCGGCCACAGGGGAGCAGGTGTGGATCCCGTCCGGTGCGGTCCACCGGCTCTCGGCGCCGGCAGACGCCTCGGGACGCATGCTGGAGGTGGCGTTCGGCCCCTTCGACGAAGAGGACATCGAGCGCCTGGCCGACCGCTACGGCCGGGCGTAGGCGCGATCGGACCGCGCATTCCGCGCTGTTTCTGCACTCGGCGCCCTTGCAGAAGCCTCGGCCGGGTGCAGGCTCCCACGGCAGGACAGGACGGCCGCTCTGGCATGCCGGCATGCCGCTTGCGAGATGTGCCATGCTCTTCAATAGACGGCTGTCACTCAGCGCGGAGTGCGGCCACGGAGAGCAGCAACCGTAGGGAGACGCAGAGAGGAGTCTAGGTGCAATGGCAGCAACGGTAGGTGCTTCGACACAAAGGCGGGTGCTCACGTCGCGGCGCAGCGTGATCCTGGGTGGGGCAGGGGCGCTCAGCGGGGCCCTCCTGGCCACGGCGGTGCAGTGCCGGCCGGCCGGCCAGCCCGGCGGCGCGCCCGGCACCCCGTCGGCGGGCCTGTCGGGCCGGCTCCAGTGGCAAATCCGTAGCGGCCCGACGTACAAGCAACTGGCCGACTGGGCGATCGACGAGTTCAAGAAGAAGTTCCCCAACGTCACGATTGAGGCCAGCCCGGACACGACCGGCGACTTCTCCAAGACGACGGCCACGCTGGTCGCCGGCAGCGGCCCGGACATCATTCATGGCTGGGGCCAGCTGATGGTGCAGTACGCCTCCAAGGGCGTGCTGGCGAACATGAACGACTTCACCAAGTCACTGGCCAAGGCCGACACCGACGACTTCGTTGACCAGCAGTGGAAGGGCCTGGTCATTCCGGGCACGAGCTTCCGGTACGGCGTGCCGACCTACGTCAACATGTTCGTCCTCTACTACAACGAGGACCTGTTTCAGCGGCGCGGGGTGCCCAGGCCGACGGCGGACTGGGACCACACCCAGTACGCCGACGCGATGCGCAAGCTGACCTTCACCGAGGGGGACAAGAAGACCTTTGGCGGGTTCGCGCGCATCGACATCTTCGACCGCCAGTACCACGTCAAGGCGTTTGGCGGCCACTACGTGGACCCGCGCGATCTGACCAAGACGCAGCTCGACCAGGAGGCGGCGCAGCGGGCGCTGGAGTGGCAGTATGACCGGCTGTGGAAGGAGCAGAGCTGGGGCCCCATCGCCGACCGGAACCGGCCGTGGGAGCCGAAGCAGCAGCAGGATGGCTTTGCCCAGGGGTTCCTGGCCAGCCTGGAGGACGGGCTGCACCAGATGCTGAACACCTACAACAAGGCCACCGGCTTCATCTGGAACATCATGCACATTCCCAAGGGCCCGGCCAAGCGTGACTCGCTCGTCACCACGGACAGCTGGGGCATGTGGAGGGAGACGAAGGCGCGCGACGCGACGTGGGAGTTCATGAAGTTCTTGATCAGCAAGGACTTCTACGAGCAGCAAGTGCGGATCGAAGGGCTTCTGCCGTCGCGCAAGTCGGTGCTGGAGACGTACATCCGGCTGATGCGGGAGCGCTTTACGCGCCTGCCGAACTTCAACTGGAACGTGATCACCGACGGCCTGACCAGGATGGACTACCTCTCGGTGGACGAGGTCTTCCAGTGCCAGGCCGACGCCGCCCGCGTGGTGGGCGAGGGCATGACGGTCGTGTTCGTGAACGGGGAGAAGCCGCCGTCCCACTTCCGCGACATTGCCCCGCAGATCAACCAGGCCGCCGGCGCCTGCGGCGTGAAGTATCCGTCGGCGTAGGCTCGCGGGACGCTCTCTGCCCGCAAGAAGGGGGTGGCGCCTCCCTGGCTCTCCGGAGCCACCCCCTTCTTGCGTTCCAGAGCAGCTAGCCTGGGTCCTTCACGAGCGGAGCCCTCACCCCGGCCCTCTGCCATAAGGAGAGGGACCGGAACGGCGCCAGCCCTCTTGTGCTCCAGGACAGCCGCCCGTAATATGGGAGCTAAGGTGGCGTGACGGCGCTGCCAGCCCTGACGGGGCCACCCTGCGGCTTCTGACGGGGCAGCGCTGCGGCCATCTCAGTCCAGCATGTGCGCAGGAAAGGAGCGACACCAATGGCTGCGGCGAACCTGGCGGTCCCCGTTTCCGGTGCCGGCCCGACGAGCCGGCTGTCACGCCGGCGCGTCCTGGGCGCCGGCGCATCGGGCACGATGGCGATACTGGCGGCCGCGTGCGGCCCCCAGCCGGCCGGCCAGACGGCGCCTCGAGCGGCGATGACCCAGCCCTTCAGGCTGCTGTGGCAGATCCGCACCACGCCGGGCTACGACGAGCTGGTCAAGTGGGGCATCGAGCAGTTCAAGAAGCAGTATCCCAATGCCACGGTCGATACCACGCTCGACGCCGGCAACGTGGAGAAGACCCTCACCCTGATGGTGGCGGGCGACGGCCCGGACGTCTTCCATGGCTGGGGACACGTCATGTGGCAGTACGCCGCCAAGGGGCAGATGTACAACCACAACGACCTGGTGAAAGACTGGAAGAAGGCGGATATCGACGACTTTGCCGAGTTCCAGTGGCGGGGCTTCATCATCCCTACCACCAACTTCCGGTTTGGCCTGCCCACCTACATCAACATGATGGTGCTCTACTACAACCGCACGCTCTTCCAGAAGCGCGGGCAGAAAGAGCCCACGGTGGACTGGAACCACGACGACTATGCCCTGATGCTCAAGCAGATGACCTTCCAGGACGGCGCGACCAAGGTCTGGGGCGGGTGGATCCCGGCGGCCAGCTTCGACCGGTTTCAGAACCACGTCCTGATGTTCGGGGGCCACGTGGTCGACCCCAAGGACCTCCGCAAGACGCAACTGGACACGCCCCAGTCCCAGGCGGGCCTGGAGTGGATGCGCGCCCGCCTGTGGGCGGACCAGACGCTCGCCCCGCTGGCCGGCGACCGGCGCACCTGGCAGCCGAACGACCAGTGGAATGGCTTCTACCAGGGCGCCGTGGCCACGCTGGAGGACGGGATGCACAACTTCCAGAATGTGGCCCGCAATATGACGGCGGCCGACTGGGACATCGCCCACGTGCCGAAGGGGCCTGCCTCCGCCGGCGGCAAGCGGGCAGTGCTGGGGACGACGGATGGCTGGGCGCTCTGGAAGGGCACCAAGGTCAAGGACCAGGCGTGGGACCTGATGAAGCTGATCACCGGCAAGGAGTGGTTCGACCAGCAGGCGACGCTGACCGGTCTCATCCCATCCCGCAAGTCGTCGCTGGAGACATGGGTGAAGGTCACCCGCGAGCGGTGGCTGGCCGGCAAGAACGTCAATCTGAAGGTGGTGACGGACGCGCTGACCGTCATGAACTACCCGACGGTGGACGAGATCTTCCTGTGCCAGGCAGAGGCGGCGCGGGTGATTGGCCCGGCGCTGAACGCCGTCTTCCGTGATGGGGAGAAGCCGGTCACGTACTTCCGCGACATCAAGGCCGAGCTCGAGCAGGCGGCCGGCAGCTGCGGCATCGACCCGCAGCAGGTGTTCAAGTAACCCCCGAGGACGCCCGAGGGACGCGCGCAGGCAGCGCCGGCAGACTGACGGCTATCGTGCAGGGGCGAGGGGCCCCTGCCTCACCTCTCGTGAGTTCCAGGAGGAGCAAAGCAGATGGTCTCACCAGCAGCGAGGCAATCGACCGTGGGGGTAGCGCTCAGCCGCCGGCTGATGCTGGCGCGGGGCGCAGGAGTGATGGCCCTGGCCGCGGCCGGCGCCGCGTGCGCCGCGCCGGCGGGTGAGCCCCGACCGGGCACGGGGCCGGCGGCCAGCCTGAAGAGCGCGACCCTGGAGGCATGGGTCCACTCCGACAACCGCTATCCGTGGCAGCAGAAGGCGCTGGAGGACTACAACAAGGAGAAGAACGCCGATCTGAAGATCAACTGGACGAAGGTGGGCAGCTCCAGCGAGGTCGCGGACAAGCTGGTGGTGACGCTGGCGGCCGGCAGCGGCTTTCCCGACCTGTGCGACATCGAGATCAGCCAGATCGGCAAGCTGCTCAAGACGACGCCGCCGTTCGTGCCGTTCAACGATGCCCTGCGGGGCAAGCAAGGCGACTTCTACCTGCCATCCTTCGTCGATCCATGGTCGGACCAGGGCAAGTGGTACAGCCTGGGCAACGAGCTGAACGCCGTCCTGCTTGCCTACCGGTGGGATCTCTTCGAGCGGGCCGGCGTCAAGGCGCCGTTGAAGACGTGGGACGAGGTGGTGGACGCCGGCAAGAAGCTGGTGGGAGTGGGGGTGACGAACGGCATCTTCTTCTTTGGCAGCGGCACGACGGGGGCGGTGCACATCCTCTCCATCAGCGGCGGTGGCGGGTACACGGACAAGAACGGGAAGCTCACCATCACCCATCCGGCCAACGCCAGGGCGGTGCAATACCTTTCCGACCTGGTGATCAAGCACAAGGTGGCTGCCTTTGATCCCAGCACCGATGAGCGGATGGCGGCCGCCAACGCGGGGCTGGTCGGCGGGGACCTGGGCCCGTCGTGGCGGATCGCCAGTCTGGACTACAAGAACAAGGCGCCGGATACCAAGGGGAAGTGGATGGTGCAGCACCTGCCGCAGTGGTCGGGGACGGGGAGGACGACGACGACCTGGGGCGGGACCGGCATGACCGTGATGAAGGACTCCAAGTACCGGGAGATCGGCCAGGACTTCGTGGTGTGGGAGCACGTGACTCCCAAGGCGATGCTCTACGACTACGACCTGCGCCAGGTGTATCCGACGAATAAGAAGGCCTTCGACGATCCGCGCCTGAATGAGCCGGTACCCTGGTTCAACAACCAGCGCCTGGGGCCGATCCTGAAAGAGGCCGCCGACGCCATGCTGCCGTTCTTCCAGGGCAAGTGGTGGCCGGAGATCGCCAGGGGAGCGGGCAAGCACATCACGGCCGCGCTCCGTGGAGAGAAGCCCGTGAAGCAGGCGCTAGACGACGCCCTGGCCGACGTGAAGGTGGAGATTGAGGCCGCCGGCGGCCGCGTCGAGGCGGACGGGACGATCCGGTAGCCGGCGCGTTTCGCGCAGCCCAGCCGTCCGGCCAGAGCGGTACGCCGGCCCCTGGTACGCGTTGCCTGCGCCGGTGGAGGCGTCATGCGACCGTCCAATGGGCCGCGTCAACCGCGCACAGGCAAGATGATGGCTCGCAGCCCGATGGGGAGGCCATCGTGTCGGCGCCGGCTCACCGGTCGCTCTGGTCGGATGCGACCTGGGCCACGCTCTCAAGTCGTGCTTCGATTAAGCGGCAGTACGCCGGCTCGCGCTCGATCATGATCCAGCGCCGGCCCAGGCGCTGGGCCACGACACCGGTGGTGCCGGTGCCGGCGAAGGGGTCGAGCACCAGGTCGCCCGGGCGGCTGGTGGCGAGCAGGACGCGCTCGAGCAGCGCCTCAGGCTTCTGGGTGCTGTGTAGCTTATTGCCGTTGGCATCGCGCAGGCGCTCGGCGCCATTGCAGATGGGGAGATACCAGTCGCTACGCATCTGCTTGCCGCCGTTCAGCTCCTTGAGGGCACGGTAGTTGAAGGTGATCTTGCGCGCGCCCTCGCTCTTCTTGGCCCAGATAAGCGTCTCGTGCGCGTTGGTGAAGCGCACCCCTCGAAAGTGGGGCATGGGGTTCGAGTTGTGGACCACCAGCCCGCCCTCAACGAGAAAGAGCCCTCCCTCGACGTAGACGTCATACCAGTCCATCGATGGTTCGGGGTCGATAGCCACGCGCGCCCGGACCGGATAGAAGGTGATGCCGTCCGCCACACGCTCCCTTCGGGGGTACAGCTTGAGCCAGAACGGCCGCTCGCGCTTGCCCGTGGCCCGCGGGCTAGCCTGGTACTGGCCAGTCGTGGCGTAATACCCGAGGGTATGGGCGAGCAGCTGCAGGTCCTGGACGAGCTGGCGGCTGGCGATGCCCACGACGTACCGCTGGCGTTCCGGCTCATAGTGGCCGTCGCCAGCCAGGAAGCCGTCGAGCAGACCCTTGCGGAACGCCACGGGAGCGTTCAGCACGCGGTCGATCTCCAGGCGCTTGGCGCGGGCGCTCGTTCCGGCCACGAAGTGCTGGATGACCGCCCGCAGGATCCGGCTCCTGCAATAGGCGGCGATGCCATGCCGCGAGTAGTGGCGGCCCAGCTTCAGCCCCAGCGGCTTCAGCACGCGATCGACGCGATCCAGGAGCGCCGCTTCATTGCGGTGGAGATTGAGCCGCACCTGGGTTCGCTTTGCCAGGCTGCCTTCAGCCAGGTAGAGGCCGATGACAAATCCCAGGTCCTCCGTGAGCGGCAGCCGCGCGGGGAACGCCTCCGCCTGCTTCGCGTCGCGTGCTGCCAGCCTGTGGCGCGCCAGCCCTGCATCTCGTGCGATCACGACGGAAAGCCAATCGCACCGGCGATGCTGGCTGAGGCTCTTGATCGGGCGCCAGCGCGCCAGTGAGGTGGCCCACGAACCGCGCGCGTGGCGTCGCTGGCAGCCGGTGTATCCGCCGCGCGTGTACGCGGGCGCGCCTTGCTCCCGCAGCAGCTCCGCGACATCCAGCTCGGCATAGCTGCCGGGGAGCCATGGCTGCAGGTTCACGTGCAGCACGTACGTCCGCATGCTCTCACGCTCGCACGCGATCGACCCGAGCGTGCGCTCCGCATAGCGCCGCTCCATGCTGTGGCGCCAGATCGGGACCACATGGTCGGGCGAGGCAACCACCTGCCCGAAGCGTCCGGCACGCAGGCGCGCCCGCGGCTTGGGCTCGCTGGACCGGGCGACGGCATGGAGCGTGCGCCACCCGGTCGGCGTCAGCACTTCCAGGGGCTGGGCCGGCCCCGCGGCGAGCTGAGCGAGGGTGCGCTGAGCGATCCAGCCTGACCCATACCGGACCAGCACGCGCGTCTCGCCGGCCAGGCACTTCAGCCAGATGACGTCGTTCAGGATCCAGTAGCCCACGTCCTGGAGGATCTTGCCGACGCGGAAGATGTTGTGGTAGGTGCCGATGACCCACAGGCTGCCGGTGGGCGAGAGGATGCGCCGGCACTCCGTCAGCCAGTGCTCGGTGAAGGCGTCGTACTCGGCAAAGCTGGTGAACTGGTCCCAGTGGTCGTCCACGCCGTCGACCAGGGTGTTGTTGGGGCGGCGCAGGTCCTGGGTGCGGAGCTGGAGGTTATAGGGCGGATCGGCGAAGATGAGGTCGATCGAGTTTGACGGTATGAACGACAAGACCTTCAGGCAGTCCCCTTCGATCAGGACGTTGGGCGGGGGCGTGCGCAAACCCAGGAGCGCTCCCGCATTGAAGTCTTCCGGCGAGAGTAAGACGTACCCGTTGCGCTCGACGGGACCGGCCATCACTTACCTAACGCGCCAGCACGCCAGGTGACTCGACCAAGCTGCATGGTGGCTTCACGCCCGCTTGACGGTAGCTCCACGATCGATCCAGCGCAACTTGCCGGCGGTCCGGCTTCTGATCCTAGCCGAACGTGCAGGGCCGCGGCTAGCCGTTTGACCGATGCGACCTCGCCGCCGCGGCGCCTACACTCGATCAGAGTTCAAACATCAAGGTTCAAGGGTGAAGGGGCGGCGTGCGAACGCGAATGGAATGGAGGAAGCTGACATGAGCAGCCAGGAGGCAGCGGCAGGAGCAGGGGGAGCAGCGGGAGCGCTGCTCGCGTACTCGGATGAGCTCGCGCAACTGATTGAGCGCGTGGGACAATCGGTGGTGCGCGTGGACGCGCGCCGGCGCCAGTCTGGCAGCGGGGTGCTCTGGGCCGGCGGGCTGGTGGTGACCGCCGACCACGTCCTGGAGCGGGACGAGGACGTGTCGGTCGGGCTGGCGGATGGGCGTACCGTACCGGCGACGGTTGCTGGGCGCGACCCCGGTACAGACCTGGCCTTGCTCCGCGTGGAGGGGGCAGGTGGGCCGGCGATCGCTCGCGCCGCGGCGCCGCGGACCGGCCAGCTGGCGCTGGTCGTCGCCCGCCCGGGCCGGCTGGCGGCCACGATGGGCCTGGTGAGCGCGGTAGGTGGGCCAATCCGCACCTGGCGCGGTGGCCGGCTCGAAGGCGTGATCTGGACTGACGCGGCCCTGTACCCCGGGTTCTCCGGCGCGCCGCTGGTGGACGCGTCAGGAGGCATGCTGGGCGTGGTGACGACGCAGTTCGGCCGCGGCGCCGGGCTGGCCATCCCCCTGGCGACGGTGGAGCGGATCATGGCCGCCTTGCAGGCCCATGGCCGGATCCGGCGCGGGTTCCTGGGCATTCACAGCCAGGTGGTGGCCATTCCTGATGGGCTGCGGACGCGCCTGGGCCTGGCCCAGGATACGGGGCTGCTGGTGGTGGGGGTCGAACGGGGCGGGCCGGCCGAACGGGGCGGCGTGCTGATCGGAGACGTGCTGATCGCCCTGGACCAGCAGCCGATCCGAAGCACGGACGACCTGGTGGGGGTGCTGGGGCCGGAGCGCGTTGGCCAGGAGACGCCCCTGCGCGTGATCCGCGGGGGCGAGATCCGGGAGGTCCGCGTCACGATCGGCGAGCGGGCGTAAGGATGCGGTAACCGCCAGCGCGGAGCCGCCGGCTGCGCTGGCGTGCTGGAGCCACCAGGCGGACAAGCCGCCGGACCGTCAGGATCCGTTAGGATGAGCCGCTGACCTCTTGCGCCAGACCGGTATTCGGCGCCGGCTCGAACCGGAGCGTACCGAGGATGTCCTGGTAGGCGCGGCAGATGGCGTCCTCCAGATCGCTGGCGAAGTCGGCGCCAACGGTGAAGTCCACGAGGCGCGGGTTACGGGGGGTCGAGACGCGGCACTCCAGCGACGGCTGGCCCCGCTCCAGGGCATCCACGCCTCGCATGGTGAGGAGCACCGACACGACCGGCTCCAGGTGGCCCCCGCGTCCCGGCGAGCGGTAGCCCAGCACCTGCCAGGAGCGGCTGCGCCCGTCTTTGGGATCCGGCAGGCGGCGCACCTCACCTCCACCGTGGAAGTACTGGAGCAGCTCGCTGACGAAGGTGTGCAGCTCCCGCTCCACGATCTCGGTGCATTCGGCGAACTGCTGGTGCAGGCGCTGGATGGCCTCGCGCCGGAGCCGCTCGCTGCGCAGCTTCTCACGCAGTTGCTCGGCGACCTTCTCGCGAACGGCGCCGAACGTCAGGCGCGCCCGGCGCTGCTCGGTGGTGGTGGGGATGTCGAGCTCGCCGAGGTTCACGCCCTCCAGCAACCGGCTGAAGGCGGCGTCCCAGTCATCGCCCGCCGGCTCCCGTCCTTCGTTGGCGCCGCTGGCCAGATTGCGCTCAGACATCCCTGCTCCTTACGCTGCGTACCGGCAAAGTATAGCGACGGACCGCGCAGACTCACTCCTGCCTGGGCCGCCGCCAGCGCAGACGGCCCGAGCCTGGAGCATGCACGGCCAGCGAGGCGCTTCCCTCTCCCTATAGGCTTGGTCGGCAGGGCGCGAGCCGGAACGCGGCGTACCCACGCCGCAGCAGTGGCCGCTATCATCGGGCACGCGAACAAGGAGGACCACGGAGGACAAGATGGCCACCACCACTCCCCCTACCAGGACACGCCCACGGCGCACTCCGTCCCGCGGGCGGGCGAAGGCGGCGCCAGCTCCCGCCGCGGCGGAGGCGGCGCGGCAGGACGGCGGCGCGCGCATTCGCGACGTGAGCTTCACCACGCTCCTTGACCCGTTTGCGGCGCGCCACGCGGAGCACATGCCCCGCCTGCACGGCGACTGGCGGCTGGTGGAGATCTGCCGCGTCACGCTGGAGAGTGGCGTCACCGGTGTGGGTGAGACGATCCTCCAGTACACCTGGGGGCGCGTGCCGTCCGGCGCCGCGGACCGCGTACGAGGCAAGAACGTCTTTGAGTGCCTGTGGGACGACAGTCTGGGCTGTGGCCTGCAGATGGCGATCTGGGACGCCGCCGGCAAGCAGGCCGGCGTCCCGTGCCACGCCCTGTTCGGGCGCCAGGTGCGCGACGCTGTGCCGATCTCCTGGTGGTGCCTCGACTTCACCGCTGAGGAATGGATGGAGGAGGCCAGGCTGGCCATCAAGCTGGGGTACACCTCGCTCAAGCTCAAGGGCCGGCCGTGGCGCGACGTGCTGGGGCAGGTGGAGGCGCTCTCGGGCGCGCTGCCGCGCTCCGTACTGATCGACCTGGACTTCAATAGCTCACTCGTCAACGCCGCCACGGCGGTGCCCTACCTGCGCGAGCTGGAGCGGTTTCCCAACGTGGCCATCATCGAGACCCCCATTCCGCAGGGAGACGTGGCGGGCAATAAGCAGATCCGCGAACAGACGAGGCTTCCCATCGCCATGCACTTCGGCTCGCCCCCGATCATGACGGCGCTCCAGGAGGACGTTTGTGACGGGTTCGTCATCGGGGGCGGGGCCGCTGCCTTGATGCGGCAGACTACGCTGGCCGCGGCGGCGAACAAGCCGTTCTGGCTGCAGCTCGTCGGCACCGGCCTCACCACCGCCTGGACGGCCCACGTGGGGGCGGTGGCGACGCACGCCCAGTGGCCGGCGATCACCTGCATGCACATCTGGCAGGATGACCTGATCGTGGAGCCGATCCAGATCTCGGGGGGCTATGCCAGGGTGCCGCAGGGCCCGGGGCTCGGCGTGGCGCTCGACGAGGCGGCGGTGGAACGGCTGCGCCTGCCGGACCCGAACGCGCTGCCAGTGCGCCCGCGCCGCCTGTACACCATCACCTGGCCGGCCAGCCGTGCCGATGGCCGGCGCGCCGCGGTCGTGCCGGCGGGAAAGGCCACGATCGCCGGGTTCGAACAGGACCTGTTCCGCGAGTTCGATCTCGGGAACCTGCCTCGCTTCGCCAGAGGCATCACGCTCACGCAGCGGGACGATGACGGCAGCGAGGCCTTCGGGCGGGCGTTCGCGGCCGCGTCTGGGCGGTCGGTACGGGAGTAGCGCGCCGGTGGCCGGAGCAGGGACGTAGGGACGGACCTCACTCCCTGCGGCCGGGGCCGCGCCGCACCCGCCCCTTGCCCCACTCCCACGGTGCGGCTTGGCCCCGCCGGCCCTCGCCCGCGTGCGGGCAAGGGGGGACGACGGCCACGGGGAGAGGAGAAGAGCCCTCACCACTAGCCCCTCGCCCGCGTGCGGGAGAGGGGGACGGCGGCCATGGGGAGAGGAACTGACCTGCCGGAAGTACGCCGGCCCCGCTCCAAGCACAAGTACGAAGGATCTGCGAAAGACCCCTGTGCAGGTGCACAGAGGAACACGACATAAAGTGAATGCTTGCGGCAGGTACGATTTGCACGTCGGGCCCTTGGATCGATTATTCTGGCAGAGCGTGATCATGAAGCGAGTGTCCGCGCCAGGTACGATTTGGACTGTGACCGAACAGGAGCATGAACGACAGGCGCGGCCGGCAGGCTAAGGGCGACGGTGAGGCGGGAGTAGATCCAAGTGGCAGCACAGGGGCACGGACGAGAGCCACCAGTGGGTGAGGAACCGGTCGACGCGCGAACGGTCTACGACCTGGCCGGAGGCGAGGAGACGTTCCGGAGGATCGTGGACCGCTTCTACGACGGCGTCGGCGCCGATCCGCTGCTGCGGCCGCTCTATCCGCCGGACCTCACCGAGAGCCGGCGGCGGCTGGCCCTCTTCCTGATACAGTACTTCGGCGGGCCGTCCACCTACTCAGAGGAGCGGGGCCATCCGCGCTTGCGCCTGCGCCACCTGCCGTTTCCGATCGGGCAGGCGGAGCGTGACGCCTGGATGCGCCACATGACCGCGGCGGTGCAGGCGGAGCGCCTACCCGCGCCCATCCAGGCGCTGCTGCTGGACTATTTCGATCGGGCGTCGACGTTTTTGATGAACCGGTGATCAGGTGGAGATGCGCTCGCCCGCCTGCGGCGGGCTCGCCGTGATCTGGTGGTCAAGTGGAAATCAGGTGGTGATCCGCTCGGCTGCGCCTCGCTGTGATCAAGTGGTGATCAGGTGGAGGCCAGGTGGTGACGCGCGTGCACGGACCGGTCCGGATGGCGGCATGTTGTGGCCGGCGCCCCCGAGTTGGAGCGGGGCGGCGCGGCCAGGCCGCACGGCGGTGGCCCTCGTTCCCCCTCTCCGTGTCGGAGAGGGAGCTAGGGGGTGAGGTCCGTCCTCCCCTGCCGGCGCGGCCTCGACCGCAGGGGGGAGGTCCACTCCGGCGCCTCTGACCACCACCTGATCACAGTGACTGAAGGGAGCGTCCAGATGCTCGACATCATCATTCGTGGCGGCATGGTCGTCGATGGGACGGGGAGCCCCTGGGTACGGGCCGACGTCGGCATCGAGGGCCGGCGCATCGTCGCGGTGGGCAACCTGGAAGCGGCCCAGGCCGCCCGCGTGGTGGACGCCAGGGGGCTGGTGGTCAGCCCGGGGTTCATCGACTGCCACTCGCACTCGGATCGCGTGGCTCTCCAGAACCCGTTCTGCGAGAGCACCTTACTGCAGGGCGTCACCACGGAGATTGTGGGCAATTGCGGTTCGTCGCCGGCGCCGGTGGCCCTGGGCGCGGGCCGTCGGACGGCAGACGAATCGGGTATCGTGCCCGGTCGCTCGTCCGCCGTCCCCCAGCCGCTGCTGACCTTTGGGGCCTACCTGGAGCAGGTGGAGCGGAACGGCCTCGCCGCCAACTACGCCTTCCTGGTCGGGCACGGCAGCATCCGGCGCGTGGTGATGGGGGGAGAGGAGCGCCCAGCGCGGCCCGAAGAGGTGCAGGCCATGGCGCGCCTGCTCGAGGAGAGCCTTGAGCAGGGCGCCTTCGGCCTCTCGACGGGACTGGAGTTCGTGCCCGGGCGGGCCGCCACGCTGGACGAACTGATCGAGCTCAACCGCGTGCTGGCGCGCTACGACCGCATCCACGCCACGCATCAGCGCAACCGGAATGAGGGGTTCGAGGCGTCGGTGGCGGAGGCGATCGCCCATTGCGAGCCGGCGGGGGTCCGCCTGCAGATCGCGCACAACAACGCCCGCTACGGCGCGCCCGCGGGGGCTTGGGAGCGGGTGATGGCTCGCATCGAGGAGGCGCGCGCCCGCGGCCTGGACGTGTCCTGCGACACGACCACCTATACCCGCGGGGGTGGGGGCATGAGCGCCGTGCTTCCCCCGTGGCTCTTCGACGCCGGCCCAGCCGAGGCGGCACGGCGCCTGGGCGATCCAGCCATCCGCGAGAAGGTCAAGCGGGACTGCCGGCGCTACTGGCTGCGCGTAGCCGATGGCAGGTGGGACGAGCTATGGCTTGGCCGGACCACCAATAGCCGGGAGTACTTCGGCAAGAGCTTCCGCGAGATTGGTGAACTGATGGGCAAGGATCCCATGGACGCTTACCTGGACATCCTCATGCGGGAGGGCGAGCAGATCACGTCGGCCGGCATGTTTGGCGTAGTCAAGGATGAGGCGCACCTACACCAGATGCTCACGCACCCGCTCTACGCCGCCGAGGCCGACGCCCGCTCGTCACCGCTCTCCGGCCCGCTGTATGAGAGCGTCAACCACCCCGCCAGCTTCGGCTGGACCGCCTTCATCCTCGGCACCTGCGTGCGGGAGAAGGGCTGGCTGCGCCTGGAGGAGGCGGTACACAAGATCACCGGCCTGCCGGCCGCCAAGTTCCGGCTCCATGACCGCGGGCTGATCCGTCCGCGGATGGCCGCGGACGTGGTCGTGTTCGACGCCAGGACGATCAAGGATAACGCTAGCTTCGAGGAGCCCCGCCGGTCGCCGGACGGCATCGCCTACGTCTTCGTCAACGGCACGCTGACCGTCGAGCACGGGCGGCACACCCGCGCCCTGGCCGGTGGGGTGGTCCGGCCGTAGGGGAGAGAAAGGTATCGTCGGATCAGGGGATCGGTTTCCGTCTCCGCGTCGAAGCGTTAGGGTGTCGCCGGCTGCCGTGTCCGCCTGTGCGCGCTGACGGGGGAACTCCGCTCCTGATCAGGACCCAGTATGGCGATGACCTGCTCGTGGCGCTTAGGCGCTGGCGTCAGGCGCTGGCGCCGGAGTAGCGGCGCACGCCGTGGTTCCAGAAAAGGCGGGAGGCGGCCAGGAGGATGGCCGCCAGGGCGACGGCGCCGAAGATGCTGGGCCAGGTGAACCGCCCCGAGATGGCCTCGGCCGGCACGGTGGTGGCGAAGGCGACGGGGACGACGAAGGTCAGCATCGCCCGCATCCAGCGGGGATAGATGGTCACAGGCCACTTGCCGGCCTGGTAGAGGCTCTGGAAGATGACCATGATGTTCTCCACGCGCACCAGCCAGAAGGTGAGCGTGGCCAGCAGCAGGTAAAAGCTATAGACGATGGCGCCGCCGGCGAGCAGCGCGGCGCCGAAGGCCAGGGCGTGCAGCGCCCCTACCTCACGCCCCACCTGCCCGACGCCGATCAGGAGCACGGCCACACCCAGCGCCACATCCACCAGCTTCCAGATCTGCACCTGGCGCACGCTGATCAGGACCTGGGCGTCCTCCGGCTTGGTGAGGGCGAAGTCGAGCGTGCCCTGGCGCACGTCTTCCATCAGGCGGCTCATGCTCGGGGCAATGACTAGCTGGATCACGCCATCCACCAGGTAGTACACGCCCAGCAGGGCGAGCAGATCGGCGCCCGTCCAGCCGGCCAGCGTGTCGGTATGGGAGTAGACCAGCGCCAGGCCGCCCAGGCCAGTGGCGAGCCGGATGGCGGAGCGGACGACCTGGATGTAGAAGTTGGTGCGGTACTGGAGCTCATTGAGCACTGCCACCTTGACGAAGACCCAGAAGAGGCGCAAGAGGCTCATCGCTCGGTTACTCACCACTCGCCAGATCTCGACCAGATCGGCCCATACTGCAGATGTGGCTGGAGCGAGCGTCAGGCGCCCACGGCCGAGTACCGCCGGATGCCCGCGCGCCAGGTGAGCTTCCAGATGGCGACGGCGATGGCCAGCCACACCGCCTGCGCCGCGAGGCCGCCGAGCGCCTGCTGGGGCGTGAGCCGTCCCAGGAGTAGCTCTACGGGGAAGGCCAGCGCCCAGCGGAAGGGAAGGATCGACGCCAGGACCTGCAGGCCGGGCGGAAAGAGCGAGAGCGGCGCCACCCAGCCGGACATGAACATATAGACCAGGGTGTAGGCGTCGTTGAGCGCCGCGGTGCGGGTGGTCCAGAAGGCAACCAGGGCGAACGACCACTCCAGGAGAAAGGTGAGTAGGAAGGCCAGCAGCAGCGCCGGCACGGCGACGGCGATGGCCCACAGCGGGGTGTCGAACCGGGGCTGGAACAGGAGCGTCAAGATCGCCGCCGCTGGAACCATGATGGTCAGGGTGAGCAGCTTGTAGGTCAGGTTCTCCACGATGTGCCCGTGGATGGGGTCGATGGGACGCAGCAGCCGAACGGAGAGCTGGCCCTGGCGGATGAGAAACTCGAACTCATACATGATCCAGGTAAAGACCAGATGCTGGACCAACATGATGGCGATGAAGTAGGCGGCGAACTCGGAGACGCCGTAGTCGCCCACCTGCCCGCCCCGCGAGCGGGCGACGGTGGACCAGATCACCAGGTACATCACCGGCTGGATAACGCCGAACAGCAGCCAGATGATGAGCTGGACGCGGTACTGGAGCTGGAGCGCGATCTCGTTCTTGAAGAAGGCGCGGTAGACGTCCAGGAGCGCGATCATAGGGCGGCGGGGACCTCCTGGGCAAACACCTGCTCGATCACGTCCTCGATCGGCGGGTCCTCGACGGTCAGGTCCAGCACCGGCAAGTCGGCCAGCAGGCGGCTGGTCACCACCGGCGTCTCTCCCTTGGGCACGCGCAGCGTGACCCGCCCGTCGTCAGCGGACACCACCTCCCCGTACCGCGCCAGGCTGGCGGCCGGGTCGACGACCCCGTCGGCCAGCTCGACGACGATGGTCTTGTGGGGGGAGAACCGCTGCACCAGCTTGCTGAGATCGCCATCGAACAAGAGCTTGCCGTGGTGGATGACGATCACCCGCTTGCAGAGCGCCTCCACGTCCGCCATGTAGTGACTGGTGAGCAGGACGGTGGCGCCGTGGCGCCGGTTGTACTCGGCGATGAAGGACCGGATGCGCCGCTGCATGGTGACGTCTAGGCCGATCGTCGGCTCATCCAGGAAGAGCACCTTCGGCCGGTGGAGCAGGGCGGCGGCGATCTCACACTTCATGCGCTCGCCGAGGGAGAGGTTGCGGACCGGCTTCTGGAGCAGCGGCCCCAGGTCCAGCAGGTCGACCAGTTCGCTCACGGCGCGCTCGTACTCAGGGCGTGGGATGCGGTAGATGGCGCGATTGAGCTCGAAGGAGTCGGCGGCGGGAATGTCCCAGGCCAGCTGGTTGCGCTGCCCCATGACCAGCGTGATCTGGCGAAGGTAGGCCTTCTCCCGCCGCCACGGGACATGGCCGAGCACGGAGAGCTCCCCGCTGGTTGGGTAGAGCAGGCCGGAGAGCATCTTGAGCGTAGTCGTCTTGCCCGCGCCGTTGGGCCCCAGGAACCCCACCACCTCGCCGGGCTGGACGTCAAAGGAGATCCCGTCCACGGCGGCGATGGCGCGGTGGCGGCGCCTGACCAGGCTGCGCAGGGAGGCCAGCAGGCCGGCCTCGCGCTCCGGCACCACGTAGACCTTCCGCAGGTCGCGGACGTGGATCGCCGGTGGGGCGGCGCCGACGGTGCTGGTCGCCAACATGGCTGGAACATTGATTCTAGGAGCCAGCATGGCACTGGCACTACAACGGGCCGGCCGGGAGCGCGTTGCGCCCGCCGGCACGCCAGCAGGGGGCCGCCGGCGGGCCGGCCCGAGCGAGCGCCCGGCGGGCGATCTCCGGTCCACTCCTCACTAATGTTGATCTCGCGCTCACGTTCGTTGATGTGGATATGAATAATCTTAATACGGACGTGGCCGTCCGTCAACTGCTACCCTCCGTCCCCTGAGGGCTGGAGATGATAGAGCACCGTGTCATCGTTCTGGGCGGGGGGAACACCGCCTTTGCTGTCGCGGCCAAGCTGACGCTGGAGGGGCACGAGGTCGTGCTCTGGGAGGCGCCATCGCAGGCGGCCTCCATTGCCCCCATTCGCGAGACCAGAGAGATCCGGCTGACCGGCGCCGGTGGTGAGGGTACCGCCAGGCTGGCCGCCGTGACCACGGATGCGCGCGAGGCGCTGGCGGCGGGGACGACGCTGATCGCGCCGGTGCCGTCCTACGCCCACCGGCCGTTCGGGGAGCTGCTCCTCCCCCATCTACGGGAGGACCACGTGCTGGCCCTGCTGCCCGGCAATCTGGGGAGCCTGGCCTTCGCCCACTGGCTCACCGAAGCGGGGCGGCCGCCCGGCCGCGGAGGCCCCCTCCTGGTGGAGAGCGACACCGCGCCGTACGTCTGCCGCAAGCTTGGTGCGGATCACGCCCACATCTGGGGCGTCGTACCCGGCATGGGGGCAGGCGTGTTCCCGGCGGCGGAGACGGAGCGGGCCCTGGCGGCGCTGGGGCCGTACTTTGCAGGGCTGCGGCCGTATCCGCACGTGGTCGCCGCCGGGCTGGGGGCGATGAACCCCATCGTCCACCCGCCTGGCGTGCTGATGAACGCGGGGCGGATCGAATACAGCCGCGGCGAGTTCTACTTCTACGAGGAGGGCGTCACGCCCGGGGTGGCGCGCGTCATCGAGGCGCTGGACGCCGAGCGCCGCGCGGCCGGTCGCGCCCTGGGGCTCGATCTGCTGCCGGTGGCCGAGGCGTTCCACGCCGCCGGCTTCGGGCCCAAAGGCGACCTGTGGGCGACGATCAACGGCAGCCGGATGCTGACCCAGCTCAAGGCGCCGGGATCGTTGCAGACCCGCTGGCTCTCGGAGGACGTGCCGTATGGCCTGCGGACCTGGGTCGAGCTGGGCGAGCGCTTTGGCGTAGCCATGCCGGTCGCGCGGGCGCTGGTGACCCTGGCGGACGCGGTGATGGGCACGGACTCCTGGCAGTCCGGCCGGTCACTGGCCGATCTGGGGATCGCCGGCTTGGACCGGGCGGCGCTGGAGCGCTATCTCCAGGATGGCCGGCTCTAGCGTGGGTCATTTGTGATTGGAGCCCTCACCCTGGCCCTCTCCCATAGGGAGAGGGAGGTCTCTCCCGCCCACTGGGCCTCCCATACGACCCCTGGCCCTCTCCCACAGGGAGAGGGAACTGCTCGCTGGCCGTGGATGGTCCGCGCTAGCGCTTCTGCCTCCAGAAGTCGTCCATGAGCTGCTGCATGCGGCGGTTGGCCTCGGGGATGACGTCGCCGACTTTCTTGGAGCCGTCGACCATGGCGGTGATGCCGTCGTTGAAGCCGGAGTCGCGGAAGAGCAGCCCTTCACCTAGCTCGCCGGCGAGGTGGAATGAGCCGAACTCCATGGACTTGATGAAGGCGTCCGCCGTCTTGAAGTTGTAGGTGCTCTGGACGAGGGGCACCCAGATCTTCTGGTTCTGCTCGGGCGTGATCAGGTTGCGCCCCGTCACCCGCGCGATGATCTCCTGGGCCTGATCGCTGGCGACGAACTTGACCAGGTCCCACGCCGCCTCCTCGTACTTGGTCTGCGCGTTGATGGTATGGGTGTGCCCGACGGCTGCGGTGACCCGCTGGCCGCTCTTGCCTTTCGGCAGCGGCACCACGTCGAACGGCACGCCGGGCTGGCGCGGCGCGAGCCGCCCCCACATCGTCGGCAGGAACCACGGCCCTTCCACCTTCATCGCGACGCGCCCCTGCTCAATGTTGACCTGGCCCTGCTCCGACAGCAGCGGGCTGATGCGCAGGGTGTGGAAGGCGTCGTACATCAGAAAGCCCAGCCGCTCCATCACCACTGGCTGCACCCACTGGGCCTTCTTCGGCTCCACCAGCGGGTCCCACTCGGGCTGCGTGTCATTCCGCCACCACCCGAACCAGCGGGTGTAGATGTGCACGCTCTGGAAGCCGTAGTACTGAACGTCGCCCTCGCGGCGCGTCATCCGCCGCGCAATGTCCATGAACTGGTCAATGTTCCAGTCCGGATTGGGATAGGGCAGGCCGAACTTGTCGAACAGCTCCTTGCTATAGACGACGTTGACGCTCCCCCAGTGGTACGGGCGGGCGTAGAGCTTGCCGCGGAACCTGGTCTGCGGCTCGTACATCTTCTCCCACGCCTTGGGCCAGGGGGCGTCAAACTTGTCGCGGGCGCGGAGCCCGTCCAGCGGCTTGAGCAGGTTCTTGGCGGCGAACTCGTGCCACCGCTAGGACTGCGTGTTGATCACGTCGGCCGCGCCGCCGGCGACGAAGAAGGCGAGCAGGTTCTCGTAGTAGTCGCCGCTCGGCGGCTGCTCGACGTTCACCTTCACCTTGGACTGCTGCTGCTGGTACGCCTCGGCGATCGCCTTCGCGCTCTCGAGGTCCGCCGCCCCCGACCATTCATACATGCGTATCTCGGCCGGCTGGATCTCCGGCTTCCCGCCACCGGCGCCGTCGCCCGCGCCAGGGCCGGCGCAGGCGGCGAGCAGGCTGGCGAGCCCTCCCGCACCGGTCCCCACCACCGTGCGGCGCGTCACTCGTGTCACAGGCTGAACCGTGGTCATGATGGTGCTCCTATTCGCTCTGCCCGGTCTACCCCGCGGGCCCGGGCGGGCCGGGCGGCGCGGGCCGGCGAGGCTGCTGGCGCGTCCTCCACAGGCGCGCGGAGGCGCACGAACTCCCTGACCAGGTGATCGGCCGCTCCCTCGATGTGGCTCCGCAGCCGCTCCTCGGCCGCCGCGGCGTCGCCCGCGCGCAGGGACCCGAGCAGCAGCCGGTGGCTCTCCGCGACGATCGTCGCCGAGCGGCTCCTGTTGTGGGTGCCCAGCACGAGCGCCGCCTGGATCGTCGGCGCCAGCTGCTCCCAGGTGGCCTGCAGCCAGCGGTGCTTGGCCGAGGCGATCAGGGCGCGGTGGAAGCACAGGTCGGCGCTCGTGTACAGCGGGTCGTGCCCTCGCTCGGCCGCAGCGCACATCCGCTCGACGGCCTCCGCCAGCGCCGCGTCGGACTCGGCGTCCAGCCGCCCTGCCACCAGACGCACGGCGTAGGTCTCGAGGTAGAGGCGCAGGTCGTACAACTGGCGCACGTCGCGCTCGGTCAGTCCGACTACCGTCGTCGCCCACGCCCCCTGGCGGAGTAGTCCCTCCTGCACCAGCACGCGCATTGCGTCGCGGACCGGCGCCCGGCTCACGCCCAGCAGTTCCGCCAGACTGGCCTCGGAGACGCGCTCACCGTCGCGCAGCTCTCCGGAGAGGATGGCGCGCCGAACGGCCACCGCCGCGTCCTGCCACAGCGACGACGGCTTCTCCAGCGGGCGCAAGGAGCGCGCCACGCGCTGCGCCGCCACCCGAGGGGCGCGGTGGCGCCCGTCCTTCCCAGAGCTGATTTCACCTGCTTTGGTGCCGATCACCATGTCACCATGGTGAGCATTCTACGTCCGGTGAGCGCGCCGGTCAAGACAGCAGACGGCCAGATGCGCCGAAGCCCATTGAGAGCGTGTCAAAAAAGTAGGCCTGATCGTGCAGCAGGCCGTGGAGTAGGAGCGCACGACGGGCCTACGACACGGACTGTACCGACGCCCGAATGGGCGGCCATCACGGGCCTGGTGCCGGCGCCGAAGCCGGGCGGGTGGCCGATCACCTTCCCACGACGGGAGATGGTGGACGCCATCCGCTCTGTGGTGCGCGCGGGGGATCGTGGCGCCTGCTGCCCCACGACTTCCCGCCCTGGCCCCTGGTCTACCATTACGTCCGCCGGTAGCGGCCAGACGACACCTGGGAACGCGTGTACGGGTCGCTGCGACGGGTCCGCAAGGCCACCGGGCGCGATCCCGAGCCCCGCGCGGGGATCCTCGACAGTCAAGCGGTGGAGGTGGCGGTGCAGGCGACGCCCCGGGGCTTCGCCACCACGCGCACCAAGGCCATCGCCGCGCGGGCCGGCGTGCCCAATGGCCTATCTTCTACTACTTCCCGACCAAGGAGGCGCTGCTACTGAGCCTGGTGGAAGAGCGGTCCATCCTATCCCGGTTGCGGGAACGCCTGGACGCGGCCCCGACGGACGACCCGCGCCGCGCGCTGGCCGAGGCGATCCGTAGCCACTTCGAGACGGTGGCGCCGAACCGGAAACTGGCGCGCCTGCTCTGGCGCGAGGCGTTGACGCACCCGGAGATCGGTCGGCGGCTGCTCGGTCTGATGGACGAGGTGCGCGCGCCCGTCGCGGCGTACCTGAAGCGGGCGATCCGCGACAGCCGCCTCGCCCCGCTCAACACGTCCGCAGTGGCACGCCTGCCCACGGCCAGCCTGATCCTGGCATTCCTGCTCGACGAGCGCCCCGACCTGCCGCGGCTCGCCGAGGAGACGATCGACGTGCTGCTCGCTGGCGCCGGGCCCCGCCCGTCGGCCTGACCACCCCCGCCCGCTGCGCGGGCTCCCGCTCTACCACAGGGAGAGGGAACTCTTGGCCGGCCGTGAAGAAGCCAGGCTAGAGACCGCGGAGGCCGGCGCGGGCTGCGCTCCCGCCAGCCATCAGGCAGAATCGATGGTCGTGGCAGAAGAAAACCGAGCCAGGGAGAAGTTCCAGCCGCGGGTGGAGGCGGAGGAGGGCGACCCGACGCTCGCCGACTTCATCATCGCCGGCGTGATTATCGTGGTGGTCGTCGCCGGCCTGCTGTGGGCCTTTGGCTACGTCAGTTGGCCGTGATCCCGTGGCGGGGAAAGACCAGGCGCTTGATGGTGGCCACGGATTGCTCGGCAAACCGGCGCGCCTCCTCACGCGTGCGGGCGTCGACCTCCGGCGGCGGGGCCGGGCCACGGCGCCAGGCGTCCGGCACCTCCAGGCCAGCGAACACCAGAAACTCGATGGCCCAGATGCGGGGGGTGGACTGCACGTCGTAGCCGCCGCCGCCGACGGCGGCGAGGCGCCCGCCAGTGAGCTCCACCAGCCGGCGAGCGGCCTGCTCGTAGGCGCGCTCGGTCAGCAGGAGGTGCGCCAGCGGGTCGGTGTAGTAGCCGTCGGCGCCGAGCTGCACCACGAGCAGGTCCGGCGCGAAGGCGCGGTAGAGCGGCGGCACGATCTCGTCAAAGGCCCACAGCCACGTCTCGTCGCCTGTGTAGGGCGCCAGGGCGACGTTGACGCTGTAGCCCGCTCCCCTGCCGGTGCCGATGTTCTCGGGGAAGCCACCTTTGGGGCCGGGGAAGAGCGTGCGCGTCGATTCGTGCAGCGAGACGGTGAGGACGCCATCGTCTTGCTCGAAGATTGCTTCCACGCCGTCGCCGTGGTGCACGTCCAGGTCCAGGTACATGATCCGCCGCCCGCGCTCGCGCAGACCGGCAATGGCGATCGCGGCGTCGTTGAAGACGCCGAAGCCGCTGGCGCGGCCGGGCATGGCGTGGTGGTTGGCGCCGCCGGCCGGCTGGAAGGCGCACCGCACCTCGCCGGCGTCGACCAGGCGCAGCGTCTCCATCGATGCCCCACTGACCAGCAGGTGGTACTCGAACATGCCGGCGAACGGGGGGGTGTCGCCGTAGGCGGAGAGGCCATAGAGAAGCGCCTCCGCCGCCGGTACGGTGGAGGCGGTCACGGGGTCCGAGAGGCGCCGCACCAGGTCCACGTAGTCCGGCGTGTGCACGCGCACGACGTCAGCGACCGTGGCGGGGCGAGGCGCCACCACCTGCACATCGCCTCGGTCGAAGACGCCGATGGACCTCAGGAGCTCGTAGCAGTCGCGCGCGCGGGCCGGTTTCAGGGGATGGTCGGGGCGCAGCGTGGCCTCCGCCAGCGGTGGCGCGTAAACGAACGCCGCCGGTGCGCTACGCTCTACGACGGGATCTCGGGGTACGGGCGCGGCCATGGCGCTGTCAGAACATCCCTATCCTACCGCAGCCTGGGCGGCCGCAGCGCGGGCGGTGATGTCGCTGGAGGAGCCTGCCCGCGCGTCCATGGTGGAGCTGGCGCATGAGGCCTACCGCAGCCTGGCGGGTATCGCCACCGTGGCGGCGCTGATCGAGGCCTACCGCAGCCTGGCGGGTATCGCCACCGTGGCGGCGCTGATCGAGGCCTATCGCCGGCAGGGGGGCGACGAAGGGCTGTGGGAGCGGGCCAGGCAGCTGGCCCCGTCGCCGGACACGGCGCGCGCCTGCCGCGTGGCCCGCGACGCCGCCTACTACCGCCGCTACCGCGAGCTGCTGGACGGGCACCCGCCCCTCCGGCCGGCGCCTGGGGCGGAGTAGGGCGCCTCACCCGCGCCGCCCTCACCGCCGCCCGCTGCGCGGCCCCGGCCCGAGGGGGTGACGTCCGCCCTCTCTGTGGGTGCGGCTGATACGGACACGGCGGATAGCCGCCCCGGCCCACTGGCCCGCCCTCTCTGTGGGTGCGGCTGATACACTTTTCATAGCAAGGCTAAAAGGGCCGGTTCGCCCGAACCGGCCCTATTTGGCGTTTGCCTTGCGTGGGCCTCTCCCCGCCGGCCCTCCTGGCGGCGTGGGGCAGGGGCCGGAAAGCACGAGACGCGCACAGAGATGAAAGCCATCGTCGGCCTGGGCAACCCCGGGCCGCGCTATCAGCACACGCGCCACAACGCCGGCTGGATGGTCGTGGACCGGCTGGCCGCGCGCTGGCCATGCGGCCGCCCTGAGAAGACGCGCCAGGCCGAAGTGCGGCGCTGCACGGTGGACGGGGAGACGGTGCTGCTGGTCAAGCCCCTCACCTACATGAATGAGAGCGGGCGCGCCGTCCGCCTGCTGGTGGAGCGGGACGGGCTGCGGCCCGAGGAGATCCTGGTGATCTACGACGACATGGACCTGGCGCCAGGGCGGATCAGGGTGCGCCCGCAGGGAAGCTCCGGCGGCCACGGGGGGATCAAGTCCATCCAGGAGCACCTGACCCAGCTCAGCCGCCGGACCGCCGCCGGCGCCGCGCCCGAGACGAACGGCGCCGGGGCAAGGACGGCCCCGCCGTTTCCGCGGATCAAGGTGGGGATCGGCCGGCCGCCGGCGGGCATGGACCCCATCGACTTCGTGCTGGCCGCCTTTACGCCCGAGGAGCTGGCGGTCGTCGGCCCGGCCCTGGCCCTGGCGGCCGACGCCGCCGAGTGCTGGCTGCGGGAAGGGATCGAGGCGGCGATGAACCGCTTCAACGGCCTGGTGGTGGCGCCGGCAGCGGCCGGCGACCGGCAGGTCGCCCCCACACCATACACGCCCGGCACAGGCACACCTTGAGGGTACGCACGCATGCGTCTTTCCGGACTGCTCCCCCTGCTGGACCAGCTGCCCGAGTTCCGCCAGCTCGTCGACCTCGCTCGTGGCGCGCCGGCGGCGAGCCGAACCGGCGCGACCGTGGAAGGCCCGCTCGACCGTGCCTCGATTTCGTCGGCGGGGGCGCCTCTGGTCGTGATCCGCGAGGCGGCCAAGCCATACCTGGTGGCCGGGCTGCAGGCGCGCAGCGGGCGGCCGCTGGTGCTGGTGGCCGCCGACGCCGCCCGCGCCCAGGACTGGTACCAGGATCTCCTGGCGTGGTCGGCGGCGCCGGAGCGGGTGCTGCTTTTCCCCGCCTATGACGCCCTCCCGTTCGAGCAGCTGCCATCGGTGCCGGAGACGGTGGCGGCGCGGGCCGGCACGCTGGTGCAGGTGAGCGAGCGCTACCCCTCAGTGCCGAGCGGGCACGATGGAGGTAGGGCAACGGAAGCCGCGGATGAGCCGCCATTTGTAGTCGTGACCAGCGTCCAGGCCCTGCTCTTCGTGCTGGCGCCGCCGGCGGAGTTTGGCCGGCGCGTCCTGACGCTGCGCCGCGGCAGCCGTTACAACCTGGAGGCGCTGGCGCGTTACCTGGCGTCCATTGGCTACGAGCGGGTCAGCCTGGTGGAGACGCCGGGCTCGTTCTCGCAACGGGGCGGCATCCTGGACCTCTACCCGCCCCTGGCGGACTCCCCGGTGCGGCTGGAGCTCTTCGGTGACGAGATCGAGAGCCTGCGGCACTTTGACCCGGCGACCCAGCGCTCGACCGGCCCCGCCGAGGTCCTGCGGCTGGCACCGGCCACCGAGTTCGCTCTGTGGCGGGGGCAGGAAGCGGCGCTCGCGCTCCGCGCCCTGGACTGGTCGAGCCTGCGCCCGGAGGTGCGCGAGGAGTGGGAGTGGCAGGTACGCGAGCTCGAAGCCGGCCACTTCTTCTCGGAGGTGCCGTTCTACGCGGGCTACCTGGCGCCCCAGCCGGCGACGCTCCTGGATTACCTGCCGGAGGCGGTCACGATCATCGACGAGCCGGCGGCGGTGGAGACCCGCCTGCGGGACCTGGACGAGCAGGTGGCGGAGCTGCGCCAGAAGCTCACCCAATCGGGCGCCATTCCGCCCGGCTTTCGCCCCAACTCCTGGCCGGCCGCGGCCCTGCTCCGCCGGCTGGCGCAGGGCGCCGCCATCCACCTGAGCTACCGGCCGGCGACGATCCCCGTGCTACAGACGAGGCTGGAGGCCCGTGCTGTTCCCTCCACCGGCTGGGCGGGGTCAGCCGCGGGGACCGCCTCGGCGCTGGAGACGAGCGGGGAAGGGGCGCTCGCCACGCCTCCGCCATTGTCCACCGCGAGAGAGGGGAACGACGATGGCGCCGTGGCCGCGGCGCTGGCGCAGGCGAAGGAGGCGGAGGCCGAGGGGGCCGTTCACTTGGCCTCGTTCGATCTGGCGCCGACGTTTGGCGGCCGGATCAAGGAGGTCGCCGACGCCGCACGGGCCAAGCAGCGGGCCAGGCAGCGCGTGGTGCTGGTCTCGCAGCAGGCGGCGCGGCTGGCCGAGCTGTTCGCCGACCGTGGAGTGGCGCTGGCGCCGCTGGAGCGCCTGGAGCGGGCGCCGGAGGGCGGCTCGATCAGCCTGGTGCACGGCCAGCTCGGCGAGGGCTGGTCCAATAGCGCCCTGGGGGTGTTCCTCCTCTCGGACACGGAGGTCTTCGGCTGGGCCAAGCCGCGGCGGGTGATCCGGCGCCGGCGTATCGCCCGCGAGAGCTTCCTGGAGGAGCTCAGGCCGGGCGACTTCGTGGTGCACGTCGAGCACGGGATCGCCCAGTACCAGGGCCTGGTCCGCCGCCGGACGGAGGCCGGTGAGCGTGAATACCTGCTGCTCCAGTTCGCCGGCAGCGACCGCGTTTACGTCCCCACCGACCAGCTGGACCGCGTCGAACGCTACATCGGCGTCGGCGATCACGTCCCGGCGCTGAGCCGGCTGGGCGGCGCGGAGTGGGAGCGGGCCAAGAACCGGGTCCGGCAGTCGGTGGCGGAGATCGCCAAGGGGCTGCTTGACCTCTACGCCACCCGCGAGACGGCGCGGGCGCACGCCTTCTCGACGGACAACGAGTGGCAGCGTGAGCTGGAGGAGGCCTTCCCCTACGTGGAGACGCCAGACCAGCTCCAGGCCGTGGCCGAGGTGAAGCGGGACATGGAGCAGGAGAAGCCGATGGACCGCCTGGTCTGCGGCGACGTTGGCTTCGGCAAGACGGAGGTGGCGGTACGGGCCGCGTTCAAGGCGGTGCAGGATGGCAAGCAGGTGGCGGTGCTGGTGCCGACCACGGTGCTGGCGCTCCAGCACTACCAGACGTTCCGGCAGCGGATGCAGGCCTATCCGGTCAACATCGAGCTGCTGAGCCGGTTCCGCTCGCCGAAGGAGCAGGACGCAGTGATCGAGGGGCTGCGGGCCGGCACGGTGGACATCGTCATCGGCACCCACCGGCTGCTCAGCAAGGACGTGCGGTTCAAGGACCTCGGCCTGCTGATCATCGACGAGGAGCAGCGCTTCGGCGTAGTGCATAAGGAACGGTTGAAGCAGCTACGCACCGATGTGCACGTGCTCACCCTCACCGCCACGCCCATTCCGCGCACGCTGCACATGAGCCTGGTCGGGCTGCGGGACATGAGCGTCATCGAGACGCCGCCGGAGGCGCGCCTGCCGATCAAGACCTATGTCACCGGCTACAACGACGACCTGGTGCGGGAGGCCATCCTGCGCGAGGTAGACCGCGGGGGCCAGGTCTACTTCGTCCACAATCGGGTGCAGACGATCGAGAGCGCCGCGGCCAGGCTGCGCCGGCTCGTGCCGGAGGTGGACGTGACGGTGGCGCACGGGCAGATGGACGAGGACGCGCTGGAGCGGGTGATGGTGGAGTTCAGCCAGGGCTCGCACGACGTGCTGGTCTGCAGCACGATCATCGAGAATGGGCTGGACATCCCCAACGTGAACACCATCATCGTCAATGAAGCCGGCAACTTCGGCCTGGCCCAGCTCTACCAGCTCCGCGGCCGCGTGGGGCGCAGCGGGAACCAGGCCTATGCCTACCTGCTCTACGACCCACACCGGCGCCTGACCGAGGCGGCGGAGAAGCGCCTGCGCACCATCTTCGAGGCCACGGACCTCGGCGCCGGCTTCAAGATCGCGATGAAGGACCTGGAGATCCGGGGCGCGGGGAACCTGCTCGGCCCCGAGCAGAGCGGGTTCATGAACACCGTCGGCTTCGATCTCTACTGCCGGCTGCTGGCCCAGGCGGTGGACGAGCTGCGGGGCAAGCGCGCGCTGCCGGAGTACGAGCTGGTGATCGACCTGCCGCTGGGGGCGCACCTGCCCGACAGCTACGTCGGCGATCCGGACCTCAAGGTGCGGCTCTATCGGCGCCTGGCCGCCTTGCGCAGCGAGGAGGAGGTTAACGACGTGGAGCGCGAGTTCGCCGACCGGTTTGGCCCTATGCCCCCGCCGGTGGCGGACATGTTCTACCTGCTGCGCGTCAAGATGCTGGCGCGGGCCCGCTTCCTGCGCGGGATCGAGAGCCAGGGCAGCACGCTCGTGATCAAGATGTCGCCATTCGTCGTCAGCGACCGGCTGGCGCTCTACCGGGCCTTCGGCACAGCGGCGGTGGTCCGCAATGGCCAGATCCGGCTCCCGCGGCACCCCCAGCCGGAGCGCTGGAAGGAGGACCTGCTGAAGGCGCTGGGCTGCCTGCGGGTCGTGGCGCCGGCGGGGGCCGCCCAGGCGGCAGAGACGGCGGTCGCCGGCGCGCCGGCCAGCTGAAGGCGCCGCGAGCGGCGCGGCCGTGAGCGGCCGGCGACCCATTCCGGGGGCCACGTAACTCCGACCATATGAACGGCCGCCCGCGTAGCGCCAAGGCAACGGGCTGTAACGGAAGGCGGCGCACACCGGGGCGGGGAGTGGGGATGATTCGGCGCGCTCTCCCTGGAGGTGGCCCGCAACTTGCCTAGTACAATTAGAAGTGGGAGAGGATATTGTCGAGCCGCCGCGTCAATACGTGAAGAGAAGTGTTGCGCCGCAGCACGACCCAATCGGCCAGTGCCAGAGACTTTGTAACCATGCAGGCAGCAACGAGAGCAGCCACGACAACGATCCTCCTCGCCGAGGACGTTGGTGTCGATGGGACGGAGACCGCGGAGGTGCTGGAGCGGGCGGGATACCGCGTCCGGCGCGTGCGCGGCCCAGGAGGCGTGCAGGAGCAGTACCTCGAGGTCCGGCCCGACCTGATCATCATGGACCTGGCCCGGCCGGACGCGGACTGGCTGCTCCTGTGCGCTGACCTGCGGGGGCGGTATGACGCCTCGATCATCATCTGCAGCGCGGAGAGCCAGGCGCGGGACCGCGCCCTGGCGCTGAAGCTGGGCGTCGATGATTTCATCACGCGGCCGTACGACGAGGTCGAGTTTGAGGCGCGGGTGCAGGCGGTGCTGCGTCGCGTGCAGCGCAAAGAGACCCTCCAGATGGGGCCGATGCCGGGCGAGGAGCTTCGGATCGGGGGGCTGGCCATCGACCACACGCGCCGCCGCGTGCGGCTGGACGGGACGCCCCTGCAGCTGACGCCGACCGAGTACCGCCTGCTGCGGACGCTGGCCAGCCGCCCCGACGACGTGTTCACGCGGGAAGAGCTGGCGCGGCGGGTGTGGGGGTATCTGGACGCGAGCAATAGCCGGACGATTGACGTACACATTCGCCGGCTGCGCGCCAAGCTGGCGGCCGCCGGCGCCGGCCCGACGGCCCCGTCGATCGCCTCGGTCCGCGGGTTCGGCTACAAGCTGGTGCCGCCGGAGCGTGAGGTGGGAGCAGCCGCCTGAGGGCGCTCCGGAGCTTGGCAAACCTGCTATATTCGTGAACGGGCCATCGACATGGCCCGTTTGCGTCTTCTCGCCGCCGGTCGCGGTGAGCGGCGCTGCGTCCTAGTGGGTCACTTGCCTTGGCTCTGGCCATTGGCTCCCCTGGTGGAATGGCAATGGGCATGACAAACGACCCACCAGAGGATGGACGGCGGCGCGCGGCGAGCACCAACGCAGGGTGATTTCCGTTCAGAAAGTGACTTCAGTCCGAGAACGACTCTCATTGCCCACGGCCGCAAGGCCGGATGGGGATTGTGTTCGAGATGGCAACAACCGCAAAGCGGCTGGTGATCGTTGAATCGCCGGCCAAAGCAAAGACCATTGAAAAGTTCCTCGGGCGCGGCTACGCCGTGCGCGCGTCGCTGGGCCACGTGCGCGATCTGCCCAAGCGCCGGCTGGGCGTGGACGTGGAGCACGGCTTTGAGCCGGCCTACGTCGTGCCAAAGGAGAAGAAGGAAATCGTCAAGGAGCTGGCGCAGCAGGCGCGCAGCGCGTCTGAGCTGCTGCTGGCGACCGACCCCGACCGGGAGGGGGAGGCCATCGCCTGGCACCTGACCCAGGCCATCAGCGGCAAGGGGAAGCCGGTGCCGGCGCGGCGGATCGTCTTCCACGAGATCACCCGCAACGCGGTGCAGGACGCGCTCAAGCACCCGCGGGAGATCGACATGAACCTGGTCAAGGCCCAGCAAGCGCGCCGGGTGATCGACCGGCTGGTGGGGTACAAGCTGAGCCCGTTCCTGTGGAGCAAGGTGCGGAAGGGGCTCTCCGCGGGGCGGGTCCAGTCGGTGGCCGTGCGCCTGGTGACCGAGCGCGAGCGAGAGATCGAGGCGTTCGTCCCTGAGGAGTACTGGACGATCGAGGCCCTGCTGCGCAAGCAGGGGCGGGGGCGTGCCACGGGCGACGGGCACGGATCGGGGCGGAAGGCGGAGCACGCCGATGAGTTCGTCGCCGCCGTCATTGAGCGCAACGGGGCCAAGATTGAGCTGCCGGACGAGGCGTCAGCGACCGCGGCCGTCGAGGGGCTGCGGCGGGCCACCTACCGCGTGGCGGACGTCCGCCGGCGGGAGACGACGCGGAGCCCGGCGCCGCCGTTCATCACCAGCACCCTCCAGCAGGAGGCGGGGCGCCGGCTGGGGTTCACCGCCAAGCGCACGATGACGGTGGCGCAGCAGCTCTACGAGGGACTGGACGTGCCCGGCGAGGGGCAGGTCGGCCTCATCACCTACATGCGGACCGACTCCACCCAGGTGGCGAAGGAGGCGCAGGACGAGGCCCGCCGGCTGATCGGCGAGCGCTACGGGGCCGAGTTTGTGCCGGCCGAGCCGCGCGTCTACCGGACCAAGGCCAAGGGGGCGCAGGAGGCGCACGAGGCCATCCGCCCCACGTCGGTCTATCGCACGCCGGAGTCGCTGCGGGGGCACGTCACGACCGACCAGTACCGGCTCTACTCGCTCATCTGGCGGCGCTTCGTCGCCAGCCAGATGGAGAATGCGGTCTTCGACACGACGACGGTGGACGTCATGGCAGAGGCGGGGACGGAGCGCTACCTGCTGCGGGCCACGGGCGCTGTGCTGCGCTTCGCCGGGTTCCTGAAGGTGCTGGGCGAAGCGGAGGACGACGAGGAGGGGCGCCGGCGGGCGCTGCCGGAACTGGAGGCGGGCGAGGCGCTGGACCTGGTCCAGGTCACGCCGGAGCAGCACTTCACCCAGCCGCCGGCGCGCTACACGGAGGCGACGCTGATCAAGGCGCTGGAGGAGGAGGGGATCGGGCGCCCGAGCACCTATGCCCCCATCATCTCGACCATTCAGGAGCGGGGCTACGTCGAGCGCGTCGACAAGTCGCTGCGCCCGACGGAGCTGGGCCGGATCGTGAACGACCTGCTGGTGGAGCACTTCCCCGACGTAGTGGACGTGGGCTTCACCGCCCAGATCGAGGAGCACCTGGACCAGATCGCTGAAGGCGAGCAGGAGTGGGTGCCGGTGGTGAAGGAGTTCTACGATCCCTTCTCCAAGACGCTGGAGAGGGCGTCGTCCCTGGTGGAGCGGGTAGAGCTGGCGCCCGAGCCGACCGACGAGCGCTGCGAGCTCTGCGGCCGGCCGATGGTGATCAAGCTGGGCCGGTTCGGGAAGTTCCTGGCCTGCAGCGGGTTTCCCGAGTGCCGCCACACGCGCACGCTGGTGGCGAAGATTGGCGTCGAGTGCCCGCAGTGCGCGGGCGACCTGATCGAGCGCAAGACGCGGAAGGGACGCACCTTCTACGGCTGCAGCAACTTCCCGACCTGCAACTTCGCCAGCTGGCAGCGACCGGTCGCGGAGCGGTGCCCGGTGGAGGGCGGCCTGCAGGTGGTGCAGGCCGGCGGGAAGATCGTCTGCACCGTCTGCGGGCGGACGACGGAGGCGCCGGCGGAGCCCCCTTCCGGCGGTGCGGCGGCCCCTGCCGCCGCACGTGAGCCGGTAACGGCCTGATCCCCGCCTCACGCGGCGACCTCCCGCAGGGAGAAGGGGTGGGCCGAGGCGAACGCGCACGCCACCGGTTGCCCCTTACCCTCTCCTGCAGGGAGACAGGGGCTGCCACCGGCACGGCAACTGCCACCAAGAGCCCTCACCCTCTCCCATAGGGAGAGGGGACTCGTCGCTGGCCGTGACGAACCTGGGCTAGCATGCCGGCTGACTTCGTGATGCGGCGTCTGGTCGGGGGGCCCGCTGCGCCAGTGCCAGCGCCCCAAGTCCGCCTAGGGCCACCACGGCGCAGGCCAGCACGTAGGCGCGTCCGGCGTCGTTGACGTGCAGGTCGCCGGCGCTGATGGCGGCAAAGAAACTGGTCCGAAAGGCCATGTAGTCGAAACGGGGATCGACGGACGTGATCCCGCGATCGTCCGTCACGAAGGGGAGAAGGGGCAGGCGGTCGTCGGACCGCCACAGGTCGGTAATGAGGAGATAGAGCTCGGGGCTCAGCACCGATGGCCGCCGGGACATCACCTGGGAGGTGGAGGCGCCGAGCACGGCCAGCTCGCCCAGCAGCAGGCCGGCCGCGGCCAGACCCCAGGCGGCCCTGATGGCCGTCTGTACTGCCTCCGGCAGGCCGGCGCGACGATGGAGCCACGACGGGCGCAGGGGAACGGCGGGGAGGCGAAGGGCGAGCGCGTGGGCCGCCTGTGATCCGGCGTTCTCACGTGCACCTGGTCCCTCGCGCGACAGCAGGGTCGTCAAGGCGGGCAGGAGCCAGGGCAGAAGCACCGAGAGGTGGCGGAAGAAGGTCTGGGGAGTGAACAGGTCCGGCGTGAGGTAGGTGGGCGAGAGAAAGATCACGCCCAGGTTGAGGGCCAGCGCTGCGGGGATGAAACGGAGCGCGGGCCAGGCGCACCACATGCGCACTAGGCCGAGGCCCACCACAGCCAGGACGGCGGCGGCCAGCACCTGGCCGCTCAGGCGCGTCTCCGGCAGACCCAGGACGGCCGCGTAGTGAGGGAGATCGCGGCGCAAGACGAGCTCCACGTTGGCGGCCAGGTACTGCGGGCCGGCGACGTTCGTCCAGCCCGCGGGCCAGAAGATGCCGAAGCGAGCGCGCAGGAAGAGGGAGAAGGCCGCGACCGGGACGGCGCAGCAGAGCGCGGCCAGGAGCAAGCGCCGGCCCGCCCCGCTGGCCAGGTCGCGCCGGTAATGCCAGGCCAGCCCGGCAAAGAGCGGCCCGGCGTAGAGGGCCCCTTCGGGGCGCGTCAGGACGGCGCCGGCCGCCGCCAGCCCGAGCGCAAGCCAGTAGCCCAGCGCCGGCGCCCGGCTCCTCTCGCTTCCTGGCCTGCGGGAGCCGGAACTAGGGCCGTAATCCGCGTTCCCAGGCGCAAGGGGAGCAGGGCGGGAGGCAAAGGGCATCGCCGGCCTGACACAGGTGCGCGCCACCAGCCACAGGGCCAGGGCAAGCCAGGCCGCCAGCAGCGGCTCCGGCTGTGAGGTCCCCAGGGCGTAGGACTGGTAGAAGGGCAGGCAGAGCAGGGCCAGCGACAGCCAGAGCGCCGCCATGCGGCTGAGCCCCAGCTCGCGTCCCGTCAGGTAGAAGAGCCACGGCAGCACCAGGTTGGCCGCGATCAGGGGCAACTGGAGGGCAGCAAAGCGGTGGCCCACCAGCGCGAACGAGCCAGCGATCAGCAGCGGGTAGATCGGGAGCTCGATCAGGTAGAAGCCCTGGCCTCCGGCGGCTCCCGTGGTGACGGGATAGCCGGCGCCGCTCCGCAGGCCATCGGCCACCGCCCAATAGCGGATGGCATCGTCGGTGGCGATGGCGTTATAGGACAAGGCCTGCAACGCGCCTGCCGCCGCCAGCGTGAACAGCACCGTGGCGCGCCGGCGGCGGGCCAGCTCGGCGCGGAGCGCGGCCAGACCGGCCCTGAGCCTGGCGCCGGCGGGCGCGGTCGCCGCTGCCTCTATCGCCCTGGCCCATGCCGGCGCGCCGAGGGCCAGCAGGCCGATCAGCGGCAGGGCCAGGCCGCGGAGATACGGCCGGTAGACGAAGGCGTGGTGGACATCCTCAGAGAGATACACCATGCCGAGCACCGCGCCGGCTGCCACAGCGGCCGGCGCCAGGCCGGCCGCCGCCAGAGATGCCAGCGCGATGGGGCGCTTCCCTGCGCCGCCTCGCAGCGCCCACAGGGTCCAGCACAGGAGCGCGACCGTGCCGGCCAGGTGCGTCACCGCCCACAGCCGCGACATCCCCACCACCGAGGTGCGGCCCCAGAGCGCCACCGACCAGAGGGCGGCGGGGCAGGCGGCCAGGGCCACCGCGGCGGCCGCCGCGGCGGCGTGCGCCACAGGCCCTGGGCCAGCTGCGGGGGCGTCAACCGCCCGAGCAGGGGCCACTGTCGCCGGCAGCTGCTCGGCTGCTTGTCTCATACTATCTCTGACGGGCGGCCTCGCCCGGATCATTCACTAGCGGCGCCCTCTCCCTTTTCCAAAGTGGCGCCCTCTCCCTAGCCCTCTCCCATAGGGAGACGGGGCTCGTCGCTCGCCCAAAGGGAGCGGGAAGGGGACGCCGGCCGTGCATCATCGGTACATACTCCTGCGGGGCGCCAGCGGGGGATCGAGCAGGGCTGGCCATGTCCACAGGCGCATGCTGGTCGTCGTCGCACGCGGAGGGTGGCCATTGACACAGGGATCCGGGCTAGAATACCGCGCCCAGGTCGCCGTTGGGGCCGTAGACCAGGACGCGAATGCGATACTGGCCGGTCTGGCGGCCGCGGGTGGTGGGGCTCAGGTCGTCGTGGTGCCAGGCCACCGCGCCGCGTGCCGGCGCGGTTGGGGCGCCCCGCCACGCCGCCTCGACGCGTTCGCTCTGCAGAGGCGTCCAGCGCCAGATGCCGTACTCGCCCGTGGCGATGTACTTCAGAAAGGCCTCATCCTGGCCGGGGATGCGGCTGTGCACTGCCGGGCCGTCGTACACGCGCGCCCCCGGGCGAGGCTCAAAGTCGCCCCAGACCTGCAACCATCCTTGGCCGGCGGCCCCCGCGGCGCCGTCGGGGTAGACCGGTTCCACGGCGACCTCGACGTCGACCCGGCCGCTCTGGAGGAAGGTCAGGTCCAGCGGCACGCCGACCCACTGCGGGACCTCCGCGCGGGACCTGCGCTGGTTCCAGGCCGCCTCCATGATCTTGCGCCAGAACTTCAGCGGCCCCGCGTCCTTCAAGGCAGGGCCCAGCCGCAGCAGCTCCTGGCCATTCACTCGCACTACGGGGTCGTAGGTCTCCGCCGGACTGCCGGCGAGGTAGATCCGCACTTCCGCCCAGCCTCCGGCCGGCGCCTGCCAGCCCTCCGGCAGGACGATCGTCTGGCGCACGGCCTCGCCAGGGGCCAGCCGCACCGACCACTGGTGCCAGTCGCCGTCGTACAGCGCCTGGATGGCGTAGATCCAGGCCAGCACGGCGCCGCAGGCGGCCCCTGACCAGATGAAGCGGCGGCCCTGAGAGCCGGCGGCGCGCGCGGCCAGGGCCACGCCGGCAGCCGTGCCAGCGGCCAGGAGGGCGGCGCTCATCGCCGCGGCGTGCACCAGGTGGGCGTGCCAGGGGGCCACCTGCGGGGCGATAGACAGGAGCTGGGGCACGTCGAGCCACCAGACGGCCACCGGCAGGAGCGCTGCGGCCACGAGCGCGACGCCGGCCGCCGGCCAGGCCGGCTGGCCCAGGCGCCGGCGCGCTCCCGCCGCGGCCGGTGGAGCGAAGACCTCCACGAGGTGTCCGGCGGCTAGCCCGGCAAACAGGGCCAGGACCTGGGACGGCGGCACCGTGTACCGCACGTCGATGTGTGAGGCCAGGAAGGGCAACGCCGAGACGAAAAGGCCGGCGGCCAGCACCAGCGCGGGGCGCGGCCGCAGCCAGGAGAGGCATAGGCCCGCCAGGCCGAGCAGCAGCAGGGCGCGATGCAAGGGCACGGCCAGCCAGCCGACCAGCGCGGGGCGCTCGGCGTAGGTATCCGATGGGTGGAGGTAGGCCTGGTAGAGCTTGTTCACCTCTGTGGCCAGGGCTTTGAGCGGGGTGGCGCGCACCTGGTCGATGGCGGCGTAGAGATAGTCGAGGTCGCGCACCTCAATCTGCATCCCCGAGGCCCGCGCGAAGGGGAGGCTCTCTACGCCGTACTTCGGCGGGACGGGGGAATCAGGCGGCCACCAGCCGCGGTTTGGCGGGTAGATACCCCAGTAGACCTGCTGCCAGGCATCCCCCGTGCGTGACCAGACGTACTGGCCAAATACCAGGCCATTGGCCAACACCCAGGGGATGGCGACGACGAGCAGGCCGGCGAGGTAGGGGACGGCCAGGGCCAGGGCCTCACGCGACCGGCCTGCGGGACCGGATGCCGGCGTCCGGAGCCATCCGGCGATGAGCAGCGCCGCCAGCAGCAGGGGCCCGGCGTACTGGAACGCGGGGCGGAGCATCAGCAGGCCGACGCACAGGCCCCCCAGCAGACGCGCCGGCCAGGCGCCCCGCTCCAGGCCACGGACCAACAGGAAGAGCGCCAGGGCCTGGAGAAAGATCAGCAGCGTCTCGGCCAGCAGCCAGCCATTGGCGAGGACCAGGGGCGGATAGATCGCGGCCAGCAGCCCGGCGAAGATGGCCGCCCCACTGCCGAATGCGCGCCGCGCCGTCAGGTAGGTCAGGCTCGCCGTAGCCGCCCCCAGCAGGGCCTGCACCGTGGCCAGCGCGCGGTGGTTGACGCCGCCGGCCAGCAGGTAGACGGCAGACTGGAACAGGGGATAGAGCACCCCCTGAAGCGAGGCATGGTCCACGGCCTCCCAGAACAGCGCTGGAAAGCGGCTCGTCCCGAGCGCCTGCCAGGCCGCCAGGAAGCGGCGGGCATGCTGCTCGAAGAAGACGGCGTCATCGGCCAGGGGCAAGCGCGCGCTGACGGTGAGGTGGGCTGCGCGGACCAGCAGCGCCAGCAGGCCGATGGCCGCGGGCGCCAGCCAGTCGGGTGCCGGCCTGAGCCTGCCGGGGCACGAGGGGCACGAGGTGCGCATCAGAACCCGATCTGCGACCAGCGGTAATGGTGCCACAGGCCCAGCGCCAGGCTGACCCCGTCCAGGGCCAGCAGCCATGCCAGCAGCCCCAGGAGCAACCAGCGATCGTCGCGCAGCCCCGCGCGGTCGCCCGCCCCCGCCAGCCCGGCGACGAAGAGGATAGAAAGGGGCACGATGGCCGGCAGAAAGGACTTCGCCTGCCCCGCCCCACCCATGGCGATCTGGAGCACGTCGCCGAAGCCGTAGCGCCCCACGACCAGCGCCACCTGCACGGCGGCGGCCCCCCACAGGAGGCCGGGGACCTCCCTGCCCCTGAGCGCCAGGCCGGCAAGCGCCGCCAGGCCAGTCCCGAGCACCGCGACGGCCAGCGCGGACTCGAGCGCAGGGGGCCAGGCCACCTCGTAGTCATAGCCATACCAGAAGGTGCGCACCGACTCCGCCAAGCCGCCCTGCTGCCAGTACGCCACCGGCGCGCGCACCAGGGCCAGCAGCCAGAACCGCGCCAGGGAGGCGCCAAGCGAGGTGGTGGGGTGCTGGGCGAGCAGGACGGCGTAGACGGCGAGCCCCCCGAGCACACTGGCTCCCAGCAGCGCCCGCGCCCACCGCCGGCGCCACACCTCCCGCCGGTGCTGCCAGAGCAGCACGCCAGCGCCAGCCAGCACGACCGGCAGGGTGGTGAGCTTGGTGGCAATGGCCAGGGTGGACGTAACGAGCCAGACCAGCGAGCACGGGCCCCGCTGCGCGTCCGCTCCAGGCAGGGCAAGGCGCAGCGCGGCCAGGATGCTGAACGAGGCGAAGGCGATGGCCAGCGGGTCGTTGCTGACGCTGGCCAGGAGATAGAGGTTGCCGGGCGCCAGGGAGGCGACCGCCGCCACCGCCAGCGCCAGCAAGGGACGATGGGGCCAGAGCAGGTGCGCCGCCAGCGCCGCCGCGACCGTGGTCGCCACGCCCGACGCCGCCGACAGGAGGCGCAGGGCGAGGAGACGCTCCGCCAGCGCCAGGTGGCTGGTGGCCAGCCAGGGCAGCGCCGCCAGGGCGTAATACGTCGGGAACTGGCGCGCCTCGACGCCGGTGACGTGGCGCCCGCCGCTCTCGACAAAGGAGCGGACGTATTCGACGTGACCGGCCTCGTCTGGCCCGTTGAACGGCGGATTGAGCAGGGCACCCAGGGCCGCGCGCAGGAAGACGTAGCCGGCGAGCAGAAGCAGCGCCCACGGCGGGTTCAGCCCGGCGGACCGGCACGCTCGCGGCAGCGTGGATGGACCGTAGAGCACCTGACGGAGATCAGCCGGGGGCAGGCGCGTACCGCCTCACCTACATTCGTTCACGGCCAGCCCCGGGCCCGCAGCTCGACCGCGACGAGCACCGGGCCAGGAGGTCAACGGCCAGGCCGGTGTACCGCCTCATTTACGTTGGTCCACGACCGGCGGCGGGCGGGCCTCGGTGTCCACGCGGGCGAGGAAGAGGCCGGCGCCGAGCGCCAGGATCAGGGCCGGTACGGCCACGACCGCTCCCAGGGACTGCCCGCCGCGGGCCAGCAGCAGCGCCAGGATCCCCGCAACGATGGAGGCGGCGTAGAGCACCAGCACCGCTTCACGGTGCGGCAGGCCCAGCCGCACCAGGCGGTGGCTGGTGTGGTCCTTGCCGCCCTGGGCCAGCCGCCGGCCCTTCCACAGGCGATAGGCGGTGACCAGGCTGGTGTCGAAGATGGGCAGGGCCAGGATGACCACCACCAGGACGAAGCTCCACCACGCGGGGCCGGTCGCCTTCAGCTTGATGCCGATCGTCGCCAGCAGGAACCCCATGAACAGGGTGCCGGTATCCCCCATGAACACGGTGGCGGGGTTGAAGTTGTAGCGCAGGAAGCCCAGGCAGGCGCCGGCCAGGGCCAGCGCCATGATCCCGACCAGCAGCTGCCCGTTGGCGGCGGCGATGGCAAAGAAGAAGACAGCGGCGATGGCGGTGGCCCCGGCGGACAGCCCGTCCATGTTGTCGAGCAGGTTGATGGCGTTGCTGAGCCCCACAATCCAGAGCAAGGTCAGGGGCACGTCCAGCAGGCGCAGCTCGAAGATGTGGAGCTGGAGCCCGCCCCAGGTAGCGATGCCCGCGGCCAGCAACTGCCCCGCCAGCTTCGCTCTGGGAGGCAAGCCCCCCAGCTTGTCGTCGGCAAGGCCGACCAGCATCAGCACCAGCGAGCCAGCGAAGATGGCGCTCAGCTCACGTGTGGTCGCCGGCAGGAAGACCTCCGGCGCGGCCACCTCGAACCGGCTGACCATGAGCACGCCCAGCCAGAAGCCGGCGTACACCGCCAGGCCCCCCAGTAGGGGGGTGGGGGTGAGATGGACCTTGCGGTGGCTGGGCTGGTCCAGCACGCCCCAGCGATAGGCCAGCCGGCGCACGACGGGCGTGCCGATCAGCGACGCGGCCAGCGCCACACCGAAGACGGTCAGGTAGACCAGCATGTACTGCATCGTGGCGTGCATGCCCGCTGACTGTAGCGACTCGCTTACAGAACGGGCCAGGGAACGCGCGGTAGCAGACCTGGACCTGTCCCGTCCGCCGGCCATGCGAGAAGGGCTTGGGAGCAGGAGCAGCGGCCTGCCTGGCGCGGCCCCTGCGCGGCGGTCAGCCGAGGGACACGAGCCTGGTATAGAAGTCGGTCATCCTGGCGAGAAGGGTTGAGAGGTCGTACTCAGGGAAGGCGGCGGCGCGCGCGGCGCGGCCCAGCTCGCGCCGGCGATCCGCGTCGCGCAGCAGGCGCAGGCAGGCGCCGGCCACGGCGGCCGCGTCCCGCTTCGGCACCAGCAGGCCGGTCTGCTCGTGCCGGACCAGGCTGCGCACCCCACCCACGTCGGTGGCCACGACCGGCCGGCCGGCGGCCATGGCCTCGATGATCGACGTCGGCATGCCCTCGTTGTCCGAGGTCAGGACCACCAGGTCCAGGTCGGCATAGATCCGCGGGGTATCGGAGCGCCAGCCCAGGAAGTGGACGTGGCTACCTAGCTTCAGATCGGCCGCCAGGGCTTGGAGCTGGGCCTCGCGCTCCCCGCCACCCACCACCAGGAAGTGCGCTTGAGGAAGCTGGTCGAGGATGTGGCGCGCGGCCGTCAGGAAGACCTCGTGCGCTTTGATCGGTACCAGCCGCCCGACGATGCCGACCAGGGGCGCCTGCTCCGGCTCCAATGGCAGCCCGAGCTCGGCGCGCAGGGCCCCACGCCAGCGTTCGGCCTCCATGAACGGCTGCAGCCGAAAGCCCAGCGGGATGGACACCACGGTCTCGGGCGTGCCGACCCCGTAGGCCAGCAGCTCGCGCCGCTGCACGTCCCCCAGGGCGATGATGCGCGTGGTGGCGCGGGCGAGCGCCCGCTCAATCTCCAGGAACAGGCGCGTGCGGGCGGGGCTGAAGTAGCCGTGGAAGACGTGCCCGTGGAAGACGTGGACCCGCACCGGCACGCCGGCTATGAGCGCCGCCAGCCGGCCGAGCGTGCCGGCCTTGGCGGTGTGCGTCTCCACGATGTGCGGGCGCAGGCGCCGGAAGAGCCGGTACAGTGTGACCAGGGCGATCGCGTCGTTGCGGGCGGAGAGCTCACGCCCGAGCTGCGGGATGACGATTGGCGCGATGCCCTGCGCCCGCGCCACAGGCAGCATGCTGGCCTCACCCGGCCCTTCGAGCCCGGTGACGATGACCTGCTCGAAGCGGTCTGGATCGAGGCCGGCGGTGAGCTGGAGGAGGTGCACCGCGGGGCCGCCGACGTTGAGGCGGGCGATGACGCGGCAGATCCGGATCCGTTTCATAGCCGGTTCATACCCAGTTCAGACCAGGTGCCGCAGGGAGCGCCCCTGCGGATGATGCCCAAGCGAGATAACCGAGACCATGGCCAGTGGCCGAGCCGCCACCCATTACGGCAGGGCTGACCCCGCCAGCGAGCGGCCGGGCCTACGCCGCTGGCCTGGCCGGATCAGCCGGCGTCTCCTGCTGGGCGCGGCGGCGCTGAGCGGGTGCGCCATCCCCGACCGGCTCCAGCCGCCGGCGGCGCCGGCTGACCGGTCGGTGGTCTTCCATGCCTTGCTCACAGGACAGGCGGCTGCGCCGCTAGGCGCGCCCGACTCGCCGTGGATGGTGGAGGCGGAGCCGCCGGCCGCCGTGGCGATCGAAGGCGGGACCCTGCGGATCACCAGCGTGCCGGGCCGGCGCGCCTGGGCCTCGCCACGCCTGCCCTTCACGCCCCTGCTAGACGCCGCGCCGGGCCAGATCGAGGACCTATTGTGGGAGGGGGCGATCACGCTTGAGCACCGGTACTTCATCGTCTGCGAGCTGCGGTTCAGCGCCGAGCCTGGGGCGATCCTGATCCAGGCCACGCCGTTCGACATCCAGGTATTCCACGATACCGAACGGCCCGGCGGCGGCGTGAGCGAGTCGGTCTCGCGCCTGGTTGGCCACGGGGGGACGCACTTCTGGCGCCTGCGCCTGGCCGGCGCGCGCCTCGACCTCAGCCTAGACGGGAGCACTATCTGGACACGGGACGGCGTCCCGCCCCTGGCCCGCGTCGCCTTCGGCGAGACCCGCACCGACCCGCTGCACGGGGGCACCATGCGCCTGCGGGACCTCGTCTACGTCCGCCGCCCGGTGCGGACCTGACGACATCGGGCCGGCGCAGCGGCGCCACGCCGCATGGCCGATTTTCCACCAGGGGAGCCCTCACCCATAAGGGAGAGCGAACCGAGGCACCCCCAGAGTGAGAGAGGCGTCAGCCGGCCACGGCCGGCAGGGGCGCGGTCGACGGGGGTGCGGCGCCCCAGTAGCGCCCCGCCGCGCGCTCGGCGCGATACCACTCCACCGTCCGGCGCAGGCCGTCGTCGAACGGGGTGCGCGCCCGCCAGCCAAAGCAGGCGGCCGCTCGCGACGTGTCCAGGCAGCGCCGTGGCTGACCGTTTGGCTTGCTGGTGTCCCAGGTGATCCGCCCGTGGAAGCCCACCTCGCGGGCGATGCGCTCGGTCAGCTCACGGATGCTGATCTCCTCCCCCGAGCCGAGGTTGACCGGCTCTGCCCCGTCGTACCGCTCCGTGGCGGCCACGATCCCCTCGGCGGCGTCGGCGACGTAGAGGAACTCGCGGGTGGGGGTGCCGTCGCCCCAGGCCACCACCTCCGTGGCCCCCGTCTCCAGCGCGTCGAAGTACCGTGCGATGAGCATGGGGATGACGTGCCCGTCCGGTCCGAAGTGGTCGGCGGGGCCGTACAGGTTGGTCGGCATGAGATAGATGGCGTTCATGCCGTACTGCTGGCGGTAGGCCTGCGCCTGCACCAGCAGCATCTTCTTGGCCAGGCCATACGGCGCATTGGTCTCCTCCGGATAGCCGTCCCACAGGGATTCTTCGCGGAAGGGGACGGGCGTCCACTTGGGGTAGCTGCAGATCGTGCCGATGCCGACGAACTTGGCCACACCGGCTCGCCGCGCATGCTCAAGCAGGAGCGTACCCATCATCAGGTTGTCGTAGAAGAAGGTCCCGGGATTGGCGCGGTTGGCGCCGATGCCCCCCACGACGGCGGCCAGATGAATGACGATGTCCGGCCGGTGCTCGTGGTAGAGGCGGCGGACCGCGTCCTCGGTGCGCAGGTCATAGCCGGCGCTGCGGGGAACGAACACGTCACGGCAGCCCCGCTGCCGAAGCTCGGCCACGACGTGGCGCCCCAGGAACCCGGCCCCGCCGGTGACGACGATGCGCGCGCTGCTCAATGGACTAGCTACCGCCATGTGACGTAGACCTCGTGCCGTCTCTCTAACGCTGGCTGGTGAGCGTGGGCGCCCGCGGGATGTTGCGCACGCGGATGAGGTCGGCCAGCAGACCGATGGCGATGAAGTGCACCACCGAGACCGAGAAGAGGGCGGCGGCCACGCCGGCCGCGACGTCCCGCGTGACGGCGTACAGCAGCCAGCAGACCAGGGCCAGCGCCAGGCTGGCCAGGGCAAAGACCAGGAAGAGCTTGATCGGGTTGTAGTAGACGATGGCCTGCAGGATGATCTGGGTGGTGCGCGGGACGTCACGCAGCAGCTTGACCTTGCTCTTGCCGATGCGCCGGTGGTACTCGATCGGCACGTACTTGACGAAATAGCCGTTGGAGAGCGCGGCCAGGGTGATGGTGGTGGTGAAGGAGAAGCCCTGGGAGATGATGTGGAAATACTGGCGCGCCAGCGCGGTGCGGAACACGCGCAGGCCGCTGTTGACGTCCGGAATGCGCTGGCCGGTCACGAAGGCGACCAGGGCGGCGAACACCAGGCGCGACGGCTCCTTGATGAACGACTCGCGGTAGTACTTGCCCTGGCGCGCCCCGACGACCATGTCAAAACGGCCGGCGTACGCCATCAGGTCGGGGATGCGCTCCACGGGGTAGGTGCCGTCGGCGTCGGTAATGATGATGTGGTCGTACTGGGCGTGCAGGATGCCGGTCTTGAGGCCGGCGCCGTAGCCGGCATTGACCGGGTGCTGGATCACGGTGGCGCCGGCCGTGCGGGCCTCCTCAGCGGTGCGATCGGTGGAGCCGTCGTCGACCACGATCACCTCGTACGGCTCACCGGTCGCCTGCATCACCTCGTGGACGCGCCGGACGACGGTCCCCACGGCGGCCTCTTCGTTCACGGCGGGGATCACCACGGAGAAGCCGTGGGCCAGGGCGCGCCCATCGAGCGACGCGTCCGCGCCAGCCAGCGCGACGGGGGTGGAGCCGTTCTCGATCTCGATCATGGCCGCACCTCCGCCGGCGGCTGGGAGCCGTCAACGGGGCCAGCAGGGGCAGCACCGCTGTCGATCTCGATCGTAGTCTCGATCATGCTCTGGATCATGGTCGCGGCCCCCTCAGGCGCCCAGCGCTTCCAGCGTGACGCGCGCCCCCTGGACGGCGCCGACCGGCCGAAGCTGCCGGCGCGGCGCTCCGTCGGGCGGCCGGAAGCCCCGCATCCAGTCGTGCCACAGGTGAAAGACCAGCAGCCCCCAGAGTTGTAACGCGCAATCGGCCGCCCCCGCGTCATGGCGCGCCGCCAGGTCCTGCAGGGCCCGCGGCTCGAAGTACGGCAAGGGTCCGCCCGGCCGGCGGACGACGGCGGCGTCGACCAGGTCCCGCAGCGGGCCGGCCAGCCAGGAGCCGACGGGGGCGGAGAAGCCCCGCTTACGGCGAAAGAGGATGTCGTCCGGCAGCCTGCCGCGCATCGCCTGCTTCAGGATGTACTTCTTCTGGAGGCCGTGTAGCTGCCAGCGGGGCGGGAGCCGGAAGGCGAGCTCAACCAGCCGGTGGTCGAGAAAGGGCGCCCGCACCTCCAGGGAGTGGGCCATGCTGGTGCGGTCGACCTTGACCAGGATGTCGTTGGCCAGCCAGGTACGCAGGTCGTAGTACATGAAGCGCTGCACGCCCTGAAACGTGTCCAGGTTGGGGCAGAGCGCCAGGCTATCGGCGAACGGGTCGTGCCGTTCGGCCACGGCCCGCGCATCGCCGGCCAGCAGGCGCGCGCGGCTGGGAGCATCAAAGATGCAGCGCCAGGTGAAGTGGGCGCGGTCCGCGTCTAGCTCCGCCCCTGCAACGAAGCGGCGCAGCATCTCGTCCAGGGCCAGCTTCTGCCCGGACGGGGGCAGGGCGCGGGCCGCGCGGGCGATCACGCCGGTCCGGACGGGCCGCGGAATAAGGCGGTAGAGAGGCAGCAGCCGGTCGGCGAGATACGTCTCATAGCCGGCCAGCACCTCGTCCCCGCCGTCGCCGGAGAGGGCGACGGTGACCGCCTGGCGTGTGGCGCGGCAGAGGTAGTACATGGGGATGGCGGAGGTATCGCCGTGGGGCTCGTCCAGGGCCTGCACGATGGCCGGTAGCTCGCTGACCAGCCGCTGCGCCTGGTTGGCCGGCACGGCGACCTCGGTGTGCGCCGTGCCCAGGTGGCGGGCCACGCGGGCCGCGTAGCGCTGCTCCCCCCAGGTCGCCTCGTCGAAGGCCAGACAGAAGGTACGCACCGGCTCGCGTATCGCCTGCTGCATCAGCGCCACGACGGTACTGGAGTCGATCCCGCCGGAGAGAAAGGCCCCCAGCGGCACGTCGGCCAGCAGGCGCTTGCGCACCGCCTGCTCGAGCAGGGCCGTGAACTCCTCCACCGGCGCGGCCGGCGGCGGGCCGCCGCCCTGGGGCTCCCAGTAGGGCTCTTCCACCAGCCGGCCGGCCTGATACACCAGCCGGTGGCCCGGCCGGAGCTGGCGCACCGCCCGCAGCATGGTGCGGGGCGCGAGCGTGTAGTTCAGGGCCAGATAGGTATTGAGGGACTCGAGGTCGATCTCGCGCGCCAGGTGCGGATGGCAGAGCAGGGCCTTGAGCTCGGAGCCGAAGAGCAGGCCGCCCAGGGCGGTGGTGTAGAAGAGGGGTTTCTTGCCCAGGCGGTCGCGGGCCAGGAGGGCCCGCCGGCGGCGCGTGTCCCAGAGACAGAAGGCAAACATCCCTTCCAGGGCCGCGGGACACTCGTCCCCCAGGTCCTCGTACAGGTGCAGGATGGCCTCCGTGTCCGAGCGGGTCGAGAAGCGGTGGCCGCGCGCCTCCAGCTGCGGGCGCAGCTCGGGGTAGTTGTAGATCTCGCCGTTGAAGACGATCCAGATGGTGCCGTCTTCGTTGGCCATAGGCTGCCGGCCGCCGGCCAGGTCGATGATGGCCAGGCGCTGCATACCGATGGCGGCCTGCTCGTCAACGTAGGAGCCGTCGTCGTCCGGGCCGCGATGCCAGACGGCCCGCTTCATCTGCTCCAGCAGGCGCTCGACCTCGACCCGAGGCGCCTGGTAGTCGATCCAGCCGGCGATGCCACACATGTCGGTCGATGGACGAAGGATAGACGACGAAGGACGGATCCAACCGGCCGGCTTCGGTCCTGCGTCGTACGTCGTTGGTCTACTCTGGTCTACGCGCCCAGCGTCTCCTGCAGGGCCGCCACCACGCGGTCCTGCTGCGCTTCAGTCATCTGGGGAAAGAGCGGGAGGGAGAGCACCTCGGCGGCGGCGCGCTCGGCCTCGGGGAAGGCGCCCCGCCGGAACCCCAGGCGGGCCAGCGCCGGCTGCCGATGCAGCGCGATCGGATAGTGCACCTGGGCCTCGATCCCGCGGGCGCGCAGCGCGCCGAGTACGGCGTCGCGCCCGGGGCCGGCCGGTGGCTGGGGCACGCGGACGACGTAGAGGTGGTAGACGCCGGCGGCGGTCGGCGCCTGCTCGACGACGCGCATCAGGCCCCGCTCCACCAGCGGCGCCAGGAGCCGGTCATAGCGCCGCGCCAGACGCCGGCGGGACTCGTTCCACGTCTCCAGGTGGGGCAGCTTGGCGGAGAGCACGGCCGCCTGCAGGCCATCCAGCCGGTAGTTGTGGCCCAGCAGGTCGTGGGTGTACTTCTCACTGCGGCCGTGGTCGGCCAAGCGGCGCGCGCGGTCCGCCAGGCCGGCGTCTGCCGTCACCAGCGCGCCAGCGTCGCCGTACGCCCCCAGGTTCTTGCCCGGGTAGAAGCTAAAGGTGGTGGCGTCGGCCACACCGTCGCTGCCGGTTCGCCTGCCCGCCCAAGCGGCGCCATGGGCCTGCGCCGCGTCCTCGATCAGGCGCAGGCCCCGCTCATCGGCCAGGCGACGGAAGGCGCCCA
>DAOTTI010000157.1:0-28930 GCA_034437795.1 Chloroflexota bacterium | reverse complement strand
GCCCCAGCGTATCCGGCCCACCGCTGCCTCTCAGGGGACGTCCGCCCGCAAACGGGTGCCGCTCATGTCCCCGTCCCTGTTTGTCCCGGCGGCGGAGCGGCCGCAGCCCGCTCCTGGGCGGTGGCGGCTGCGGCGCCGGTCTCCACCGCCGTGGGGGTGTAGCCGACCTCGGCGAAGAGCTCGTTCAGGTTGGCGCGGCCCTTGGCCGAGATCTCCTGGGCGCGGCGCAGGCGCTGCTCCTGCTCGCGCGCCAGCACGCGATCGGTCAACTCGCGGCGCGCCTCCAGGCGGGCCTCGCGCTTGCGCAGCTTGGTCTCGATCTGCGCCCGCACGTCCTCGCGGTCCTCGGGGATCATCTGCGCCAGCTTCTCGCGCATCTCCAGGGAGCGCTCGCGCAGCTCCGCCAGCCCGGCGCGCCGCGCCAGACGGGCGTCCTCACGCGCCTGCGCCCGCAATCGCTCGATCCCCTCCTCGACTAGCTGGTAGGCCTCCTCCTTATCACGGAGGGCCTCCTCCTTTTCCCGCTGCAGCGCCGCCAGGTGCTCCTCCGCCTCGGCGAGTTCGTCGGCGAGCTGCGAGGCACGCGCCAGCTCCATCTCCTCTGTCTTGAGGTCGCCCCGCGCCTTGGCGGCGTTCGCTCGCGCCACGTGCTCCTTCGCCTGCGCCCGCAGGTCCTCCACCTCCACCACCGCCTCGCCCAGCTCCTGCGCCAGCTCCGCCGCGTAGGCGCCAATATCGACTGCCAGCAGGCGCTGCCGCTTGAGTTCTTCCGCCCGTTGCTGGCGGTCGTAGGCGAGACGCCGCTCGACGGAGAATCGGTCTTCAGTGCGCTCGATGAAGATGCTGGTCAGCATGCCCAGCCACTGGCCTAGCTTGCGAAAGAAGAACACCTCTGCCTCCTGTTATCCAGGGGAGTCTAGCACTGTGTGTCAGCGCGGGCGCGACTGGCGACCTCGCGCCCTGAACCGTTCCACGGGGCGTGCGCCAGGCCTCCGGACCCGGCCACGCCATGGCCGTCGTTCCCCCTCTCCGTGTCGGAGCGGGGACGGCGGAGCCAAGCCGCACGGCCGCGGCCGTCGGTCCCCCTCTCCCGCACGCGGGAGACGGGCCGGGGGTGAGGGCTATCCTCCCCGCGTCTCCGTGTCTTCCCGTCCCCACGCGGGGGCAAGGGAGCCAGGAGCCGCGGACCCGCTGGTGGCCATCCAGGCGCGAAAGACCTCCGCCACGCTCCAGGCCTGGGCGATGCAGCCGCGGGGGGCATGCGGCGCGTCCCCGTCGAAGATCTCGCTCACGCTCCCGACGCAGGCCTCGTCGAACAGGTGGTCGCGAAGGGGCTCGACGAAGCGGCGCGCCGCCGCCGGGTCCCGATAGACCAGCAGGTGGGCGTCCACGAAGGGGCCCAGAAGCCAGGGCCAGACCGTGCCCTGGTGGTAGGCGCTATCGCGCTCCCAGGGGCCGCCCTGGTAGCGGCCGTGGTACCGTGTGTCGTGCGGCGCCAGCGTGCGCAGCCCGCGGGGCGTCCATAGCTGGGCCGCCACCACGTCGACGACCGCTCTCCGCTGCGGCCCGTCCAGCGGGCAGTCCGGCAGCGCCGCGGCGATGATCTGGTTGGGCCGCAGGCTGTCGTCATTGCCCTGCGGCCCGTCCACGACGTCGTACAGGTAGCCACCGGGCTCGTACCAGAAGCGCTTGTGGAAGCCGTCCGCCGCGCGCTCCCGCAGCCGGCGCAGGCGGGCCCCGTCATCTGTCCTCCCCAGACGCTCGGCCCACCGCTCCATGAGGGCTAGGGCATGGTGCCACAGGGCCGCGATCTCCACCGGCTTGCCCGCCCGTGGCGTGACCACCCACTCGCCGACCTTGGCGTCCATCCAGGTCAGCTGCGGGTTCTGGACATAGACCAGGCCATCCGCAGGATCGACGCCGATGCCGAAGCGCGTCCCCCGCACGTGCCAGTCCACGATCTCGGCCAGTACCGGCCACAGCGTTCGGACCAGGTCCTGCTCGGCGCCGGGGTCGTCCGTCCGGAGCCGGTCCACCGCGTCGATGGCGTGGAAGTACCACAGCGTGGCGTCGACGGTGTTGTAGTCCCCGTCGCCGAGAGGCGCCCCCGTATCGGGAAAGCGGTTGGGGAGCATGCCGCGGTCGACGTACCGCGCAAAGGCGCGCAGAATGGCGGCCGCCTCACGCCACCGGCCGGTGGCCATAGCCAGGCCGGGCAAGGCGATCATCGTGTCGCGGCCCCAATCGCCGAACCAGTGATAGCCGGCCAGCACCGTCCGCGCCTCAGGCACCCCCTGGCCATCCACCACCGCCGGCTCCCCCGGCACGGCGCGGGCCACGAGGAACTGAGCGCCGGCGCGCCGCAGTTGGGCCACGAAAAGCGCCTCTTCTTCCTGGGCCCGATCCTGGGCCTGCGCCTCCGTACCGGCCGGCGCCAGCCAATGGCCCTCATTTCCCCTCTCCGCGTCCGCGAGTGAGCCAGGGGATGAGCTCCCTCCCCGCGTCTCCGCGTCCCCGCGTCCCCGCGTCAGGGCCGGGGGCCGGGGGGACAGGCTGGCCACGAGCACCAGGCGCTCCCCCGCCCCCAGATCGCACATCACGCGACCGATGGCATACAGGTCTTCGACGCAGTCCAGCCCGCGGTCGCGCTCGGCGCGGTGCAGGAACTGCCACCACCAGCCGCCGCCGGCCACGAAGGACCAGCGCCTGCCTGGCGGGGGGATGACGTGCAGGTAGTACGGCGTTGCCCCTGGGAAGGCGACGATGGCCAGCGACCCTGCGTCCTCGCCGCCGGCGTGCTGGACCTCCACGCGGAAGTGCCAGTCCTCGCTGCCGATCGTCTCGCGATGGAAGTCGCGAAAACAGCAGAGCGGCGTAAGGTCCAGGCGCGCGCCGCCTCCGGCCGCCAGGGCGTAGGAGAGGTAGGTGGCCGTGTGGCCCCGCTCCATCCACAGCCGCTTTTCGAGGGCCATGCCCGCGGCGCGGTAGTCCCAGACCGGGACGCCTTCATCCAGGCGGAACGCCACCAGGTGCTCGAACCCTCTCGGATGGATGGTCCCGTCGTGGAACTCGTTGGCGGAAAGGGCGAAGGACCCATTGCCGGCAACGAGCGTCTCTTCCACCTTGGCCAGCAGGACGTGGCGGCCGAGAGGCGGCGCCAGCGGCGCCACCAGCAGCCCGTGGTACCGGCGCGTATTGGGGCCAAGCACCGTCCCCGAGGCGTAGCCGCCCAACCCGTCCGTTACCAGCCACTCGTGCGTGAGCGACTGGGCCCAATCTTCGCCTGGATACAACCCGACCATGGCTTGCCCAAGGTACCATAGCCCTCGCCTGCCGGCACCTGCCGCCCCGGGCTACGGGGCGCTCGCGCCCGCGCCGCGCCCGACAGGGGTGATGCACGGCACCGCACGCTACCATAGCGCTCAATCACCCCAAAGCGCTCAATTGCCATGACCGACCGCCTGCGCCTCGCCATCGTCGGATACGGTATGACCGCTCAGAGCCATACCCGCATCTTCGGGCGGGAAGGGCACCACCTCGCCTGGCTCATTGGCCGCGTGCTGGAGCGGACGGCCGCCTTCGCCCAGGAGCACGGCTTCGCGCGCCACTCCACCCGCCTGGAGGACGCCCTGGCCGACGCGGCGGTCGACGCCGTGATCCTGTGCACTCCCAGCGAGCAGCACGCCGCCCAGACGGAACAGTGCCTGTTGGCGGGCAAGGACGTGCTCGTGGAGATCCCGCTGGCGATGAGCTACGCTGAGGGCCGGCGCCTGGCCGGCCTGGCCCGCGAGCGCGGGCGCACCCTGATGGTCGCCCACACGCACCGCTATTATCCGGCGATGAGGCGGGCGCACGAACTGGTGCGCTCAGGGGCAGTGGCGCTGCACCACGTGGTGGCCCGCTACATGTTCCTGCGTCGCGAGAACGTCGGCGCCAGCGGCTACCGCCGCTCCTGGACCGACAATCTGCTCTGGCACCACGGCTGCCACGCCACTGACATGGCGCTCTGGCTGCTGGGCGTCGATCGCCCTGGAGAGGTGCACGTCACGTCGATGGTGGCCCTGCCCGACCAGAAGCTGGGCATCCCGCTGGACCTGTCGCTCATCCTGCGCACCAAGCAGGATCAGCTGGCGACCATCGCCATGTCCTACAACTCCCATCTCTCGCTGTACGATTACGTACTCATCGGGCGCGAGGACACGCTGCTCATCTCCGAGAGTATGCTCCGCCATCGCGCGGGCGTGCTCTATGACCCCAGGCAGGACCAGTCGGAAGACCGCCACGGCGCCCTGCTCCAGGACCGCGAGTTCGTCGCAGCCGTCCGCGAGCGGCGCCCGCCGGCGATCAGTGCGGAGTCCGTGCTGCCAGCGCTCGATGTGCTCCAGCGTGTCCAGGACGCCTACGATCAATGGGCGCCCCCCGGCGCCACGCATCCGATTAGGGCCGAGTAGGGAGTAGCGAGTAGCAAGGGACAATGAACGGAGCCCTCGCCACTTGCCACTCGCCACTCGCCACTCGCTACTCAACCAGGAGGAGATCATGCCCGCCATTCCCGTAGCGCTCCAGCTGTATTCGGTGAGGGAGGACTGCAAGCGTGACCTGGCCGGCACGCTCAAGGCCGTCAAAGAGATGGGGTACGACGGCGTCGAGATCTACGCCGCGCAGTACGAGATCCCGGCGCGTGAGCTTCGCCGGCTGGCCGACGACCACGGCCTGAAGGTGATCGGCTCGCACACCCCGCTCCGCGCTGTCCAGGAGGACGAGCTGGAGCGGACCATCGAGTACAACCAGACCATCGGCAACGATCGCATCATCGTACCCAGCCTGCCCCAGGAGCGGCGCGCCTCACGACAGGCGTGGATCGAGACGGCGGCGTTCTTCAATGAGCTGGCGGAGCGGCTCAAGGCGCGCGGCCTGCGCACCGGCTATCACAACCACTCCGTCGAGTTCCAGCCCCTGGAAGGCGAGCTGCCGTGGGACACGTTCGCCAGCCACACCCGCACGGACGTGATCCTGCAGCTGGACATCGGCAATGCGGCCCGCGGCACAGGGGTGGATCCCGTGCCCTTTATCGGCAAGTACCCGGGTCGGTCCGTCACCGTCCACCTGAAGGAGTATTCCGCGACCAACGATAAGGCCCTGATTGGCGAGGGGGATATCCGTTGGGACGAGGTCTTTCGCCTCTGCGAGAGCGTGGGCGGCACGGAGTGGTACATCGTGGAGCAGGAGACTTACGCCTACCCGCCGCTGGAGACCGTCCGGCGCTGCCGCGAAAACCTGCGCCGGATGGGACGCTAGTTCGGCTGCTTCACCGCCAGCGACAAGCTCCCTCCCCCTGTGTGAGAGCGTGGGCCCCGCGAAGCGGGCGGCGGTGAGGGCTCCTTTGGTCCCTTCTCCCTGGGAGCGGACCAGGGTGACGGCTCCCCGCCCCTGACGGCGCGGCCGCAGCGCCCTCGGCGCCAGCCCCTCTGCCAGAGGGAGAGGGCGAGAGTGAGGGCTCCCCATCATGTCCACATCATGAATGAGCTACGCTTCACCCAGGTAGGCCTTGCGCACTAGCTCGCTGCCCCGCAGGTTGGCGGCGGTGTCGCTCAAGACGATCTCGCCGGTCTCCATCACGTAACCGCGGTGGGCGATGGAGAGCGCCATGCGCGCGTTCTGCTCCACCAGCAGGATGGTCGTGCCCTGCCGGTTGATCTCGCGGAGCGTCCGGTAGATCTGCTCCACCAGGATCGGCGCCAGCCCCATCGATGGCTCATCCATGAGCAAGAGCCGCGGGCGCGCCATCAGGGCGCGGCCAATGGCCAGCATCTGCTGCTCGCCCCCAGACAGGGTGCCGCCCTGCTGGTGCCGGCGCTCTTTGAGGCGGGGGAACAGGGCGAAGACGCGCTCCAGGTCGGCCTTGATCTCCGCGCGGTCGCGGCGCGAGAACGCGCCCATCTCCAGGTTGTCCAGCACGGTCATGCGGGGGAAGATCAGGCGGCCCTCCGGCGACTGGGCGATGCCTCGGCGCACGATCTGGTCCGGCGGCAGCTTCTCCAGCGCCGTCCCCTCGAACAGGATGGTCCCCGCCTGGGGGCGCAGCAGCCCCTGGATCGTCCGCAGCATGGTGGTCTTCCCCGCCCCGTTCGACCCCAGGATCGCCACCACCTCACCCTCGTCCACGTGCAGCGAGACCCCCTTCAGCGCGTGAATGTGGCCATAATAGGCATGCACGTTCCGTAGCTCGAGCATCATTCGCTCCACCGCTCCACTCGGACGCAGGGCGAAGGACCACGGGCGAATGACCACGGACGAATGAGCCTTGCGCCGTCCTCCGTCCTTCGTCGTTCGACTTTCGTCCGTCGTCTCAGACTACCGCCGTCTCCCTGCCCAGATAGGCCTCGATCACGTCTCGATTGCGCTGCACCTCCGCCGGCGTGCCTTCCGCGATCTTCTTCCCGAAGTTCAGGACCGTGACCCGATCGGAGATGCCCATCACCACCCGCATGTCGTGTTCAATGAGCAGAATGGTCACCCTTAGCTCCTTGCGGATGCGCTGGATGAAGGCCATCAGCCGCGCCTTTTCCGCCGGGTTCATCCCCGCCGTCGGTTCGTCCAGCAAGAGCAGCTTTGGTTCGGCCGCCAGCGCGCGGGCGATCTCCAGCCGGCGCTGGTCCCCGTACGGCAGGTGGCGGGCGGTGGTCTCGGCCGCGCGGCGCCCGAGGCCGACGAACTCCAGTAGCTCCAGGGCCCGCGTGTAGGCGCGCTGCTCCTCCTGGCGGACGGCGCTGGTGCGCAGCAGGATGCCGGCCAGGCCGGCCCGCATGCGGGCGTGATGCCCCACCAGCACGTTCTCCACCGCGGTCATGTTCCGGAACAGCCGAATGTTCTGAAAGGTGCGGCAGATGCCGCGGGCCGTGATGGCGTGCGGCTTCAGCCCGACGAGGCTCTCTCCTTCGAAGCGCAGGTCGCCGGCCGTGGGCGTGTATAGCCCCGTGATCAGGTTGAAGAGCGTTGTCTTCCCAGCACCGTTGGGGCCGATGATGCTGGCGATCATCCCCGGCTCAACCTCCAGGTTGACCCCATCCAGCGCCACCAGGCCACCGAACAGTTGGGTGACGTTGACCGCTTCCAGAAGGGCCATGGCGCGTGCCCCCGGGCCGTCGCTACTCTCCCACCAGCGTCACCGCCGGCGACTGCACTTCGGACGGCGTGGGGGGCTGTTCGGCAGCCTCCTTGAGCTCGGCCTCCTCGTGCAGCTCGGCGCGGCGCCGCGCGCTCGGCACCAGCCCCTCCGGCCGGATGTTCATCATCAGCACCAGCGTCAGGCCGAAGAGCAGCAGGCGCAGCTGGCTAGGATCCACCGCGTTCCCCAGGAACTCGCGCAGGGCCGCGTTCGGGATCAGCGGGAAGACGCTGGTGGTGAGCACGGCCTGCGAGAGCGAGGCGAACTGAGGCAGGAAGATGCGGTCGGCGCTCATGATGATCAGCCCGCCCAAGATGACCCCCACCATGTTGCCCATCCCGCCCAGGATCACCATGCACAGTACGATCACCGAGATGGAGAAGTCGAACGTAGTGGGGAAGATGGCGCTGATGTAGGCGGCGTAGAACGCCCCGGCAAAGCCGGAGAAGGTAGCCCCCATGGCGAACGCCAGCAGCTTCGTCTTGACCAGGTCGACGCCCATCACGGCCGCCGCCAGCTCGTCCTCGCGAATGGCCGTCCACGCCCGGCCGAGACGGGAGCGATAGAGGCGATTGATCAGAAAGACCGAGAAGACGATCAGCGCCAGAATGAGGTAGTACCAGGGGAGATAGTTGCCCGGCTGGAACTCGCCGATCACCGGCAGCGCGGGGCGCCCGATGGGATTGATCCCCTGCACCCCGCCGGTGAGGTTGAGCGGGCGCTCGCAGCCGGCCAGGCAGATGCCGGTGATCGGCTCGCGGATTACCACCGCCGTCAGGTTGCGGATGACGATAGGGACAATCTCCCCGAACCCCAGGGTGACGATGGCCAGGTAGTCGCCCCGCAGCGGGAGCGTGGGGGCGCCGAGGATCACGCCGAAGAGCGCGGCCACCGCCGCCGCCAGCCAGATGACCAGCCAGAAGTTGAGCTGGATGCCCAGGTGGGGCGATGAGAGGAGGCCGGTGGCGTAGGCGCCGATGGCGAAGAAGGCGGCGTAGCCCAGGTCCAGCAGTCCGGCGTAGCCAACGACGATGTTCAAGCCCAGGGCCAGCAGGACGAAGATCAGCACGGCAATCATCTGGCCGATCCAGCCCAGGCCGGTGGCGCCATCGATGATGGGGTACAGCACCAGGTAGAGAGCGAGCAGCAGGTTGGTCACCAGCCGGCGCTGCGCCACCGGCTGGGCCTGGATGGCGCCGAACGCCGCGCCGGTGGCGGTGGCGATCACGAGCGACGCCAGCGCGGTGACGAGCGTGGCGGCCAGGGGCGCGGGGGCCTGCCCCGCCAGCCACTGCAGGGGCCAGTCGCGGAAGGCCTGCGCCGCCAGCAGGAGCGCGCCGGCCACGGCGCCGGCCACTAGACCCAGGCGCCGCGCCTCGCGCGGGTGCCGCCAGTCCACCCACGACGCCGCCAGGATCCCCGCCCCGGCGCCGGCGACAAAGGCCAGCGCCGGGCCTGCCCAGCCGCCGTTGAGGACGACGATCACCGCGGCCAGCGAGGCGGCCGCCAGGCCGGCGCGGACGACTGAAGACAGCGCGCCGCCGCCGGCGAGCGACGAACGTCCGAGGACGAGGGACGGCCGTTTCCCCGCCGCTGTCCGCTCGCTTCCGGCGTTGGTCGCTCGTTTCCCAGCCATCGACGCCGTCTACGCCTTCTCCGCCGCCCGCTCGCCCAGCAGGCCGGTCGGCCGGAAGACCAGGATCAGCACCAGGATGGCAAAGACCCAGGCGTCGGTCCAGCGGGCGGAGAGGTACTGATCGCTCAACGCGGAGAGCAGGCCGATCAGCAGGCCGCCCAGCATGGCGCCGGTGATGTTGCCGATGCCGCCCAGCACGGCCGCGGTGAAGGCGCGCAGGCCGGCGGTGAAGCCCATCGTGAAGTGCGCGGTATTGTTGTACAGCCCCACCATCAAGCCGGCGGCGCCGGCCAGCGCCCCGCCGATGAGGAAGGTCAGCGCAATCACCTGGTCGACGTTGATCCCCACCATCAGCGCCGCGTCACGGTTCTGCGCCGTGGCCCGCATGGCCTTGCCCAGCCTGGTCCGCTGCACGAACAGGCGCAGGGCCACCATCAACACCGCCGCCATGGCGATCACGGCCAGGTCCTTGGTGGTGAACACGATCGAGGTCTCGATGCCCAGGCTCTTGAGCAGGTCGATGCGCGGGATAAGGTCGGGGAAGTTCTTCGGTGCGGCGGCGTTCGTGCCCATGAAGGGGAAGATGGTGCGCAGCCCGCCCCAGTAGAGGCCGATGTTGATCAGGATGAAGGAGACGCCAATGGCGGAGATCAGGGGCGCCAGCCGGGGCGCGTTTCTCAGCCGGCGGTAGGCCAGGCGCTCGATCAGCACGTTGAGCGCGGCGCAGAAGGCGGAGGCCACCAGAAAGGCCAGGATGATGGCGCCGGCGATGGCGAGCGCCGGGCTCTCATGCGTCACGCCCATGGTGCCGATGACGCTCAGCGAGGCGAAGACGCCGAGCATGAACAGGTCGCCGTGGGCGAAGTTGATCAGCTCCAGGATGCCATAGACCATGGTGTAGCCCAGGGCGATGATCGCCACGATGCTGCCGTTGGCCAGGCCCACCAAGAGCTGCTGGACCAGGAGCTGCGGGTTGGCGGCAATCTCGCGCACGATCCGTGGGACGTCGAACCCCGCCACCGGACCGAGAAGCAAGGCGAGATAGATACCGGCCACAGCCAGCACCCAGCTCCACCAGGTGCTGCGCCGCCTCACCGCCGCCTGCGTCAGCGCCATCTCTTCCTTACTCAGTTCCTTAGCACTTTAGCTGAGCGCCGGCTCCAGTATGGTGCGATGGTTCCCTCCTCGAGCGACGTGCTCGCCCGCCCCGCCAGGGCCAGGCAAACCAGCGAAGGGATCGGGCGGCGCCGGCGCGGCCGGCTGCGCCGGGCAGGCCACCCGACCCCTTCGCCCGTCTCTACCGGATCGGGGCCGGTAATCCGCCACTTCGTTTGACGAGGCAGGGGCTCGCGGCTACTTCGCCGACAGCTCCTTCACGAACTGGAACTTGCCGGCCTTAACCTGGCCGCCGGACATGGTCGTCAGCGTCGTGTCCCCGTTCTCGTCGAAGCTCCAGGTGCCGAGCACGCCCTTGGTGAAGTTCTTGGTGGCGAACACGGCATCACGGATGGCACGGCGGTCCTTCCTGCCGGCCCGCTCGATGGCGTCCAGCGCCACCTTCATCGCCTCATAGGCGTAGATGGTGTAGGCCGCCAGCTCCCCGCCGTACTTCCGGCGGTAATTGTTGGCCCACTCCAGGGCCTTGCCGGTGAGCTTGTCCGGCGGGATGCCACCAAACGTGGCGTAGACGCCCTCCGCGTTCTCCGCGCCGGCCGCCTCGATGAAGGCCTGCTCGTAGATGCCGTCCGCACCCATGAACTTGACCTTGTCATTGGGCATGCCGACGCCCACCTTGTCCTTCACCAGCTGGCCGGCGCCGTTGGCCGTAATCCCGCCGAAGTAGATCAGGTCCGGCTCCAGCGCCTTGATCTTGTTCATCAGCGCCTTGTAGTCGGCCGCCTTCGTCTGGATCCCCTCGTGCCCCACGACCTGAAGCCCGAGCTTCTTGGCGTTCTGCTCGAAGACGTCGGCCACGCCCTTGCCGTAGAGCTCCTGATCATCCAGGATGTAGACCTTCTTCACGCCCAGGTCCCTGGCCCACTGCGCGGCCACCGCGCCCTGGATGTCGTCGGCCGGCACGACGCGGGTGTAGTTGCGGATCCTGGTCGGATAGTACTTGTCCGGCTCGCCCGGCTCGGCGCCCACCTTCTTGGTCAGGCCCGGATAGGTATTGGCCGGAGAGATCATCACCAGCGGGCCCGCCTGGTTCAGGATGGGGATGGAGAGCTTCGCGGCGCCGGAGTTGAACGTGCCCAGGTAGACCATAATGTCACGGTCCGCCGCCGCCTTGTTGGCGTTCGCCGTCTCCTGAGCAGGGTCCCACTTGCCGGCCGCGGCCGTAGCGTCATCCCAGTCCTCATAGGTGATGGTGAAGTTGCCCGCGCGGTTGTTGTTCTCCTCCAGCGCCATACGGAACGCGTTCACCATCGTGTCCGTCTGCGCCTTATCCGTGCCGGTGCGCGGCAGGCTGGACACGATCTTGATCATCCCGCTGGTTGGCGCCGCCGGCGTACCCGTGACGCCTGGCGCGCCCGCCGGCCGGCAGGCGCCTGCGAGCGGGGCGATGGCCAGCACCTGTGCGCTGAGCGCGAGGATCTCCCGTCGCTTCATGGCAGTTGCCCTCCTGACTACTCTCAGCCGGCCCTCCTGCTGGAGCGAGGGCAGCCGGCGCTGGGCCGGTCCAGCACACGCCCCTCCCTCCAGGAAGGGCTCCCTATCTACTTCCGAGTATAGGAGCAGCGCTGCCGGTTGACAATAGGGGAGAAGAGGGGTATCGTGGCGCTCCGGCCCTGCCGGCCACGCAGCGGTCAGGTCTCGCCCAGGTAGGCCCGCCGGACGTGCGGGTTCTGCTGCAGATTGCCGGCGGTGTCGTGCAGCACGATCCGGCCCGATTGGAGGACGTAGCCACGGGAGGCAACCGACAGGGCCAGCGAGGCGTTCTGCTCCACCAGCATCACGGTGGTGCCCTGCCGGTTGATCTCGCGAATGGCGTCGAAGATGGCGTCTACGAGGACCGGCGCCAGCCCCATCGACGGCTCGTCCAGGAGCAGCACGGACGGAGCGGCCATCAGCGCCCGACCGATGGCCAGCATCTGCTGCTCGCCCCCTGAGAGGGTGCCCGCCCGCTGGCGCAGGCGTTCCTTCAGGCGGGGAAAGAGCGCGAACACTCGCTCGCGGTCCCGCGCAATCTGCGTGCGGTCCTGGCGCGTGAAGGCGCCCATGTCCAAGTTTTCCGCCACCGTCAGGGCGGGAAAGATGCGCCGCCCCTCCGGCGCCTGGCAGATCCCCAGGCGCACGATCTGGTGGGGCTGCAGGCGATCGATCCGGCGCCCCCGCAAGGCAATGGTCCCCTGTCGCGGATGGATCAGCCCCGAGATCGTCTTCAGCATCGTGCTCTTGCCCGCGCCGTTGCTGCCGATCAGCGTGACCACCTCGCCCTCGTCAATGTGCAAGGACACGCCGCGCAGGGCGTGGATGCTCCCGTAGTAGGTGTGCACGTCGTTCACTTCCAGCAGTGGCACGGTCGCTTGTACTCCAGCTGGACGCTTGGCCATGGCGTGGCGGATCGAGACATGTGTGTCGAGGGAAGCGCGGTGACGGCGAAGCAGATAGCCGTAAGGCATGGATCAGGGGCTGGTCGCCGGCTCTTCGGCGGCGGGCGGCGCGGCGCCGGCCGGCTCAGGACCGGCTGCCGCCGGCTGCGGGCCGCCATCTGGCCGAACGTCATCTGGCCGGCCATCTTCCGGCTGTGCGCCACCGGGCTGAGCGCTATCTGGGCCGCCATCCCCTGGCCGGGCGTGGCGCCGCCCGAGGTAAGCCTCGATCACCTGCGGGTTCTGCTGCACCTCCCGCGGTGTCCCCTCCGCGATCTTCTGGCCGAAGTTCAGGACGGTGACCCGCTCCGAGATCCCCATTACCACCTGCATGTCGTGCTCGATGAGCAGGACGGTCAGGTTGAGCTCGTCCCGCAGGCGCCGGATGAGGGCCATCATGACCGCCGTCTCCTGCGGGTTCATGCCCGCCGTCGGCTCATCGAGCAAGAGCAGCTTGGGTTGGGCGGCCAGGGCGCGCGCCAGCTCTAAGCGGCGCTGCATCCCGTAGGGCAGGTTCACCGCCCCTTCGTCGGCGTACCGTTCGAGCTGCACCAGGGCCAGCAGGGCCAGGGCCCGCTCCCGAGCGGCCTGCTCCTCCCGCCGGTAGCCCGGCGGGCGCACGATGGCGCCAAACGCCCCCGACCGCAGGCGGCAGTGCATGCCCACCAGCACGTTCTCCAGCACGGTCAGGTTGACGAACAGCCGGATGTTCTGGAAGGTGCGCGCGATGCCGCGGGCCGTGATCTGGTGGGGCGCCAGCGTGTGGATCGGGCGGCCGTCAAAGTAGATCTCGCCGGCGCTGGGCCGGTAGAGGCCGGCCACCATGTTGAAGAGGGTCGTCTTGCCCGCGCCGTTGGGCCCAATCAGTGAGACGATCCGACCGGGCTCGACGGCAAAGTCGACGTTGTTGACCGCGACCAGGCCCCCGAAGCGCTTGGTCACCCGCCGGACGTCGAGTAATGGCTGTGCGGCGGCCATGGTCGCTCGCGGTCGTTACCCGCTCCCTGCCGGCTGCTGCTCCCCAACCTCGCCCGATGGCGCCGCCGGAGCGGCCACGAGCGGCGCGGCGACGCCGGCCGCTGGGGGCACGCTAGCCGGCACGGCCGCGGCCTGCGCCTCCAGGGCATCGGCCCGCTCCGCTGCCGCCTGGTCCTCGATGGCGCGGGCGCGCCGGCGCTCCGGCAGAAGCCCCTGCGGGCGCAGGACCATCAGGAGCACGAGGCAGAGGCCGAAGATGAGCAGGCGCGCGTGCAGCAGGTCGACCGACTTGAGAAACCCCTTCAGGCTAAAGGCGACCTGGCCCGGTGCCGCCCCTGGTAGCTGGATCGGGACGCTGAACGTGCCCAGGGGGCCAACCAGGTCGCCGGCGGCGCGGATCCAGCCGCTCAGTCGTTCGGCGAAGATGCGGTCGAATGAGGCGATGATCAGGCCGCCCAGCATCACGCCGTAGATGTTGCCCGTGCCGCCCAGGATGACCATGCAGAGCACGAGCACCGAGATCGAGAAATCGAACTGGCCCGGGTCGATGACCTGCAGGTAGGCCGAGTAGATAGCGCCGGCAAACCCCGAGAACGACGCCCCCAGCGAAAAGGCGAGGAGCTTGGTCGTGACGGGGTTGATGCCCATGCTCACAGCGGCGGTCTCGTCGTCGCGGATCGCCGCCCAGGCTCGCCCCAGCCGCGAGTCCCGCAGGCGGGTGATGGCCAACACCGAGAGAACGACCACGGCGGCGATCAGGTAGTACCAGGAGAGCGCCCCCAGCCGGACCTGCTGGCCGAACACGGTGCAGGGATCGAGGCCGAACTGACAGCCCAGCAGGTGGGGCCGGCCGATGGGGTTCATGCCCTTGGATCCCTGGGTCCACTGCTCCAGGTTGAGCACGACGCGGGGCACGATCTCGCCAAAGCCGAGCGTGACAATGGCCAGGTAGTCGCCTCGCAGACGCAGGGTCGGCGCCCCCAGGAGCACGCCGAAGACGGCCGCGACCACCACCGCTACGAGCATGGCCACCCAGAAGTCCTGCAGGAACCGGAAGGGACTATCGGCGGCAAACTTGATGGGGCTGATCGGCGAGGTGAGAAAGGCCGTGGTGTAGGCGCCGATGGCGAAAAAGGCGGCGTAGCCCAGGTCGAGCAGGCCGGCGTAGCCCACGACGATGTTCAGCCCCATCGCCAGCAGCACGAGCAGCATGATGGGGATCACGGCGCGCACCGTCTGCCAGCGCAGGGCCTGGTCGACCCAGGGATAGACCAGGACGATGGCCAGCGTGATGAGGAAGGGCGCCCAGCGGCGGAGCGCTGCCTCCTCCCGGCCGACCCTCGCCGGTAGCGCGACCATGGCTCCGCTCATCGCACGGTCACCACCCCGACGACAAACGGCGGGCTGGCGGCGAAACGGAGACGGCGCACCACGCACATACGGCGTTCTCCCTTCGCGGCCCGTCCCCGCTTACGCCCGCTGCCCCGTTTCCTGGCCCAGCAGCCCCGACGGCCGAAAGATGAGCACCAGCACCAGCAGGCCAAAGACCACCACCGGCTGCCAGCGGGCGCCGATGTAGCCGTCGCTGAGCGCGGCGATGACACCGATAAACAGGCCGCCCAGCATCGCCCCCGTAATGTTGCCGATGCCGCCCAGCACCGCGGCGGTGAAGGCGTTCAGCCCGGCGCGGAAGCCCATGGTGAACACCGCCGTGTTGTTGTAGAGCCCCGAGATGAGCCCGGCGGCGCCGGCCAGCGCGCCCCCCAGCAGGAAGGCGAGCGCGATCGTGCGGTTGACGTCGATGCCCATTAGCTGCGCCGCCTCCCGATCCTGTGCCGTGGCGCGCATCGCCGTGCCGATCCTGGTAGTGCGGATGAAGAGCTGGAGCGCCACAACCAGAGGGAGCGTGACAACGATCACGAACAGGTCCTTGGTGGAGAAGTAGACCGTCGTGCCCAGCTTGAGCCAGTCGTTGAGGATGTCGATGCGCGGAATGAAGCTGGGAAAATTGACCGGCGCCGCGCCCTTCCAGAACAGCCCCAGGTTCATCAGGATGAAGGAGACGCCGATGGCCGAGATGAGCGGGGCCAGGCGGGGCGCACGGCGCAGCGGGCGGTAGGCCAGGCGCTCAATGGTGACGTTGACCATCGCGGTAAAGAGCATCACCGCCACCAGCACCCCCAGCAGCGCCAGGTACAGCTCCAGGGACGGGACCTCGCCACGGCGCGGCGCCCGTAAGCCGATGAGCTGAATGGCCGTCAGCGCAGCGAACGTGCCGAGCATGTACACGTCGCCGTGGGCGAAGTTGATCATCTCCAGGATGCCGTAGACCAGGGTGTACCCGATGGCGATCAGCGCGATGAGCATCCCGTTCGCCACACCGGTCAGGAGCTGCTGGGCCAGGAACTCGCAGCCGGTCATGCCCTCGCCCGGCGGCGGGAGCACACGCTGCACGAAGGCGCAGAAGTCCATGGCGCTACCCCGCGCGGCAGGATAAAGCGACGGATTACTGGGGCGCTTCCATCACCTGCACCAGCTCGAAGTCCAGCTTGCCGTTCGGCTGGCGCTTCACGACGTTGACGCTCATGGTGGTGAGCGAGGTATCGCCGTTCTCGTCGAAGCTCCACGTGCCGAGCAGGCCGGGGAACTCCCGCGTGGCGAAGACGGCGTCGCGGATGGCCTCGCGATCCTTGACGCCGGCCCGCGTGATGGCGTCCAGCGCCACCTTGGCCGCCTCGTAGCCGTAGATCGCGTACACCTCTGGATTGCCGCCGTACAGGGCCTTGTAGTTCTGCGCCCAGTCGGCCGCCGCCCCCGTGTAGGCGCTGATCGGCAGGCCACCGAAGGTCACGTAGACCCCCTCGGCGTCGTCCCCCGCATCATCGATGAAGGCCGTTTCCAGGATGCCGTCCGGGCCGATGAAGGGCTGGTTCAGCCCGGCCCCCCGGATGTCCTTGACCAGCTTGCCGGCGTTGTTCTGGGTAATCCCGCCGAAGTAGATGGCGTCGGGGCGCGCGGCGCGGATCCTGGTAGCCACGGCGCGATAGTCCGCCGCCTTGCCGTCGATCCCGTCCCGCCCGGCGATGCGGATGCCGAGGCGCTGCGCCGTCTGCACGAAGACGTCGGCGATCCCCTTCCCGTAAGTCTCCGTGTCGTCGATGACGTAGGCGCTGCGAGCGCCCAGGGTCTGGGCAAAGGCCGCCCCGACGGCGCCCTGCAGGTCGTCCGCGGGCACGACGCGGGTGTAGTTGCGCCTGCCGGTGGGGTAGTACACGTCCGGCTCGCCCGGCTCCCCCTTTCCGGGCTTGGTCAGCCCAGGATAGGTGTTGGCCGGACTGATCATCACCAGGTTGGCCAGGTTGAGAATGGGAATGGCGATCTTGGCGGCGCCCGAGTTGAAGTGGCCGATGTAGACGACGATGTTCGGGTCCGCCGCAGCGCGGTTGGCCAGCTCAGCGGCCTTGGCCGGGTCCCACTTGCCGGCGGCGGCCGTGGCGTCATCCCAGGCCTCGTACTCGACGAAGAACGGCCCCGCCATACGCCCGGCTTCCTCCAGGGCCATACGGATGGCATTGACCACCGTGACGGTCTGGCCGTAGCTGCTGCCGGTCATGGGCAGGGCGCTCACGATCTTGACCGACTCCGCCATCTGGTCCGCCGGCGCGGCCCATGCCGGCCGGGGCCAGGCGGCCAGGACGGCGACCGCGCCAGCGGCGCTGCCCGCCGTCCTGAAGAACCCCCTGCGGGTCTGCTGCGCGCGTTCCACTGCCATAGCAACATCCTCCTCGCGTGGTAGGTATTGAGTTGTGATGGGTGCCGGGCACAGAGGCCGGTTCGCCCGCGCTGCCGCGCTTGCCACCGCCAGCCCGCCCGCATTGTGTCACACGGCGTTCGTGCCGGCAACACTCCCCGGGCAGCCAAGAGAAACGCCACCGTCGCCAGCCCGCCCGCATTGTGTCACACGTCGGCACCCCGTTCAACCCGAGGTCCCCCTGGATGTGGCATCAGCTCCCGCCGGAACGGAACCCGTGGCTCTGACGGCCCGAGATCCCCCTGGATGTGGCATCATCGCAGGTCATGAAGATCACTGCCGTCCGCCTGCTCCAGCTTGAGGGCGAGATGCCCTTCGAAGGCGAGTTCTGGGAGGAGCGCCTCGTCCGGCCGCTCGACCTCTATCCCCAGCACCGCCAGGATCCGGCGCCGGCGCTGGCGCGCAACGAGCGGGGCCACTACCGGATGGAGGGCATCTTCGTGCGGATCGAGACGGACGAAGGCGTCAGCGGCACCGGCGGCCCCCTGCCCCACGACCAGGCGTACATCATTGCCCGCCAGCTGCGCCCCTATCTGCTGGGGGAGGACCCGCTGGCCATTGAGTGGCTCTGGGACCGCCTCTACCGCGCCCAGGTGCACGGGCGCAAGGGGCCGCCGATGATGGCCCTCTCCGCCGTCGACTGCGCCCTGTGGGACCTCAAGGGCCGGTGGCTGGGCCAGCCGGTCTATCGCCTGCTCGGCGGCCCCACCCGCGAGACGATCCCCGCCTACGCCAGCGCGCTGGGCTACTCGGTCGAGCCGGAGCGCGCCGCCGCCCGCGCCAGGGAGCTGGTCGCGCAGGGCTGGCGGGCCACCAAGTGGTTCTTCCGCCACGGCCCAGGGTCCGGCAGGGAGGGGATCGAACACAACGTGGCCATGGTCCGCGCCGTACGCGAGGCGATCGGGCCGGACGTGGACCTGATGCTCGACGCCTGGATGAGCTGGGACCTGCCCTACACCCTCCAGGTGGGGCGGCGCATCGCCGAATACAGCCCCCGCTGGTTGGAGGAGCCCGTCCTGCCAGACAAGCTCGACGTGTACGTGCAGATCCGGCGCGCGCTCCAGCCGCTGGGCATCCCCGTATCGGGCGGCGAGCACGAGTACACGCGCTGGGGGCTCAAGCGCTACATGGATGCCGGCGCGGTGGACGTGCTCCAGCCGGATATCTACTGGTGCGGCGGTCTCTCGGAGACGCTCAAGATCTGCGCCCTGGCCTCCACCTACGATCTGCCGGTGATCCCCCACGGCCACTCAGTGCCGGCGACCTGCCACCTGATCGCCTCCCAGCCCCCCAACCTCTGCCCGCTGCTGGAGTACCTCGTCAAGTGGAACGTCATCCACCAGTGGTTCCTCAAGACGCCGGTACACCCCACCGGCGGCCAGGTAGACGTAGCGGCGCTCAACCAGCCCGGCATCGGCATGGAGCTGGATGAGTCGAAGATCCTGGAGCAGCGCGAGCTGAGCTTCTAACCCCATCCGCCGATGGGCGCTCATATACCTCGCGCACCGTAAGGCCAGCAAGCGCGCGTCGCGACCAGCGGATGCGTAGAACGCGCCGCGCGGCCTGGCCTGCCCGTTCCGGCCCGTTCGCGCGTCGGCGCGCATCTCCCCACCGGCACGCGAGCGGGCCCCAGCGCCAGCCGGCTTCTTCACGCCCAGCAAGTAGTCCTCTCTCCCTCTGGACAGGGAGTTATCCCCTCTCCCCATCGGGAGAGGGTTGGGGTGGGGCTCCTTCTTTCCCACAGGGAGAGGGCCAGGGTGAGGGCCTCGCCCGCCGCGAAAACCAGATGCACCGTGCACGGCCCGGCGACCGTGCTGTGCCGCAGGTGAACCGCGCGCCGAGGAGCCCGCGCCGTGCCATCCCCCTTCCCCGGAATGGATCCCCACCTCGAAGACCCTGAGCTCTCGCCCGCCGACCAACAAGCGCACGGGGAAAGGGCGCCAGCAGTACGAGCAGAAGCGCTTGACAATCGCCGAGACGCGCAGCAATCTGGTGGAGATTGACCTGCTTCGCGCCGGTGAGCCGATGCCGCTCCTTCATCGTGGCGCGCCGCTGGCCCGTGCGATGGCGGGTGATAACCGCGTGGTGTTCTCCCAAGGCCACCAGCGTCACCGCGCCGATCTCTACGTCGTCTCCCTGCGCCAGGCGCTCCCCACCATCCCCATTCCGCTGCGGGAAGGTGAAGCAGAGCCGCAGGTGGACCGGCAGCAGGTCCTGAATACAGCCTATGACCGCGGCGCCTACGACCTGGCCATTGATTACCGCCTGGAGCCGGTCTCGCCCCTGGCGCCGGCCGACGCCGCCTGGGCCGACCGGCTGTTGCGTGAGCGGGGCCTGCGCTGATCACCAAGCGGGCGCTTCGCCCGTGAGCGCGCCTCTCCCTCTGACCCCGGTGGTCAGTCAGCGACTGTGGAGACGAAGCTGGCCAGGGCCACCCCCGGCTACGGCGCCGCTCCTGCTGGCCCCTGCCGTCCCCCACCACCCTGGATGGCCTGCACGTGCGGCAGGAGCGGGCCAGCGGGGTGCCGCCCCCATCCTGCGCTACACTGGTCCGCCACAGCCATTGAGGGAGAGAGCCATGCCTGACCAGCCTGCCCCAAAGACCCGCGCCCTCGTCCTGTTCGACGGCGGCCACGCGCGCCCCGCCACGCGCGCCGCACTGGCCGAGTTCCTCTGGACGCTCCCCTGGTTACAGATCGACGTCACCAGCGACTGGGACTGGCTCCGCTGGGAGCGCATCGCGCCGTATGACCTGCTCATCGCCTACACCGGCGGGCGCAACCACGAGTGCACTGCCGAGCAGTTTGCCGGGCTGCGGCGCTTCATCGAGCGGGGCGGCGGGTTCGTGCCTCTGCACATCGCCACGGCCGACGCCAATCCCGACCTGCTCGCCTTGATCGGCGCGCGCTTCGTCAAGCACCCGCCCTACGGGCCGTTTACCGTCAGGGTCGCGGACCCCGACCACCCCATCATGCGCGGCCTGGGAACGATCGAGATCGAGGACGAGTGCTACCAGAGCGAGTTCCCTGATCGCGGCGCGCTCCACGTGCTCCAGACCAGCCACCACCCATCAGGCGCCGTGGACGGCGAGCCCAGCAGCTGGGTGCGGGAGATCGGCCGAGGCCGGCTCTTCTACTCCGCGCTGGGCCACGACGCCCGCTCCTTCGCGCACACGGGCTTCCGCGAGCTACTCGCCCGCGGCATCCGCTGGGCCGCTGGCCTGGAGCCGGTAGCAAGCGCCGACTAAAAACCGATTTCAAGGTTGACGGTTCACAGCTCAAGGGGTAAAGAGGAAGCCGGCGGGTTCCGGCCGAGCTCCGGGATCGGAAATGGGATCGCGTGCGATGGCAAGCGTCGTGGTGAGCGCCTCGGCCCTCCAGGTATGGGCCACCGATATCTTCCTGCGCCTCGGCCTGCGCGAGGCGGACGCCGCGCTGGTGGCGGAGACCCTCGTGGAGGCGGATCTGCGGGGCGTGCACTCGCACGGGGTGCAGCGCATGCCCGCCTACGCCCGTGGCCTACGCAGCGGCGCCATCGTCGCCCAGCCGGAGATCAGGGTAGTGACCGATAGCGGCTGGGCGCTCGTCATTGATGGCGGCCACGGGATGGGCCAGCTGGCCGCCGGCGCGGCGATGCGCCTAGCGCTGGAGCGGGCGGCGGACGGCGGCCATGGCGCCGTGGCTGTGCGCAACTCCACCCACTGCGGCGCTATGGCCTACTGGGCCATGATGGCGCTCCCCCAGCGCTGCATCGGCTTCGCCGCCACCAACGCCGGCATCAACATGATGCCCACCGGCGGGCGGGAGAAGATGGTCGGCAATAACCCCCTGGCGTACGCCATCCCCACGGGGCGCGACGCGCCGCTGGTGCTGGACATGGCCACCAGCGTCGTCGCCGGGGGCAAGCTGGACGTGGCCCGTCTCCGTGGCGAGCCGATCCCGCTGGGCTGGGCCGTGGACAAAGAGGGCCGGCCGACCACCGACCCCGTCGCCGCCCGCCAGGGCGCCCTGCTGCCCCTGGGCGGCCCCAAGGGCTACGGCCTGGCCGTGGTGCTGGACGTGCTCTGCGGCGTGCTCTCCGGCGGGCGCTTCGGGCGCGGCCTGGGCACGCCCGGCTCCAGCCACTTCTTCGAGGCTTACCGCATCGAGGCCTTCACCCCGTATGACGAGTTCCTGGACCGCATGGGCCAGCTGGTCGACCAGCTCCATAGCTGCCCGCCGGCCGAAGGATCATCCGGCGTGCTGCTGCCCGGCGAGCCGGAGCACTACCTGCGCCTGCGCCGCCTGAGGGAGGGGCTGCCGCTGGAAGAGACGTTGCTCGCCGAGCTGGACCACCTGGCGGCTACGCTCGGGGCGCCTCCCCTGAGCCGGATGTGATGGACGCGTGGAGGCGTCCGGCGGGGCTTCCGTCCCTGCTGCGTTGGCGAGAACTGTCTGGATGCGGTCCGTCCTTCCCCTGGGTGGCGTGGCCGGCTGCTGGCCATCGGCCCCCTGGAGCAAGGCAATTCGCCCCGCGCCTGAGCCACTATCATTCAGCCAATGGCGAGGGGAGGAGGCCAGCATCGATGGCTTATGAAACACCGCTTCGATATCAGTTTCCGGAAGGCTTTACCCGCGGCGACGTCGACGCCGCGGGCATCCGCCTGAACTACTGGCGCCGCGGGAGCGGGCGACCGCTGCTGGTGCTGCACGGCGTGACGGATTGGGGCCTGGACTGGGCCCGCTTCGCCCGTCGCGTCGAGGACCGCCTGGACTGCATCCTGCTGGACCAACGCGGCCACGGGTTCTCCGACAAGCCGGCCGACGCCTACACCTATGCCGACTTCGCCGCCGACGCGTGGCACGTCATCCAGCGCCTTGAACTGGAGCGGCCGGCGGTGCTCGGCCACTCTATGGGTGGGGGCGTGGCCCTGGCGCTCGCGGCCGCCCATCCCGACGCCATCGACCGGCTTCTGCTCGTTGACCCTGCAATTCGCGTCGCCGTACCCGACGATGGGCCGGCGCGGCCGCGGCCGACTGCGGCAGAGCGCCGCGCCCAGCTCAAGCAGCGCCAGGCGCTCGGCCGGCGCGCGCTGACGGAGCAGTTGATGGCCGCCCATCCGAGCTTCGATCCGGAAGACATCGCCAACACTGTGGAGAGCACGCTGCTGGTCTCCCCGTTCGTGTACACAGACGCGCGATGGTTCGACGCGGAGACGCAGGAGGACCAGCTACGGCGGGTCGCCTGCCCTACCTTGGTCGTCCGCGGTGAGCCGGCGCGGGGCGCCATCATCTCCGATGCGGCTGCGGAGCGCATCCGCGCCCTGGTCCCCCATGGCCTCGCGCGCGTGACCACCATCCACGGCACCGGCCACCTGCCCCAGCGTGAGGCGTTTGAGCTGTTCGTCGCCGTCACGCTGCCGTTCCTCACCGGCGAGCGCGCGCCGGCGGCCGAGGGCGGCACCCCGCCGTGCTTCCTGCACCTGCTGCCGCAAACCTGATGCAGCAGACGGGCTGACGCCGCACACCCTGGCATCCGGCTGCTTCCCGCATGCTGCCGGAAACCTGATGCGGAGTGCGTTCTCCAGCCGCTGAAGCGGCGCGGCTACACGCCGGCTACACGGGGCCACCCCTGCTCAAGCCGGCTCAACCAGCCCGGATCATTCACGCCAGCGACGAGCCCCTTTCCCCAGGGGTCCCCTCTCCCATAGGGAGAGTTAGGGTAAGGGCGCCTTCTTCGCCACCGGCATGGACCTTGCCAGCCTCACTATGGAGGGTCATTCACACGAGGAGGCAGTCATGGACGAACGAGACCGGATCGATCCGACGGATTTCAGGCAGCACCAGCGTGACGCCGGTGAGCGGGAGCACTGGGTGCGCCGGACGCGCCGCGATCAGGTGGCGGACCAGGAGCGAGCGCGAGTGCGCAAGGCCCTGGCACGGCAGGCCCAGGCCAAGGCGGCCAGGGAGAACAAAGACCGCCACACCCAGACCGGGCGAGCGCGCGCCGCCGCCCGCATCCGCCGGAGCGCGTCCGAGGTACTCTTGGAGTCGTGATGGCGTCAACCACCGCTGGATCAAGCCCAGGGTTCAACGTTCCAGGTTCCAAGGAAGGGGGCCTGCAGGACCGGGCTCCGCTTCGCAGTCGCCAGCAGGCAGAGGAGTACGAGCGCCAGGCGATCTCGCTGGAGATGCAGCAGCGGTACGAAGAGGCCCTGGCCGTTTGCGAGCAGGCCCTGCGCACGCTGGACGCAGGCCATCCGGATCTGGAACAGATCATCGCCCAGTTCGAGCAGCGCCGCCTGCGCTTACGAAGAAAGCTCGGCCTACCGACCTACAGCACCCAACGCGATTCCCGCGTCTAACCTCGGTTCCTCCCGACCCGCCAGGCCTTCCCTCTGCCCGTGGGTGAGCGCCGGGGTGGGTGCTCCTTGGGGGCCGTCCTCTCTCCTTTCGGGCAAGGGCCAGGCTGAGGGCTCGTTGGGGACCGTGTCGTCTTCCTGTGGGAGAGGGCTCCGCTGGTCAAGTATCCGCGCTAGCGCTAACCGCGTCCCCGCGGCGCCGTGTCCCTCCGTCGGGGCGGGATCCGGAGGGGTGAGGTCCGCTGCAAGGCCCCTCAGTTGAACCCGATCGAGCCGTCCGGCCGGATGGGGCTCGTGCGTCGCCAGGAGCGGAACGGGTATTTCCGGAACGCCTCCTCATTGAGCTCGATGCCAAGGCCAGGCTTCGCCGGCAGCTCAATGTAGCCGTTCTTCACCACCAGCGGTTCCTGGACCAGGTCGCGCCGCGGGGGCCGGTCGTCAGGGTTGTACTCCAGCACCACGAAGTTGGGGGTGGAGGCCGCAAAGTGCACGTTCACGGCCGTAGCCACCGGTCCCATCGGATTGTGGGGCGCGACCACCACGTAGCTGGCCTCGGCGATGGCCGCCACCTTCTTCATCTCCAGGATGCCGCCCATCAGGCAGATGTCCGGCTGGATGATGTCCGCCGCCTCGCGGACGATCAGGTCGCGGAACTCGAACTTGGTGTAAAGGCATTCCCCCGTGGCCACAGGGATAGGGCACTGCCGCTTGAACGATGCCAGCGCGTCGATGTTCTCGGGGCGGATCGGCTCCTCAAAGAAGTAGGGGTTGTACTCGGCCACCGCCCGCGCCATCTGGAGCGCCCGCACCGGCTCAAAGATCCGCGCGTGCGGGTCCAGCCCGATGTCTATGTCCGGGCCGACGGCGTCGCGCACCGCCTTCATCCGCTCCGCCGCGGCCCGCACCACCGCGTTCCACGGCATCTTCTCGGCCCCCGGTGGATGGGGGCTGATCTTGAGCGCGGTGTAGCCGTAGCGCTCGATGCAGGCGATCGCCCGCTCCGCCAGCTCCGCCGGCGAGCCCCCGCCGGGGTTCTGGTAGACGCGGACCCGCTCTCGCACCGCCCCGCCGAGGAGCTGATAGACCGGCACTCCCAGCGCCTTCCCCTTGATGTCCCACAGGGCATGCTCGATGCCCGACAGCGCGGCCAGGATCGTCGGCCCCGGCGGGAAGCGCGTCCCGTTGTACATCAGCGCCCACAGGTGCTCGATCCGGAGCGGGTCCTGCCCGATCAGCCATTCTTCGAAGTCGTGAATGGCCGCCTCCGTAGCCCGGTCCGGCCCGACGGAGTAGGCCTCCCCGATCCCATGCAGCCCGTCATCCGTGCGCACCTTGACGAAGCACAGGTTGCGCGAGCCAATGTTGGCCAGAAAGGTCTCAATGCGCTCAATCTTCACGCTCTCTTCCCTCCACGCGCCGGCCGGGCGTCTGCCGAGCCAGCCGCGTCAATGGCCTTTACGTCTCCCTCCTCCATGCGCCCGGCCGGGCGCGATCGCTCCCGCCGGCCCTCCGGCTGACCCGCCTGCACCTACCTCACTCGCTACTCGCCACTCGCCCCTCGCTACTCGCTACTCCCTGCGCCCAGCGCCGCGTCGATCTCCTTCAGATCAGCCTCGGTGAGCTTCCAGTCGGCCGCTCGGGCATTGGCCTCGACCTGCTCCGGCCTGGTCGCCCCCGCGATCACGGTGGATACCTCGGGGTGCGCCAGGAGCCAGGCCAGCGCCAGCTCGGCCGCCGTGTGGCCGCGGTCGCGCGCCCAGCGCTCCAGCCGTTCCACCCGCGCCAGGTTCTGCTCGGTCAGTTGCTGCTGCATGCGCGGGTTACGGGCCGCCCGCGTGTCCGGCGGCGGGGGCTGGCCCGGCTGGTACTTCGCCGTCAGGATCCCGCCGGCCAGCGGGCTATAGGGGATGATCCCAATCCCGTACTGGCGGCAGAAGGGGAGCAGCTCCCGCTCAATCTGCCGGTCCAGGATGTTGTAGCGAGGCTGGACCGAGACGAACGGCGTCAGGTTCTTGCGGTCGGCGGCCCACAGGGCCTCGCAGACCTGCCAGGCCAGGAAGTTGGAGCAGCCCAGGTAGCGGACCTTGCCCTGGTGGACCAGGTCGTCCAGCGCCGCCAGCGTCTCGTAGATCGGCGTGGTCGGGTCCACGTTGTGCACCTGGTAGAGATCGATGTAATCGGTCCCCAGGCGCCGGAGCGACGCCTCCACCCCTTCCATGATGTGCTTGCGAGACAGCCCTTCGTCGTTCGGCCGGTCCCCCATCCGGCCCCGCACCTTGGTGGCGATGATCGCCTCCCGCCGCCGCCCGGCCACGGCCTTGCCGACATAGGTCTCGGAGAGCCCCCGCGAGTAGATGTCGGCCGTGTCGATGAAGTTGATCCCCAGGTCCAGCGCGTGGTGAATGATCCGCGCCGTCTGCGCCTCGTCCGCCCCATTGCCGAAGGTGTTGCCGCCCAGCCCGATGGCGCTGACCTTCAGCCCGCTCTTGCCGAGTTGCCGGTATTCCATTGCCCGCCTCCTACTGGAGCGGCATCATACCGTGCAGCGCGCTGGCCGCGCTGCCGCCGCGCCGCGCTGCCGGTTCGTCCGGATCGCGTGTCGCCCCTTTGGGCGAAGGTGAAGGCGCAGCCGTCTAACCCGGATCAATCACGGCCAGCGGAACGTCCCCTGTCCCTCTGGGAGAGCGGGAGCCCGCGGAGCGGGCGGCGAGGGCGCCGCCTGGTGGATAATCCGGGCGAGGAACGCCGGCGCCACCCTGCCATGTCGGCCGCGCCTGCCATCATGAGTGCCGTGCTAGACGTTGCAGACGACCTGCTGGGGACTGCCCCTGCGTGGACCCCCGCGGTACAACCAGCATGGCGGGGTGATGGCGCATGAGGCAGGGATCAGGGGGCAGATGCCACGACCACCGGTGCGGGCGTGGCCTGGCGGCCGGATTGCGCGGTGAGCGCGCCACCCACGGCCCCCAGCCCAAAGATCGCACCGGCCAGCAGCAGCTTCAGCCAGAGGCGCTGGGGCCGTTTCACATGCTGTGCAACGGCGCGGCGCTTGCACGGGTGATTGGAGCGTGTCAGGATAGCTAATTGATGGCTCGACGTGTGCTTCCCGCTGAACGTCTACGCATTATCCCGCTCGGCGGCCTGGGCGAGATCGGCCGCAACATGATGGTGATCGAGTGCGGTGATGACATCGTCATCATCGACGTGGGGGTGATGTTCCCCGAGAACGAGATGCTCGGGGTGGACCTGGTGATCCCAGACGTCTCCTACCTGCTGGATAAGCTGCACCGGATCCGGGGGATCATCATCACGCACGGGCATGAGGACCACACCGGCTCCCTGCCGTACGTCCTGCCCCAGCTCAGCTTCCCGCCCATCTGGACGACCAGGCTGACGGCCGGCCTGATCACGGCCAAGCTCCGCGAGCACCGCATGGCGGAGCGCGTCACCATCCACACCATCGCCCATGACGACGTGGTGCGCTTCGGCAGCATCACCGCCGAGTTCTTCCACGTCTGCCACAGCATCCCCGACGGCGTCGGGGTCGCCCTACGCACGCCCCTGGGCCTAGTGGTCCATACCGGCGACTTCAAGTTCGACTACACGCCGGTGGACCAGAAGCAGACCGACTTCGCCAAGCTGGCGGCGCTGGGCGCCGAAGGCGTGCTCTGTCTCCTGTCGGACAGCACCCACGCCGACCGCCCCGGGTACACGCCGTCCGAGGCGGTCGTCAGCGCGGCCTTCGACAGCATCTTCGGGGCGGCCCGGGGCCGGATCATCGTCACCACCTTCGCCTCGCTCATCTCCCGCCTGCAGCAGGTGATCGACGCCGCCGCGCGGTTTGACCGCAAGGTGGGGATCATCGGCCGGAGCATGGTCCAGAACGCCAGCATCGCCCAGGAGCTAGGCTACCTCTCGGCGCCCCCCGGCGTCCTGATCCGGCCGGAGGAGATCGCCCTGGTGAACCGGCTGCCCCCGCGGCAGGTGGTCCTGATCACCACTGGCAGCCAGGGCGAGCCCACCTCCGCTCTGACGCGCATGGCCAATCGCGACCACCGCCAGATCGAGATCGTCCCCGGGGATACGGTGATCATGTCCGCCTCGCCCATCCCTGGGAACGAGGAGCTGGTCCACCGCACGATTGATAACCTGTTCCGGCTGGGCGCCAACGTCCTGTGGGGCCACGACGGCGACGTCTCCGTCCACGTCTCCGGCCACGCCAGCCAGGAAGAGCTCAAGCTGATGATCTCCCTGGTCAAGCCCAGGTACTTCGTGCCCATCCACGGCGAGTACCGCCACCTGATCCTGCACGCCCGCCTGGCCAACGCCCTCGGCATCCCCAGCGAGAACATCTTCATCATCGAGGATGGCGACGTGCTGGAGTACGACGGGGAGCGGATGGAGGTCACCACCCACGTGCCGGCCGGCTACGTCTTCGTGGATGGCCTGGGGGTGGGCGACGTGGGGCAGGTCGTCCTACGCGACCGGCAGGTGCTGGCCCAGGACGGCATCCTGATCGTCACCATCACCGTGGAGCGGGAGACCGGCATCGTCGTCGCCGGGCCGGATATCGTCTCCCGCGGCTTCGTCTACACTCGTGAGAGCAGTGAGCTGATCGAGCAGGCGCGGGCCCAGGTGGAGCTAGCCCTCCAGGCCGCCCGCGCCGGCGCGGATGAAGAGCCCACCAAGATCGACTGGCAGTTCGTGAAGAGCAAGATCCGCGACGTGCTCTCCAAGTTCATCTATGATCAGACCCGCCGGCGCCCGATGATCCTGCCGCTGGTGATGGAGGTGTAGCGCCTCGCCCGTGCAAGGACCATGCGCGCGAAGGGGAGCCGTGGGCACGCTCGGCCCTGGGCCAGGAAGCGGTAGAGACCAGGTCTATCGCTGCTCGTTCAACGGTTGTGGCGGTGCCCGCCGCCGCGATCCCGCGGGAGGTGTCGTTCGATCGCCGCAAAGGTTCGTCCACCGGTAGCCCGTGCCAGAGACTCCGGCGCGCCCTGGCCGGCGCCGGGCTCGGCGCCGGCGCACCGCCGTTCCGGCCTGCCGGGCCGGGCGGCGTCACGGCGCGCGGGGCGGGCGTTTGGCCTGCGGCTGCCGCGCCTGCGGACGCTCCCCGTCATTCCGCCGGACGCCTTCTTCAACCCGCGGGTGCTGGGGGCGCTGCTGGCCGGCACGGGCGCCTTCACGCTGGTGGCCGTCTTCTCGCCGACTGGCTCGCTGACGCACGGCTGGGCCGGCCGCGCCGCCGCCCTCGCCGGCTGGGCGGCCGCGCCGTGGGCCGTGGTGGTGCTGGCCGGCGGGGTGGCCATCGTCCTGGGCCGACGGGCCCTGCGCCGCGCCGTCGTCGGGCGCCGGCTGGGGGCCACCCTCCTGCTCGTCGCCGCCGCCGCGCTGCGCGTGC
>DAOTTI010000156.1:0-23241 GCA_034437795.1 Chloroflexota bacterium | reverse complement strand
CCCCCGCTCATAGGCGGTGGTGTCCACGTCCACCTCCACCAGGCGCACCTGCGGGTCCTCCAGGTGCTCGGCCACCCATTGCGTGCTAACCAGGGCTTCGGGATTCGCGATGCCTTCGGTCGCTGCCATCGGACTGCCTCCTTTGCGGTTTGACGTCTGACCTTACCAGGGGCGCACGTCGCCGTCGTCGATGCAGGCGCCGCGGGTGAGCTGCATGGTGAGATAGCTGGCGCTCACCGGTAGGCCCGTGGCATGCTGTGCCCAGTGCTCCCGCTCTGCCTCAGGGATCGCGCTCGCCGCCTCGGCCGACAGGTGGATCAAGGAGTCGCCGTCACCTGCGATGCCGAAGTCGGCAGTCCACTGCGGGCCGCGCAGGCGCCCCACGGTGTTGGTGCGGACGATCTTGTAGCCCGGCAGGTGGCGGTACCGCTCCAGCACGGCCGATCGGAACCATACCTGCGCCAGCCCCGTATTGCCGGCCAGAACGCGACGCTGCACCAGGGCAAGCTGCCCCATGGGCGCGGTGGCGGTGCTGCTCGACACAGGCCTCCCCCTAGAGAAAATTGAGTTCGTCGACTCAATTAGTCAGCTACCGTGAAGATAACAGCCGGCGCGGGCAGCGTCAACGTCTGCGCCCCGGCTACGACGGCTCGAAATAGCGCTCGAGCTCCCAGGTGCTGATCTGGCGCCGGTACTCCTGCCACTCCCGCTCCTTGGCGGCCAGGAACCGCTCGTAGACCGGCGCCCCCAGGGCGTCACGGACCACAGGGTCCCATTCCAGCTCGCCGATGGCCTCGCCGAGCGAGGCGGGAAGGACCTCCAGGTGGGCCTCGTCCGGCGCGTGGTCGGCCCCGGTGTCGTTGAGGGGCGCCGGAGCGGAGAGCCCGCGGCGGATCCCATCCAGGCCGGCCGCCAGCGCCACGGCCAGCGCGAGATAGGGATTGCACGACGGGTCCGCGCAGCGCAGCTCTACCCGCAGCGCATCGACCCCGCTCCAGGCGTGGGCGGTCTCATCGAGCGGCGCCGCGACGGCCAGCCGCCTCGGGAACCCGCCCCCTCCCCGCCCGCGCGAGCCGGCCGGCGCGCCGCCCATGGCCGCGCGCACCACGTGGATGGCCGCCAGCGGGTTGCTGTGGCTCCACGCCAGTGAGCCGGGGGCATCGAAGCCGTGGCCAAGGCGCTTGTATGAGTTCACGGTGGGCGCCAGCACGGCGCACATGGCCCGCCCGTGGGCCAGCTGCCCGGCCAGGAACGACCGGCCCTGCTGGGAGAGCCCGTGCTGGTCGCCGGCATCCTGCAATACGCACGCCCCGGCCTCATCCAGCAGGACCTGGTGCAGGTGCAGGCCGGAGCCGGCGGCGCCGGCCAGGGGCTTCGGCATGAACGTCGCCACCAGGCCGAAGCGCCGCGCCACGGCCTTGGCGATGAACTTGCAGGTCACGATGGCGTCCGCCGCCGCCAGGGCCGGCAGCAGCGGGAGGTCGATCTCCTGCTGGCCGGGGCCGATCTCATGGTGGCTGGCCGCCACGGGCACGCCGAGGGCGCCGAGGGTCTGGATCATCTCGTCCCGGACCCGTTCGCCCTGGCGTGCGGCAGCGTCGAAGTACCCTGCTGAGTCGGCTGGACCAGCGGCGACGATCTGGGCCGCCGCCTGCACCTCGCCGGCCCCTGCCCGAAACAGAAAGAACTCCACCTCCGGGGCCACCAGGTAGCGCAGCCCGCGCTCACCGGCGTCCTGGATCGCCCGCCGCAGGACGGCCCGCGGGTCGGCGGGGAACGGCGTCCCGTCGGGGGTCTCCACGTCGCAGATCAGGCGCGCCGTGCGGTCGCCGCTCGCCTCCGACCAGGGGAGCACGCTCCACGTGCTGAGGTCCGGCCGCAGGATCAGGTCGGATTCCATCAGGCGCGCCGCCCCCTCCAGGGAAGAGCCGTCGAACCAGTGGCCGTAGTCCAGCGTCTCGCGCAGCTGGCCGGCGGGCAGCACCACGCTCTTGATCGCGCCGGCCACGTCCGTAAAGTGCAGCTCAATGAAGCGGATGGGGCCCCGCTTCACCTGCGCCAGGACGTCTTCGGCGGTAACGGCGCGGCCGGGCGGCAGGCGCTCCGGAGGCACGCTGGCAGTCACGTGGCACGACCTCCCATGACGTGGTTACGCCGCGTGGCTTAGCCCCCGCGCAGTCCGGCCAGCAGGCGCGCGATGCGGCCGGCCCGTGGCGCCTGCGGCTCAGCGCCGGCCTCGATCACCCTGACCACTTGCACGGTGATATTGTCGCTCCCCCCGCGCTCGCACGCGAGGCGCACCAGCTCGCGGCAGGCCGCGGCCGGCGCCATCTGGGTCGCTCGGCGCAGGTCCGCCGGCTCGACCTCGCCCCACAGGCCATCAGTGCACAGCAAGAAGGCGTCGCCCGCCAGGACCGCCAGGCGGGCGAAGTCGGGGCGCAGGAGCCGGTGGTGGCCGAGGGTGCGGGTGAGCACGTTGCGCCGCGGATGCTCGCGGGCCTGTTCCGGCGTAATCAGGCGCAACCGCAGCAGCTCGGCAGCCTCGGAGTGGTCGGCGGTGAGCTGGGTGAACTCCCCGTTCCGGAGCAGGTAGACGCGCGAATCGCCGGCGTGCGCGACGTAGGCGTGGCGTCCGGCCAGGACCACCGCCGCCAGCGTGGTCTGCATGCCATGCAGCGTGGGATCAGCGCCGTGGGCCAGGGCGTAGACGCGCAGGTTCGCGGCCTGCACCGCCTGCTGCATGGCCGCCTCCACTCGGTGCGGGGCGCGCGGCGAATAGTACTCCCCCACGAGGGCGTCCAGCGCCGCCCTGCTGGCGACCTCTCCGGCGGCGTGCCCGCCCAGGCCATCGGCCACGGCGAAGAGGGCGCCTTTGCCGGCCAGGACGTCGGGATCGTCGGGGATGCAGGCCACCACGGCGTCTTCATTGTCACGCCGTCGCAGTCCCGGGTGGCTGGCGGAGGCAGCTTCCACGATCATGCCGCGCGCGCCGGCCCAGGCGCCCCGGCGCGGCCGGCCTCCACCGCTCCGCCCCACACAGACACGGGGCCGGCCGGCGAGGCGGACGCGGCGCTCAGCGCCCCACCCTACCGCCCCATCTTCCCTGGTCTGTGTGGCGATCACAGCGTCGGACCGGCAGTGCTCTGGCCAGGCGCGCCTGTCGTCTGCAGCAATGACCTCCATGGTAGTACGCGCCTGCCAGCAAACCCACCGTGCAGGATGCCCGAAATCGGGGCCTTTACGGCTGTGTATATTGCACAGTCTGCGCCCCTGTAGTGCCCCTGTGGGGCCCGGTGAACGGGGCGCCGTCATCGCGCAGGCGGACGGGCGCGGCGCAATGCGCCGTCCGCTCGCCGGTCGGCCCGGCAGCGTGGATCATGACGCGCGGGGCTCGTGCAAACGGGCACGGAGCGACTATACTGCAAGCATGGCAACCGGAGGCCCGAGCCCGAAGCCGGCAAAGGGGGGCGGAAAGCTCCGCGGGACGCTGCAGGACCGCATGATCCAAGGGCTGCTGGCGGCGATCCTGTGGTGGGCGGTCTACTACCGCGTGGATGCAGGCTATGGCCAGGGGGCCGGCATCATCGCGGCCACGTGCGCCGCCTGGCTGTTCGTGCTGGTGGGCGCCTACGCCGTGCACCTCCTCAACCAGTACGCGGCACGGGCGAATGGCCCCCGTGGGCCCCAGCCTCCCCGCGGGCGATGGCCGGGCGCGCCCCCTTGAGCCGGTTGAGATCTCCGAGACCCTCCGGCAACGCACTCCATCCAGCAGCACACCCTGGCGGCTCCGCGCCTGGCCGATGGGAGGTGACGCGTCCAGCGACGCGTGAAGCGCGGTCGGGGAGAGAGGACTTGAACCTCCGACCCCCACGTCCCAAACGTGGTGCTCTACCGGGCTGAGCTACTCCCCGCGACCACGAAATTGTACCAGCGGTAGGCACAGCCGGTCCGTCCGGATGGGGTGCAAGACGTAGTTGCATCGTCTAGTGCTCAGGGGATCCAGGTCCAGCGATGTCCTGTCGCTTACCTGAAACGCGTCACCACAACGGGCCTCGGGCCAAGCCACCAACACCGTTTCGAACCGACACACGGCACCCGCCGGGGCTGCCGCCCAGGTGACCCTCTCTGGTAAAATCTACGCGCGCCGCGCTACTGGCGTGCGCTCCGGCGTGTGGTGGCCGTAGCTCAATGGTAGAGCACTGGATTGTGGCTCCAGTGGTTGTGGGTTCGAGTCCCATCGGTCACCCCCTATTCTTCAGATAAGACGCGGCCCGCTCTCGCGCACGGGGCGGCCCGTCTGGCTGCTGCTGCCCAATCGGTAGCCCATCACCCACGCCCGCACCCCTGTTGGCCGAGCTCCCCGACGGGCGCCTTTACTTGCAGAGCGTGAGTTCCCCCGGGCCCATCTGGCTACCCTTGCCGCGCGGCGGCACCGTGGGCCGGCGCCGGCCCTGTTCGATCGCGAGAAGAGCGGTAGGTGCGGCTGGCGGCGGTGCCGCCGCGCGTGAACCATCACTACGGTCGATGGCGTCCCATCGCGAGAGGAGCCGTCGGTGCGGCTGGCGCAGCTCTCGCCCCTGGCCGTCTCTCACGGGGAGATGGGACTCTTCCCCATGGGAGCCCTCACCTGGGAGCCCTCACCCTGGCCCGCTTCCTGTGAGAGAGGGAACGCAGCAGCCGGAGCCGTACGCTGGTGCGCCCATAGCCAGTATGCTGGTGACGATGCGGTTACGTCTTCCCCGCGCGTCGTTGCTCGGCGGCCTGCCCGGCCTCTTTGTCACGTCACTGCTGGTCGGCTTCTCGGGGGCGCTCGTGCCCGGCCCGCTCTTCGCCGCCGTCGTCGCCGGGGCCGCCGCCTCAGGCTTCTGGGCGGGCCCGGCCCTGGTGGCCGGGCACGGCGTGCTGGAGCTGGCCATCGTGGTGGCGCTGGCCCTGGGGCTGGGGCCCGTCCTGCGGCGGCCGGCGGTGACCCGCGCCATCGCCGGCGCCGGCGGCGTGACCCTGATCTGGCTCGGCTGGACCATGGTGAGCGACGGACTGGCGCAACGGGTGGTGGCGGACATGGCCCCGGCCGGCGCCATTGGCCTGGCCCCGGTCGCGCTCGGCGTGGTGGTGAGCGCCTCCAACCCCTACTGGGTGCTCTGGTGGGCCACCATCGGCGCCGGCTACGTCGCCATCGCCCTGCACCGCGGGCTGTCCGGCATCACCGCCTTCTACACCGGCCACATCCTGTCCGACCTGAGCTGGTACGCCGCGGTCGCCCTGGCCGTGGCCAACGGGCGGGCCATCGCCAGCCCAGCCATCTACAACTGGGTCATCGCCGCGGCCGGCCTTTTCCTGGCCGCCATGGGCCTGCTGTTCCTTCGGGCGGCCGTTAGCCGGCGCCTGGCCTCACCCGCGCCGGCGCCAGCAGTGCACGATCCGAGCGGCTCCACGGACTGAGCGTCGCAGGTACGGCGATCGGGCCTTACGCCGGCCTCGGCTCTTCGCTCCGCGGGAAGGCGCTCCCCTTCCCCCGGGTCACGGCAGACGTGGACGCCCTACTTGATGAACCGCGCAGGCTATACTATACGCCCGTCCACGGCTCCGGCTCGATCTCGATCTCCGTCTCGCTGTCGAAGGCCGCATCGATCGCCGCGTCGATGTCCTGCGAGATGCGCTGGACGCCGGCTGCCTGCGCCAGGGCCGTGGGGGCCAGCTCCTCGGACCCATCCGGTCGCGTCCGCCAGCGGAAGTAGCCGAGCATGATGCCGACGGCGAACTCGCGCCGCGCCACGTAGCGGTCGCAGGCGCGGCAGGCGCGGTCCCAGACCCCTAGCAGGTCGTGCGTGTCCCCGTCGGCGATGGCCTCCTCAGCCGCCGCCCGCAGGAGCTGTCCGGCCTGCCGCGGCGAGATGCGGTACGCGCGCGCCAGCACCTCCATCCACTCCTGCGGACGAATGAACGTGGTGCCGCTGGCGAATGCCTGGCCGGCCTCCAGCATGCCGGGCGGGCCACCCGCCGTCGTGACCCCTGTCTGCGGTCCCACTACGCGTCCCTCTGCTGGCAGTATAGCGCGCCGGGCCGCCGCCATGGGGCCGGGAGGACAGGCGGCCGGAGCCGCACCGCCGCAGAGCGGGCCGAAGCGGGCGCGTCAGATCATGGGACGTCAGGCCGAAGCGCCGGCGCCGAGGAAGCCCAGCACGGGGAAGCGCGCCCCCAGCACCTTTTCCGCCGGCGCCCCGAGCCAGCCGTCCATTACCGTGCTGTAGACCGAGCGGAAGTCGGTGGTGAACTTGAAGTTGCCGCGGTCCAGGTCGCTCAGGCTGGGCGGCTCACCCCAGTGGCCGGCGCGGATGTGCTGGCCGATGATGAACTGGGGCGCCGCCGTCCCGTGATCGGTCCCGTTGGAGCCGTTCTCAATCACGCGCCGCCCGAACTCACTCCAGGTCATGATCATCACGTCGCCAGCCTTGCCGTGCGCCGTCAGGTCGTCCCAGAAGGCCTTCAGCCCGTCGGATAGGGTCTGGAGCAGGCGCGCCTGCTGGTTCTTCTGGCCCGAATGGGTGTCAAATCCGCCGATGGTGATGTATCCGACCTTCACGCCGAGGTCGCCGGTAATCGTCTCCGCCAGCAGCTTGAGCCCCGCGGAGAACCCGTCCTTGGGGTACTCCACCGCCGGCTGGTAGGCGGCGTGCGCCTGCTGCAGGCGCTCAATGCTGTCAAGCGTCCCTTGCTGGGTGCTCTGCAAGACCTGCCCGAAGGGGCCATTCCCCGCGTGCGCCTGGTAGAGCTGCACCAGGGCCGCCTGGCGCACCGGCCCGTCGGCCGGATAGCGCGGGTCCGGCAGGATCTTGTAGTTGGCGACGTTGTCCACGGCCGGGATGGGGTAATCGGGGGCCATCAGGGCGGGAGGCAGGGTGCCGCCGGCGGCAAAGCCGGCAAAGGGGTGCCCCCGCTTGTCCACCGTGCCCTTGACCAGCTTGGCCAGCCAGCCCTCGCTGGCGCGGCCCTCCGGATCGGCCGTCTGCCAGATGTCCATCGACTTGAAGTGCGAGAAGCTGGGGTTGGGGTAGCCCACCCCGTGCACGATGGCCAGGTTGCCGCTGTCCCACAGCGCCTTGAAGCCGGCCATCGACGGGTGCAGCCCGAAGCGGTCGTCGAGCCTCAGCACCTGGTCCTCTGGAATGCCGAGGTTCTTGCGATGCTGGTAATAGAGCCCCTCCGTGTAGGGCACCACCGTATTCAGCCCGTCGTTCCCCCCCGCCATCTGGACGACGATCAGCGTGCGGCCGGCGTACGGGTCGTTCGGCGCCTCGCCGGGCACCCGCAGCACCCCCGGCTCCCGCCCGGCCTCGATCTCCGCCGCCTGCACCGCCCGCGTGAAGACGTGGGGCAGCGCGAACCCGAGGGAGACGACCTTGAACCCATCCTGGATGAAGATGCGCCGCGTAAGCATGGTCATGGCGATCTGGCTCCTTTGCTTATGCTAGCTGGAACTCGGGCATGGCGACGATCAGGTAGGCCAGGCCGCGCACCTTGCGGTCCACCGCGGGGTCCGTCTCCCGCGCGGGCAGCCCCGACCTGGGCCACAGGTTGCCTTGCGTGACGTAGTCGATCAGCGTCTGGCGCTGCTGGGGCGTCACCTGGCCATCGACCAGCAGTCCAAGGAAGTAGTCCACCACCTTCTCCGGCGAGGCGAGGCCGTGCCGCTGGAGAATGGCCAGGAAGTTGATGGGCTGAGTGTGCTCATCCTTGCGGATGGTCAGCAGCCGGTTGGCCAGATTGACCCGCTCCAGCCAGCTCGTGGTGGTGAACCACTGCGCCCCACCCGGCCAGCCGGCCACATTCGGCGGGTTGAAGAGCGTCTGCCCCATGCGTCGGGCGCTGGCGTCCAGGCCGAAGGCGTCCGTCTGGAGCTGGAACGCCCGCGCGATGCCGGCCAGGTACTCCACCGGCGCCTTCACCTTCGCGCGGTAGGCTCGCTCCGAGAAGAAGGCCGGCGAGGTCAGGATCGCGCGCACCGTGGCCTTGATGCTGCCCCCCGACTCCTGGAAGGCGCGGACCACGGGTGCCAGCGCTTCCGGCTCCGGATCGTCATAGGCGAAGAACGAGAACAGGCGCCGCGCGATGTAGTAGGGGCAGGACGGATGGGCCAGGATCAGGTCAATCACGTCATCGCCGGTAAAGTTGCCCGTCCAGCCGAAGATGGTCTTCAGGCCGGTGTCATGCTGGCCGGGGCTGAAGACGAACTCCTGCTGCTGGTTGAGGCCCCAGCCGGTGAAGGCGCGGGCGGCTTCGCGCACGTCCTGCTCGGTGTAGTTCGGCTGCCCGTCCGGCCCGTAGACTCCGAGGCTGAACAGCTCCATCAGCTCCCGCGCGTAGTTCTCGTTCGGCTTCCCCTTGCGGTTCACGCGGCTGTCCAGGTAGATCACCATCGCTGGGTCGCGGGAGATGCCCTTCAGGATGGCGCCGAAGTCGTCCAGGGCATGGGCGCGAAAGAACTGGTTCTGGTTCAGCATCAGGTTGGGCGGGTTGGGGTTCTCCGGCTTAGGCTGAGGCAGGCCGACCTTCGCGTACCCGCTCACCAGCAGCCCGTGCCAGAAGAGCACCATCTTCTCCAGCAGCGGGCGCCGTGTGTAGATCATGCGCAGCAGCCACCAGCGCTGCAGGTCCGCGGCCGCGTTCAGATTGAGCCGGTAGCCCTCCAGGCGCTCATCGACGTCGTCTGGCACCCGTTCATAGTTGAGCAGGTGGTCGATCGCGCCGGCCACGCCCATCCCCGTGTACCGGTCCAGGTCATCCTGCGAATAGCCGAAGCCGGCGCGGCGCAGCAGATGGGCGATCCGGTCACGGTCGGACGCGAGCGGCGCCTGCCGGCCATTGCGGCTGGCCGCCGCCCCCGCAATCGCCGCCCGCAGGGCGGCCACGCCCCCGGCCACCAGGCCGGCGCGCCGCAGCAGCCACAACCCCGTACCTGCTGGATGGCTGGCCGGGGCTCCGGCCATCACCGGATGGCGCTCTGGCGGCGCCTTGACAGGCGCCCGCGGCGAAGAACCCGAGACCGTCGATGCCGTTGCCGCCATACTGGATACCTTACATCACGCGGTCGCTTCCGGCGCCGTTTCAGCCCACGCCATAAGGCTACTGCGCGCCGGTTAGGCAGGGGTTAAGATCGGCCGTCCCCACCTGATGTAACGTCGCCCGCGGGCGCCCGATGGTTAAGTCCCAGTTAAGCTTTGGCATACTCGCTGCAGGCTATGAATGCGCCAGAGACGAAGGAACACCGGCTCGCCAACGGCCTGCTCGTCCTCACCCGCGAGGTGCACATCGCCCCCGTGGCCAGCTTCTTCGTCTGGTATCGGGTCGGCAGCCGGAACGAAGTGCCCGGGATCACGGGCATCAGCCACTGGACCGAGCACATGGTCTTTAAGGGCACCGATCGCTTCCCCAAGGGCGTGGCCGATAAGCTGGTGGCGATGCACGGCGGCGTGCGGAACGGCGCCACCTACCTGGACTACACCGTGTACTGGGAGACGATGCCCAGCGAGCACATCGGCCTGGCCATCCAGCTTGAGGCCGACCGCATGGCCAACGCACGCTTTGATCCCCAGGAGGTGGACAGCGAGCGGGGCGTCATCATCTCGGAGCGGGAGGGGAACGAGAACCACCCCGGCTTTTACCTCAGCGAGGAGGTGACGGCCGCGGCCTTTAAGCTCCACCCCTATGGCCAGCCGGTGGTGGGGTTCAAGTCCGATCTCAGGCGCATCACCCGCCAGGACCTGTGGCACCACTACCGGCGCTACTATGCCCCCAACAACGCTGTGGCCGTGGCCGTGGGCGACTTCGTGACCGACGAGCTGCTGGACCTCATCCAGCAGGAGTTCGGCACCATCAAGCGCCGGCGCGTCCCGCCGGCCGTACCGATCGTCGAGCCGGAGCAGGAAGGGGAGCGCCGCGTGACGGTGCGGCGCCCCGGCCCCGTACCGCAGCTGACCATCGCCTACCACGTGCCGGGGGCCGGCCACCCCGACACGCTGCCGCTGTGGGTGCTGGGAGCGGTCCTGCAAGCAGGGCGATCGTCACGGCTGTACAAGGCCCTGATCGTGACCGGCCTCGCTAGCTCGGTCGGCGCCGGCGGCGCCCTCACCCGCGACCCGTATCTCTTCCGCATCAGCGCCACCGCGCGCCCGGGCGTGGCCCTGGAGAAGATCGAGGACGTGACATACACCGAGGTGCAGCGTATCGTGTCGGACGGCATCCCTGAGGCCGAGCTGGCCAAGGTCCAGCGCCAGCTCCGCGCCGGCCATCTCTTTAGCACCGAAGGCGTGACCAATCAGGCGCGCTACCTGGGTTGGTACGAGATCGCCCACACCTGGCGCGCCTACGAGCAGTACGTCGACCGGCTGGCGCAGGTCACCTCCGACGACGTGGTGCGCGTCACCGCCACCTACCTCACTCCCCAGAACCGGACGGTCGGCTGGTTCGTGCCCGTGAATGCCCCGCCGCGCCAGGCCGGCGCCGGCACCCGGGCAGGCCGCGCCGTGGCGGAGCCCGCCGCGCGCGCCGTGCCAGCCGGCCAGCCGTGGCCGGAAGCTACCGTATCCTGGGGGGGTCCGATCCGATGACGGCGCCGGTCGAGGCCACCACGCCGGCCGCGGCCTCTCGTAGGCGGGGGAGGCTGACCATCCAGCGCGCCGTGCTCTCCAACGGGATCGTCGTGCTGGGCGCCGAGAACCACACCCATCCGAGCGTGGTCATCCGGCTCAGCCTGCGCGCCGCCCCCGTGCTCGATGCGCCGGAGACGGCCGGCCTGGCGGCCCTGACAGCGTCGGGGCTCACCCGCGGCACCCGCCGGCGCACCTTTGCCGAGATCAATGAGACCGTCGACGCCTGCGGCATGGGCTTCGGCTCCGGCGCTGGCCGGCACACGTCCACCGTTTCCGCCCGCTGCCTGCCGGAAGACCTGGGCCTGGCCATCGACCTGATCGCCGACGTGGTGCAGTACCCCACCTTTCCGGAGCCGGAGATCGCCCAGCTGCGCGGCCAGGTGCTCACTGGCCTGCGCCAGGCCGACGACGATACGGCCGCCGTGGCGGACCGCCACTTCCGTGAGCTCCTATACCCACCCGGCCACCCCTATCGGCTCCGCTCCCACGGCTACCAGGAGACGGTGGCGCGCCTCACCCACGAGCACCTGGCTGCCTTCCACGCTACAACCTACGGCCCCGGCGGGGCCTACTGCGTCGTGGTCGGCGACGTGGAGTTCGACGACGTGGTGCGCCGCCTGGAGGACGCCCTGGGCGGATGGGCCGGCGCCTCGCCGCCCCTACCTGACCTGGGGCGCCCGCCGTCGCCCCCGCCGCAGCAGTTGGAGGTGGCCCTGGAGGGCAAGGCGCAGAGCGACCTGGTCGTCGGCTGCCCCGGCATCCGGCGCCGCGATCCCGACTACTATGCCCTGGCCATGGCCAACATGATCCTGGGTCGGCTGGCGATGATGGGGCGGCTCGGCGAGACGGTCCGTGAGACGCAGGGGCTGGCCTACGGCGTCCACAGCGAGCTGGACGCCAGCCTGGGCGCTGGGCCCTGGTGCGTGCGGGCCGGCGTCAATCCGGTCAACGTCGATCGCGCCCTGGCGGCAATCGGCGACGAGCTCAAGCGCATCCGTGAGGAAGGGATCACCGAGGACGAGCTAGTGCGCGGGCAGCGCTACAGCATCGGCTCGCTCGTCCTGCGCCTGGAGACGAACGACGGCATTGCCGGCATCATCCAGGACATCCACCTCTTCGACCTGGGCCTGGATTACATCGAGCGCTACCCGCAGATCGTCACCGGCCTGACGCGGGACCAGGTCAGTGCCGCCGCGGCCAGGTACATCCCGCGCCTGGAAGACGCCGTCCGCGTCATCGCCGGGCCACCCCGCCGCTAGCCCGCATCCTTCCTCGCCAGCGATCCGCTCCCCCTGGGACAATCCCCTCTCCCTAAGCGAGAAGGCCAGGGTGAGGGCGCCGCTCGTGACTGATCCGGGTCAAGCGTGCGACCAGCAGTTACGGATTACGCATTACGCTTGACGTACTACGCCGTCAGCTCGCGCACCACCTCGTTCACCACGCGGCCGTCGGCGCGGCCCCGCAGGCGCTGCGCGGCCACGGGCATCACCTTCCGGAAGTCCCGCCCGTGCTCCGCGACGAGCGCCTCCACCTCAGCCCGTATCTCGTCACGGCTGAGCTGCCGGGGCAGATAGGACTCCAGAATAGCGATCTCGGCGCGCTCCTTCTCCGCTAGCTCCGGCCGGTTCGCCTTCTCCGCAAACTCCAGCGCCTCGCGACGCTGGCTGAGCTCCTTCTGCAGCACCCCGATCAGGTCCTGCTCGGTCACCGGCTGCCCGTACTGCGGGTGCTTCCGGTCAGTGCGGGCGATCTCGTAATTGCCGATCGCGGCACGCAGCATGCGGATGGCGGACACGCGTCGCTCGTCGCGCGCCCGCATCGCCTCCTTCAGGTCGGCCTCCAGCCGCTCTTTCAACCCGGTTTGTGCCATCTCCGATGCACCTGGCTTGCGTTTAGAATAGCACCAGGACATGGCAGTCACGTTTGAGCTCGGCGACCCTGACCGGCCGAAGGGGCACGCGCTGCTCTACTTCCGTAACGCCGAGAACCGTGATGAGATCCTGGCGACCTACGTCGTCGTGATGCCGATCGCCTTCAATCCCGCAAAGTACGTGCCGCCTGCCTTTGCCCCCCGCCTGCCGCCGGCCATGGCCGCCGTGACAGCCACGGCCCTGCCGCCTATCCCTGAGGTCACGGAAGGGGTGGACGCCGTGCGCCGGCTGGCCGAATACCGCGGGGACGACCTGCTCGACGGCGGCACCATCGAGCCTGACCCTGAGCGCCTGATGCTGGCGACGCACGAGATCTCGCAGCAGTACGCCGTCCGGTACAAGCAGGCGCTGGAGCGGCTCCCCCGCGAGCCGGTCGAGGAGCCGGTCCCCGATGAGGACGTGCTCCGCTGGATGCTGATGGACGAGAAGGAGCGGATCGGCGAGCTGGCCAAGCTGACGGGGCAGCTGCGGTACGCCGTGGAAGGCGGTGACCAGCACCTGACGCGCACAACGGCGGCCCAGATCCGCCGGCTCGGGCGGCTGCTCCCCGAGAAGTACCGGATCGATGAGTTTCTGGAGGCCGCACAGCGCCCGGGCCAGACGGGACGTCGCCTTGCCGAGCTCTACGTCGACCGCTGCTACAAGCTCAGCAACGAGCAGTACGAAGAGCTCGGCCGCCTGGACCGCGAGATCGAGGAACTCAAGAAGGCGCCGTAGCGCCGTGGCGCGCGGTCAAGCATCCAGCCTGGCCGCGCGGTCAAGGACGCCGGCAAGACGGAGCGCGCGGTCCGGAGCCGGCGCCGGCGCAGCGGTGGCGAGCGCCGCCGGATGGAGGATGCGAATGAGCACCTCTACCCCCTCCACCAGCGCCGGGCCAGGGCGCACGAAGTACGGATCAAGCGAGATGAGCCAGACCTGGCCCGCGGCCACCGCGGGGAGCCGCTCCCACGGCGGGGTGCCCACCAGCAGCCGCGCTTCGCGGCTCAGGTCCGCCGGCGCGACGCCGCTCCGGCCGAGCAGGAGCACCTGCGGCTCGGCGGCCGCGACCGCCGTGGCCGCCACCGCCTGGTGCTCCGCGCCGGGGGCCGCCAGCGCGGGGATCCCGCCGGCGGCGTCGACCATGTCTGGCACCCAGCCCCCGAGCGCGCGTGGCGGCGCGCCTAGCTCGAGCACCGCCACCCGAGGCCGCGAGGCGCCGGTCCGGAAGAGGTAGCGCGCCACATGCATGCGCAGGGCCAGCAGCCGCGCGCGTCGCGCCCGCTCGTCGGCCAGGTTCCACGGATCGCCGCTCGGACGCCCGACCGGCGGCGCGCCAACGGCCTCGTCCAGGCGAAGCAGGACCATCTCCCGTGGACGTATACTACCGTCCCCGTGGAGGCGCCATGACCAGGCTCCCCGTGGTGCTGGACGTGGATACCGGCATCGACGATGCCCTGGCCTTGCTCCTGGCGCTGCGCTCGCCGGAGCTGGCGGTGGCCGGCGTCACCTGCGTGGCGGGCAACGTCACGCTTGACCAGGTAGTGCGAAACACGCTGGGCGTGCTCGCGGCTGCAAGCGCCGGCGCGGTGCCCGTCGCCGTGGGGGCATCCGCGCCGCTGCGCCGCCGGCTGACCACGGCCACGTTCTTCCACGGCGCGGACGGCGTGGGGGGCGTGCCGTTGCCACCACCGCAATCAGAGCCGGTCGGCGAACCGGCGGCCGTGTTCCTGTGCCGGCTGGCACGCGAGTACGCTGGGGAACTGAACCTGGTGGCGACCGCGCCTCTCACTAACGTGGCGCTGGCGTGCCGGCTGGACGCCTCATTTCCCAGGCGCCTGCGCCGGCTGGTGGTGATGGGCGGCGCCGCCACCGTGGCGGGGAACGTCACGCCGGCCGCCGAAGCCAACTTCTACAACGATCCCGACGCGGCGGCCATCGTCTTCGCGTCTGGCGCCAATCTGACCATGGTCGGGCTGGATGTCACTCTCAAGGCCCTGTTCGAGGCGCGCCGCTACGACCTGGTCTGCCGCCGCCTGCCCACCGACGCCGGGGCAGTGGCCCGCCTGGCTGCGGCCCTGCTCGCCTTCTACCTCCAGGCCGACCTGGCGGCGGGGCTGGAAGGGAGCCCGCTGCACGACCCGCTGGCGGTGGCGGCCCTGGCCCAGCCCGACCTGCTCACCTGCCGGCGCCTGCGGGTGGAGATCGAAACGGAAGGGCGGTTCACGGCCGGCCAGAGCGTAGCCAACGTGGCGGGGATCGTGGAGCGTCTGGAAGCCCGCGGCGACCACGACGACGTCGTGGGTGTGGCCCGCGCCGAGCCGAACTGCGAGGTGGCGGTGGACGTGAACACCGAGGCCTTTCTGCAACTGTTCTGCGCGCGCCTGGGCCTCACCTGACCCGCATGCCGGCGTCCCACCCAAGGGCCGTCCGGCCTGGGGGCGAAAGGCTGCGCCTCGCCCGCATACCAGCGTCCCGAGCTCGGGCTGTTCCGGTCTGAGACCAGGGGTCAAGCCGGGTGATGCCCCGCTCTCGCCCGGGTTTCTGGGCCACAGGCAGCCCTTGCGTCCATCGCTGGCGCCCCGCCGCGGGATGGCCGATGGTTCACGACCGGCGATCGGCTCGCTTCCCCAGTGGGGAACGGGGCAGCCGGGACCATTCGTATGCGGAGCCCTCACCCTCATCCACAGGGAGACAGGGCTCGTCGCTGGCCGTGATCAGTAGTCGCGGTAGCCTCTGACGAACTTGAGGTGAAACCAGCGGAAGAGGCGCTTGCCAAGCGGGAGGCGGTTGGCCAGGCGCTGGCGCTCCATCGCCTCCACGATCCGCTCGGTCGGCTGGCCGGCCTGCTGCATGCCCTTGCAGAAGTTCCACAGCCAGTCTGGATCCAGCCAGGTCTCTCGCGCCGTCCGGCGCACGTACGGCTCCAGCAGCCGGTAGTCACGGATCGACGCCGGATCAGGCAGGTCAGCGGGAGGCATGTCGCTTCTCAGGTCAACGCACTTGAACGCCGGAGCCCCGCGCCGGCGCCCCTCGGGGGCGGCCACCGGAGCGGAGACGCTAGGCTCCTGCTCCACGCGCCAGAAGACGGCCATCGCACCCTTGCGAGCGCAGCCGGCCACTTCGGCCACTTCCCGCCACATTGCACAGGAGACCGCGAGGCGCTGCCAACGGGGCGGATGCACCACTTAGTGTACGGCGCCACACCCTGCCCTGGCCCTCTCCCAGCGAGCGGTGCCCTCACCCTAACCCTCTCCTTCTGGGAGAGGGAACTTCGCACTGGCGGAGAAAGATCAGTTGCGCAGCCCTCACCCTCTCCCTCTGGGAGAGGGAACTCTGTCCAAAGGGAGAAGGAAGTCCATGCAGGCTAGCGGGCGTCACGATAGAACGGGGACAGGTAGCGCGGCGGTACGCCGGAAAGGTACGAGAGACGGAGCGTCCACATCAGCAGAATGGTCCGGACCAGGCCGTGCCGCTCCCAGCGCCGGGCCGACGTGACCACCGCCCGCGGCAGGCGGACGACACGCCCCTCGCGGCGCAGCCGAGCCCCGAAGTCCAGGTCCTCCATCAGCGGGAGGTCGGCGTAGCCCCCCATGCGCCGGAACACGCCGGCCCGGACGAACACCGCCTGGTCTCCAGTGAACCCACCCAGCAGGCGGTCGCGCAGATTGATCGCGCCGGCGACGATGCGAAAAGGCAGGGCCGGATTGTCCAGCGCCACGCGGAACCGGCCGCCCACCACCTCCGGATCGGCCAGTGCGCGCCGGATCAGGGCCGGGCCATCTGGCGGCAGGGTAGTATCCGCGTGCAGGAAGAGCAGCACGTCGCCGGCCGCCGCGGCCGCTCCGGCGTTCAAGCCGGCGGCGCGCCCGCGAGGCGCTTGCACCACCCGCGCGTAGCGCGCCGCTCGCTCGGCCGTCCCGTCGGTGCTACCGCTATCGGCGACGATGAGCTCCATCCCGCCGTCCGCCGCCGCGAGGTCATGCAGCCGCTGCAGGCAGCCCTCGATGATGGCCGCCTCATTCAACGTGATGACGACGACGGAGAGCTGCATGCCCAGCCCGCGCCGCGACCGATCAGCGCCGGGCGACGAAGAGCACACCCCCGGCGAGGCTGACGGCCGTCACCACCAGACCAAAGAGCAGCGACGCGGCCACCGCCTGGCCGGCGGCCACGCCGATGGTCCCGAAGAAGAAGACATAGGCCCCTTCGCGCACGCCCAGGCCGTTCAGTGAGATCGGCACCAGCTGCAGGGCGGAGATGATGGGGATGAACGCGAAGCACGCCGCCAGCGTCACCGGCGCCCCCACCGCCAGGAGCGTCGTCCAGCCGACCAGGACGACGACCGCTTGGAAGGCGAACGACAGCGCCAGCACCTTGGCCACCGCCTGCCGGTCGCCAAAGGCCTCGCCCATGTGGCCGGCCACTCGCCCCACGACGCTGCCCCGCAGCCAGGGAACAAGACGGCCGGCGCGGGCACGAACGCGCGACGACGCGACCAGCGCGCTGAGGCCGGCGAAGACGGCCAGGACCAGCGCCACGCTCCCGCCCACCTGGCGCGAGGCGGTGGCGTTGAACAGCAGGGCCCCCGCAGCGGTTAGCGCCAGGGCCAGTCCGGCCAGCAGCCGCTCCCCGATCACCGACGCCGCGGCCACCGCTGGCCGGCCAGTGATCCGGCCGACGTCGTGCACGCGCACCACGTCGCCCCCGATGTTGGACGGCAGGAAGTTGTTGAAGAACAGCCCGATCAGATAGGAGCCGAACAGGCGCCGCACCGGCACGCACAGGCCATGGGCGCACAGTAAGACGCCCCACTTCCAGGCGCTGACCCACAGGGCGAGCACCACCAGCGCGGCGCTGAGCGCGATCCAGCCTGCGTCGGCCCCCCGCAGCGTGGCCAGCACCTCGGCGGTGCCGAAGCGCCAGAAGATCAGCGCCAGGAGCGCCCCGCTGGCGGCGGCCCGCAGGCCGATCTGGGCCATGGTCCGGCGGCGGCCGGTGTGCGGGGCGGGCCGGCCCTGGCCGCGGTGGGTGGCGGCCAGGGCCGGGGCAGGGGTGGGGGCAGGGGCTTCGATGACGGCCATTGGTCTCCCTGGTGCGTGTCAATCCTTGTCTGATGCCTGTCGCTACGAGACGCGGTGCGTCCGGCGCCGGTCATTGCGACGATGGCGCCGGACGGGGGACAGCGCTCCGTGCCGGCAGGCTCCGCTCCACGCGGTGCTTGACGGCCAGGCCGAGCACCAGCAGCGAAGCAATGACGCCGATGGCCCACAGGCCGAGCTGCGACCCAGTGGTCAGGTTCTCCCCCAGGACGGAGTAGGCGATCGTGGCGGGGAGCTGCCCGATACCGGTGGCCAGCAGGAAGCGACCGAGCGAGATCCTTGTCAGCCCCGCGGCGTAGCTCACTACGTCGAAGGAGATCAGCGGGATCAGGCGGGCGATGAGCACGGCGTGGCTCCCGTAGCGTTCGAAGAAGGCGTCGGCCCTGGCCAGCGGCCTCTGACCCACCAGGCGCTCCACCAGCGGCCGCCCCAGCACGCGGGCGATGCCGAAGCAGAGCGCCGCTCCGACCATGGCGCTGCTCCAGGACAGCACTGCCCCCCAGAAGGCCCCGAACAGCAGCCCGTTGGCCAGGGTGATGACGAAGGCCGGCAGGGGCGCGGCGACCGACTGCAGCACCATCAGCAGAAACGAGACGGCCGGCGCCCACAGGCCGAAGCGCAGCAGGTAGTCACGTAAGCGGCTCACGTCGCGCGGGTCAAGGGCCTCGATCCCCGCGTTCACCACCTCCCGCACCGGCCTCAGCAGGCCATACAGAAGCAGGGCCAGGATCATCAGGCCGACCACCGCGGCGCGCCGACTGGCCAGGTGGCGGTACACGCCGTACCTCGCCCCCGTGAGCGTCAGGATCGCCAGGCCGCCCAGGACGAAGGGGGCGCGGCTGACGAAGGCGTAGGCCATGTAGCTCACGGCCGGGTTCGCCTGCAGGGGCTGCAGCAGGGCGAAGTACGGCTGGAAGGGCCAGTAGAGGACGCGGCTGGCGGCGTAGTACCAGCTCGGGAAGCTGGGCAGCCACACCACCCCCGTGGCGTTGCCAATGGAGTTGAGCATGACCACCAGGCTGGTGACGACGTAGGGCAGGGCCACCAGGCTGGCCAGCGGCAGCCAGCCTCGTCCGGTAGGGCGAATGGGAGCCGGGCTCAAGGCAGCGACCTATCAGCCTTGCGTCTTGGGCGTGGTCGGGTCGTTGCCCCACTCCACCCAGGAGCCGGCGTAGTTACCGACCTTGGGATAGCCCAGCAGGCGCAGCACGAGGTACGACACCGAGGACCGCTGGCCGGTCTGGCAGTGGGCGATGACCTCCTTGTCGCGGGTCACGCCCTTGCTCTCATAGAGCGCCTTCAGGCTGGCGGCGTCCTTGAGGGCGCCGGTTGGGGCGAAGTTGAGGCGGTAGTCGATGTTGACCGCGCCGGGGATGTGGCCGCCAAACTTGGCCCGCACGTCCTCGCCGCGATACTCCTCCGGCGACCGGCTATCCAGGATCACCTTGCTCTTGTCGTTGATGGCGACCAGGCACTGCTCCTTGGTGGGCAGCTTGGCGGGGTCGATCTTGGCCACGAACTTGGCGGGCGATACCGCCGGCACGTCCGTCACCACCTCGCCCTTAGCCTCCTGCCAGGCGCGCAGCCCCCCGTTGAGATAAGCCACGTTGGGATGCCCGGCGTATTCCAGCGTCCAGAAGAGGCGCGAGGCCTGGGTATCCGTCCCGTTCCCGTTGTCGTAGGTGATCACGCGGATGTCGTTGCCGATCCCCTTGCTGCCGAAGAGCGCCTCCAGCTTCTCCTTCGTGTCGGGGTAGTTGCGGTCCTTGCTGGGGTCGAAGGTATCGACCACGGGCAGGCTCACCGCGCCGGGGATGTGCCCTTTCTGGTAGTCCGCCGCGGGGCGCGCGTCCACGATGCGCAGCTTGGGGTCATTGAGGTGCTGCAGGAGCCATTCCGCGGTCACGATCAGGTTGGGGTTGGCGAAGCTCACCCCTTGGCCCTGCGGCGCTGGCGCTCCTGCGCCGGACCCCGCGCCGGGGGCGCGGCAGGCCGCCACCACCAGCGCGCTCGCGCTCAGCAGGCCGACCGCCCGGCGCCGTCCAAGGCGGATGGCCCAGCCACTCTCTGGAGCACTCATCGGTTCTCCCTCCTCGCCACATCTGCTGCCGTAATCTTGACTAAGTCGATTGACTTAGTGCAGCACGGTTATTGTACGCGCTCCGCCCCCGCGCGTCAACCACGGCGGGGCAGTTGGGTGCGCGGAGCGCTTCCGCGTCAGTTGGTGTCGCGGAGCCCTCGCCCTCTCCCTGTGGGAGAGGGGAACGGAACGGTCGGCCCGCGCGTGAGCGTGCGCCCCTAGCCGTCTCCCGCAGGGAGACGGGACTCACCAGCGCACCGGCCGGAATAAGGGATTACGCCCTTGGCAGTTGCGCGCGGGCAGTTGCGCGCACGAAAAGATCTGGCTCGCGCCAGACCATGACCTGTATCCCCCTGTCCGTGTCAGAGCGGGGGCGGTGGAGCCCAGCCCCACAGCCGTGGCCCTTATTCCCCCTTTTCCGTGTGCGGGAGAGGAGGCGGCGCGGCCAAACCGCACGGTGGGGACGAGTGGAGCAGTGGTGCGGCGCGGCTGCGACCGAAGGGGGTGAGGGCTGCCCGCCGCACGGCGGCCGTTGCCGGGCCGGCTGCCGGCAGGGCAAAATAGACCCGTGCGTCGATTCTGCGGGCGGATGGTCTGAGAGGCAGGGCATGGCACTCCTTCGTCACAAGCGGGCCGGGCGGCCCCCGGGGCATGGCGTCGCCGATGCCACCCGCGAGCGCATCCTGGAGGCGGCGGCGGACGTCTTCGCCGAGAAGGGCTTCTACGGCGCAGCCGTGGACGACATCGTGCGCGCATCGGACACCTCAAAGGGGGCCTTCTACTTCCACTTCCCCAACAAGCAAGGCATCTTCGTGGCCCTGCTCGACCACCTGACCGCCCGCCTGCTCTCGCGGGTGGAGCAAGCCATGGCCGCGGAAACGGATCCCGTGCGCCGGCTCGATGCCGCCCTGCAGGCCGTCGTCAGCGCCTTCGCCCAGCGCCGGCGGCTGGCGCGCCTGCTGCTGGTGGAGGCGGCCGGCCTGGGCCACGCCATGGATCAGCGCCTGCTGGCCGTGCACGCCCGCTTCATCGCCTTGATCAAGCGCGAGCTCGATCAGGCCCTCGCCCAGGGGCCGCTGGCCGCCCGCGTGCCGGACACGGAGCTGGTGGCCTGCGCCTGGATGGGGGCCCTGAACGAGGTGGTGGTCCGCTGGCTCTACACGGGGCAGCCCGAGCCGTTGGAGCGTGTGGCGCCGGTGCTCAGGGAACTGCTGCTGCGCAGCATCGGCGCGGAGCCAGGGCCCGCTCATGCACACGCGGAGCGCGCCCCGCTCGCAGACCCAGCGACAGTGGGGCAAGGTGCTCATCCAGATGCAGACGCTGGCGCAAAGCAGGAGAGCGCCCCGCTCGGTGAACAGGCTGAGCGCGAGGCCAGTCGCTCGGCCTGACCCTGAGCGTCGGCCATTGCGGTGAGGAGCAACGGGAGATGTCCAGGCAGAAGCTGACCGTCCTGCTGCCCCGCGGCCGGCGCGCCGCGCTGGCGGCCGGTCTTGCGTCCGTCGCCGCCCTGGGCCTGGCCGGATGTCGCAGCGAGGGCGCCACCGGCCCCGGCGCGGCGACAGCGACGTCACCGCCATCGCCGCGGCCGGTGGAGAAGGCCAGCCTGCGCCTCTCCTGGATCAAGAACACCGAGTTCGCCGGGTTCTTCGTCGCCCTGGATAAGGGCTATTACCGCGACGAAGGGATCGATCTCACCATCAATGGGGCCGCCCAGAACCTGAACGAGGTCCAGGCCGTCAGCACCAGGGCCGACCTGATCGGCCTCTCCGGCGGGCTCTCGTTGATGCTGGCCAGATCGCAGGGCATCCCCGTCAAGGCCTTCGGCGCGCTCTTCCAGAAAGGGCCGGGGTGCTTCCTGTGGCTGGAGAAGTCCGGCATCAAGGGCATCCAGGACTTCAAGGGCAAGCGGATCGGCATTCAGCAGACGGCGCGGGCCAGCACGGAAGCCATCCTGACCATGAACCGCATGTCGCTCGACGACGTCACCCTGGTGACCGTGGGCTTCGACATCCAGCCCCTGCTCACCGGCCAGGTGGACGTGCTGACCGGTCTGGTCACCAACCAGGTCGTCGTCCTGGAGCAGCAGGGGGAGAAGGTGGGCTATGTCCCCTACGCCGACCTCGGTTTCACCTTCTACTGGAACACGCCCTTCGCGCTCGACGACACCATTCGCGACAAGAAAGACCTGCTGGCCGGCTGGCTGCGGGCATCGGCGCGGGGCTGGGACTATGCGCTCAAGAACCCAGAAGAGACGGCTCGGCTGGTGGTCGAGAAGTACGGCGAAGGACTGGACCTGACCAACCAGCTTATCGAGCTCAAGCGCGAGACGCCCCTGATCCGGACGGAGCTCACCCAGCAACGGGGCCTCTTCTGGATGGAGCGTGCCGTCTGGGAGCGCGGGCATGACATCCTGCTGCACCAGACCAGGCAGCTAGAGCGGCCGTTAAACCTCGACGACGTGGTGACGTTTGAGATCCTCAATCGTGCGGGCAAGCTCCCATAGGTGGCCACCATCGCCGCGGCAGCACTCCGTCGCCTCCTGACCAGGCCGGCGCGCTGGCCGGAGCACGACCGGCAGCGGTCGCCGGCGGCCGCGCCGTCTCTCACGGTGCCGGCCGACCCCCTGCCCCCTCCGGCGCCGACCGGGGCCGAGCCGGCCCTGGCGTTTCAGCGCTGCGGCGTTACGTTTCAGGGGCCGCACGGGCCGGTGGAGGCGGTGAGAGACGTGACGCTGGCCGTCGGCCGAGGCGAGTTCGTCTCGCTCATCGGGCCCTCGGGGTGCGGGAAGTCGACCCTGCTCCGGCTGGCGGCCGACGTCATTGCGCCCACGACCGGCACGGTCAGCGTGCTGGGCCGGCCGCCGGCCGAGGCGCGCCGCGCCCGCGACTTCTGCGTCGTCTTTCAGGACCCCGTGCTCCTGCCGTGGCGCACGGTGGAGAGTAACGTCTGGCTGCCTCTGGAGATCGCCCGCTGGCCGGCGGCCAGGCGGCGCGAACGGGCCCTGGAGCTGATCCACCTGGTCGGATTGACGGGGTTCGAGCGAGCGCGCCCGGCCCAGCTGTCCGGCGGGATGCGCCAGCGGGTGGCGATCGCGCGGGCGCTGGCCCTCCAGCCGTCGCTGCTGCTCATGGACGAGCCGTTCGCCGCCGTCGACGAGCTCACTCGCGACCGGCTCAACGATGAGCTCTTGCGCATCTGGGAACGCACGGGGGCGGCGGTCCTGTTCGTCACCCACAGCCTCGAGGAGGCGGTCTATCTCAGCGACCGCGTGGTGGTGCTGACCCGACGGCCGGGCCGGGTGGCCGCGGACCTGGCGATCGACCTGCCCAGGCCGCGCTCGCGCGAGCTGAAGCGCTCGGAGCGCGCCTTTCACCTCATGTCGCGCGCCAGGATGGCCCTGGAGGACGCCAGCCAATGAGAGCAAGCCAGCCGCTGACCGTGACCCGTTCGGCGGGAGCGGGCGCGCCGGCCGGCGTCCGGCCGCCGGCGGTGTCGCCCGGCGC
>DAOTTI010000155.1:0-35414 GCA_034437795.1 Chloroflexota bacterium | reverse complement strand
GTGGCCGTGGGGGAGGCGCCGGCGCCAATCCGCCGCCTCCCGTCTTCCGCCCCGCTTCTGGTCCCCTGGAGAGGGTGGAGGGCCCCTATGGTTCCCTCTCCCTGTGGGAGAGGGTGGGGGTGAGGGCTCCGCTCACGGATCAGGGTCACGCCCCTGTGGGGCGCCAGCGACGGATAGAAAGGCCAGCTATTACCACGGGAGTCCGGGCTAGGCAACGCGTTGCGCCTGCCCCTGCGGCCACCGGCGCAACTGCCGCGCTGGCGCTCGATCGTGCCGGAGGCGCGCGCTACGACGCCACTGATCGGGGGTTGTGGTAGCTGGCGGCGGGTGGAAGCAGGTCCTGAGCCGGCGACCGCGGGCCGGAGCCGCGTGGCCCCGCCTCGCCGGCGAGGCTCCGCTCAGCCGACCGCCAGGGCGATCACCCCCAGCACCATTGCTCCGGCGGCGGCAAGCCGGCGCTTCGTCTCGCCTTCGGCCAGGATGCGGCTGCCCATCAGCGTGCCGATGAGAATGCCAATCTCGCGCGCGGGGGCGACGTAGCTTACGGGCGTGAAGGAGAGCGCCGTCAGCACCAAGATGTAAGAGAGGGGGCTGAGCAGGCCCACCAGCAGGGCGGCGCGGCCGTGGACATCCCAGGCCACCCGCACCACCTTCCATCGGCGCAGGGCAAGTGGCGAGAGCAGCACGGTCATTCCGGCCAGCGTGGCCCAGTGCATGAGCAGGGGTGGGATGAGCAGCACGGCTACGGCGTACTTGTCCCACAGGGTGTAGCCGGCGATGAAGGCGCCGGTCAGGAGCGCATCGGCTGCGGCGGGGGCGGTGGCCGTCTGGCGGAGCCGGCGCGGATCGCCCACGAGCACGACCACGCCCCCGGCGATGAGCAAGGCGCCGGCCAGGGAGACCACAGTCGGCCGCTCGCCCAGGAGAAGCACCGCGGCGCCCGTGGCCAGGACCGGGCCGCTGCCCCGCGCCAGGGGGTAGACCAGTGACAGATCTCCCGTGCGATACGCTCGCTGCAGCAGGAGAAAGTAGCCCAGCTGAAGGGCGGCGCTGCCGGCAACAGCGACCGCTTCGAAGAGCCCAAGATGTGGCCGCTGGATCAGCGCGATGGTCGCAGCCGGCGGGGCGTAGCAGAGGACCGCCAGGGCGTTGGCGAGCCAGACGAACGCCGCCCCGCCGCCGGCGCTGCCTGCCCGCTTGGCCAGCAGGTTCCAGGTGGCGTGGATCAGGGCGGATGCCAGCACCAGGGCCAGGGCGAGGATGGTCATGGATCGCTCGTCGTGCCAGCCGGATGGCGAGCAGGGCAGCGCGCCGGGCGCCGTGCGACCTCAGGCGAGGCGCGCTACCCCAGTGGCAGGGCCACCGGCTTGCCGGACTCGATCGACTGGTCCACCGCAAAGCAGACCTCGTGGGTATTGACCACGCTGGGCAGGTTGGCCTTGGGCACCAAGCCGGCGCGGATGGCGCGGATGAAGTCCTCCACCAGCTGCGGGAAAGGGAGCTGCGAGACGTCGCCCGAGGCCGGGCCGGGCACCGGCAGGGTGATCCAGCCCTGCAGCCCGGGGATCCGCCTGACGTACACCTGGTGGTTCCGCGCGCTGCCCTCGGTGCCGACCAGCTCCAGGTTGAGCACGTAGCCGGTGTGACCGACAAGCGAAGAGGAGATGGTACCGATGGCCCCGTTGCTGAAGCGCACCAGGGCCATGGCCACCGGCGGGTAGTGATAGTAGTCGCCTACCGAGAGGCCGCGCGCGTCGACCTCCACCACGTCTGCGCCAAGGACATAGCGGATGCTGTCCACGGCGTGGATGGCGCCGACCAGGAAGGAAGAGCCGGCCAGGTCCGCGTCGCGCATCCAGCCAGGCCGCTCGCGCCCAAACCAGTAGTCGGCGCGGGCCAGGAAGATGCGCCCAAAGTCCCCCTGCTCGCGCATGGTGCGCAGGGCGCTGACCAGCGGGTTCCAGCGCTGGATGAAGCAGGACGCCGCCGTCACGCCAGCGCGCTCCACCGCCGCCAGCACGGCCTTGAAGTCCTCCGGCGTAGTCGCGACGGGCTTTTCGATCAGCAGGTGCTTCCTGGCCTGCGCCCCGGCGATGGCCTCCTGGGCGTGTCGGCCGTTCGGCGTACAGATGGAGACCACGGCCACGTCGGGATCGGCCAGGAGCCGCTCGTAATCGGTGTAGTAGCGCACGTCCTGCAGGTCCAGTCGCGCCGCCAGCTCCCGCGCGCTCGTCTCCCGCCGGCTACCAATGGCGACGAGGCGGACGGCCGGCGTGCGGGCTCCCTCCGCCTCACCCGTCTGGCCGGGACCACCGGCGGCCAGCGCCTGCGCGGCAAGCAGGTAGGCGCGGGCGTGCGCGCCGGCCACCCAGCCAGCGCCCCAGATGGCAACTCCTAACGGCTCACGGTTGTTCATCGCTCAGTTGGTAGCAAACGATGGCAGCGCTGGGCACGTTGCCCGGCTGCTCGCGCTACCGTAGCCGGCCAAGCGCGCGGCGCGCTGCTCCCTCTCTGGCTGGGCTTCGTGATACGCTGCAAGGGTTGTATCAGCTGCAGGTGAAGGCCGACTGCCCGGCGCAGGCCGTCACCGAACGGCAAGCGCGGCGGGCGGGCATGCGCGCGAACCAGTTGCTGCAGTCCGTTTCCGCGCGGCTGGGTACGGGCGACCAGATCTGAGAGGATTGGTGGGGATCTCCATCTCGACCATCCCCGTCAACCGTAGAATGAACGAGTGACCACGCGACCAGCAGATGCGCAAAGGAGGATGCAGGCTATGACCGCACAGGGTGGATCGACGGCATTGTCTGGAGCGACAGCCCTCACTGGATCGGCGCAGCGCGCCACCCGCCGGCGCGTGCTGGCGGGGACAGGGACGGCGGCGGTCACCGGAGCGCTGGTCGCGGCCTGCGGGCCGGCGGCGGGGGGGCCGGCGACCGGCCAGGGGCCCGGCGCGGGGACCACGGGTCCGGTCTCGCTCACGTTGTGGGACCGTGACGAGCCGGGCTATCCGCCTTTCATGGACGCCTGGCTGCCCCAGTTCAACGCCAAGTACGCCGGCAAGATCACGCTGCAGTGGGAGCCGCGGCCCCCGCAGTGGGGTGAAAAGCTCACCGCCGCCATCGTCGCCGGCACGCCGCCAGACGCCGCCGCCGTGTTTGGCAGCTGGTTCCGCAGCCTGCTGGAGGCCAGGCAGGCGCTGGCGCTGGACAAGTACATCAAGGCTGCCCGGTTCGACGCCGACGACTTCGTGCAGGGCGTCTACAAGGGAATGAACTTCCAGGGCACGCAGGTCGGGATCCCGCAGTACATCAATACCAACACCGTTTACTACAACCCCGAGGTCTTCAAGCGCCTGGGCGTGCCGCTGCCGACGGAGAACTGGACGCAGGACCAGCTCCTGGACGCGGCGCAGAAGCTGACCCGCGGACCGCTCAACCAGCGGGAGGTGTGGGGGCTCTCGCTGGCCATGGATTCCATCACCACCCGCGTCATCTCCCTCTGCTGGGGAGCCGGCGCCCAGTACAACGACCCCAAGAACCCGGACGTCTTCACCCTGAACACCCCCCAGAACATCAAGGCGCTGCAGTGGGTGCACGACCTGGCCTGGAAGCACCGCGTGGCGGCGAAGAATAACGACGACCGCGGCGGGATTGGGCAGGACGACGCGCTGCTCACCGCCGGCAAGGTGGCCATGATCATCGAGGGGACGCACAAGATCCCCGAATGGAAGTCCAAGGGCCTCGATCAATGGAACGTGGCCATGCTGCCCAAGGGGCCCGGCGGGCGCGGCGAGCGCCTCTCGATGGACGGCTACATCATCCCCACGGGAGCGAAGGCGCCCGACAGCTCGTGGATCGTGCTCCAAGAGATCACGAGCAAGGAAGCGAACAAGATGCGCGCGGAGATCAACGGGTTCGTCCCGGCGCGCAAGTCGCAGTTCGAGGTGTGGATCAAGTCCATTCCGGGCAAGAACCTCAAGTACGCCGTGGCCACAGACGAGGCCAGGGTCGATCCGGGCTCCATCTGGCCGAAGGCGAACGACGTGACCGGCGCCATCAACCCCATCTGGCGCAGGCTCTTCATCACCAATGAGCTGAGCGTGCAGGACGCGCTCAAGCAGATGCAGGACGCCGTAGTGGGCATCCTGGGACCGATGACGCGATAACGCGATGACGGAGTAGCCCCGGCCCCGTGGTGGGGCTGGCAGCCCCGGCTGCGGCATGTCCCGCGGTCGTACGGGGCGCGCCACGGGGCGCCTGATTGGAGGTATGGCCGGTGTCCAGGCTCAGGATTGCGCTGGTTGGTGCGGGCCGGCGAGGGGCGGGCGCGCACCTGCCGGCGATCGCGCGGCTCACCGACACCTTTGAGCTGGTCGCCATCTGTGACCGCGACGAGACGGCGGCCAGGCGCTATGCCGCGGAGTATGGCGTTCGGGCCTACACCAGCGTGCGGGACCTGGTGCAGCAGGAGACGCTGGACGTGGCGGACGTGGTGGTGCCGGCGGAGGCGCACCACGCCGTCTGCGTCTTCCTGATGGACCGCGGCGTGCACGTGCTGGTGGAGACGCCGATCGCCCCGACGCTGGCCCTGGCGGACATGATCCTGGAGGCGGCCGCGCGTAACCGCGTTCACCTGGAGGTGGCGGAGAACTACTACCGGACCCCGCTGGAGCGCTTCAAGGCGCGGGTGATCGACGCCGGCCTGATCGGCGATGTCTCCCGCCTGTACCGCATCTTCCACGAAGGCGGCTACCACGGCATGAGCATCCTGCGTCGGCACGCCCGCGCCCGCCCCGTCTCGATCATGGGGGTGAGCCACACCAGCGTCGTGGTGCCGATTACGGACCGGATGCAGCGCCAGCACCGGCAGGAGCACTGGACCATGGGCGTGATCGACTTCGAGAACGGGGTGATGGCGGTGCAGATGTACTCGAACGTGATCCACGCCCGCTCGCTGGGGCGCGGCCAGGCGGCCATCTCCCAGATCGACGGGACGCAGGGGGCGATCGTGAACGACGAGGTGCACCTGGTGCCCCCCGACGAGCTGCAGCGGGGCGCGCGCAGCCGGCCGCTGCGCCCGGAGCGGCTCACCCGCGAGGAGGCCGGTGTGGAGGTGCTCACCGCGCTGCGTCTGCCAGGGACCGACGTCGTGTGGGAAAATCCCCTGGCGCGCTACGCTTTGCGCGAGGGCCAGGTGGCGGTGGCGGACGAGCTGCTCTCCCTCGCGCGGGCGGTCCAGGGGGGCTCGGCGCCGGAGTACGGCGGGGAACAGGGGCGCCTGGACCAGGAGATGAACCTGGCGATGATCGAGTCGGGCCGGCGTGATCGACAGACGATCTCGTTTCCGCTGGCCGGGCCGACGGCCTACGAGCAGCAGGTGCACGCCGCCTACCGCGAGCAGTATGATTGTGACGCCGGAGACATCGACAAGCTGGTCGACGTCTGGTTTCCCCGCCGGTAAGCCTGGCCGCTGGTGAGGCGCCGGCGCCCCAGCCTGGACCGGCATCGACCTGCATCAGTGGCCGGCGGCGCAGTGAGCCTTCCTGGGACCGACGGCACTGGGCGCGGACTGAGAGAAAGGGGACCGTATCATGAGCCGCGGTGCGAACCGCTCGGTCGTCGCCGGTTGCCGGCACGGCGTCGCGTGCCGTACGCGGCGGGAGGCGCTGTCCCGCCGGCGCGTGTTCCACAGCGGCGTCGGCGCGCTGGCCGGCGCGGCGCTGGCGGCCTGCGCCCTGCCGGGCCAGGGTCGATCCGAGACCGGCGGGGCGCCGCGACCGGGCGGGCCGCGGGAGGTCAGCTTCTCGATCTACGGTGACCAGGTGACGCGCCCGTCCTTCGAGGCCATTCAGAACCGCTTCAACGAGCAGAAGGCGGGGCGCTACACCGCCGTCCTGCACCTGATCCCCGGCAGCGAGTACATTGATAAGACGCTGGCGTCGCTGGCCGCCGATAGCCCGGCCGATGTCTTCCTGACCTACGCCCAGTACAAGCCGGCCTGGGTGAGCAAGCAGCTACTCCTCGACCTCTCCGACCGCTGGAAGACCAGCCGGACGATCTCCACCAGGATGTACTACCCGCCGGTGGTGGAGGCGGTCACCTACAAAGGGAAGCAGTGGGGCACGCCCTGGGGCTACAACGCCACGGTCATGTTCATCGTCGTGGACCGCTTCAAGGAGCGCAACATCCCGCTTCCTCGCCCCGACTGGACGATGCAAGAGTACGCCGAGCTGGCCCGCCGGCTGACCGACCTGGACCGGGGCATCTTCGGCACCACCAACGCCGCCAACGTCGATGGCCAGTCCATGTTCTCGCTGATGTGGAATTACGGGAAGCACTACTGGGTCAACGCCGAGGAGACGAAGGCGCTGGTGAACTCCGAGGCGGCGGTGCAGATGTTCAAGGACTTCCAGGACATGCAGTTCAAAGACCGCAGCGTTCCCTGGAGTGGCAACCCTTATCGGCCGGGCTTTGGCTTCCAGCAGGGGGCAGTGGCGATGTCCATCCAGTACACCTCGGTGGCCTCGTTCACGCTGGTGGACGCGTTAGAGAAGCAGGGGATTTCCTACGAATGGCGCCTGCACACGTTCCCGCGGGGGCCCAGGGATCAGCAGCACTTCTCACAAGGGCACCTGTGGAGCATCGCCAGGAATCACCGTGACGTGGACCGGGCCTGGGCGCTGGCGGAGTGGCTGGGCAGCCTGGAAGCGGAGAAGGTGTGGGCCGAGACCGGCCGGACCCCGCCGCAGGTCCCCAATCAGGACCTCTGGGAGACCTACTACGGCCGCTGGCCGGCCGACACGCGCAAGGCGGCGATTGACGTTATCCTCAACACCGTCTATAAAGGGCGCGCGGCGAACTTCCAGTACTGGGCGACCTACGCCGAGTGCCAGCCGATCATGCGGGCGGCGCTCAGCGAGGTGTACGGCGAGAAGCAAGTGCCACCCAAGGTGGCCATGGACGACGCCGCGCGCAAGATGGATGAGGTCTTGCGCAGCGCCGGCAGGTAGCCGGCAGGAGGCGGGAGACGCGGCGAGCCACGCGGACAGGGAGATCGGTGGAACGCCGGATACGGCAGGATCAGCATACCGGAGTGAGGACAAGGTCAGGAGGAACGGCAATGGCAGGAGCGACGGAGGCCGTGCAGCAGGCAGTGCCAGTGAGCGAGGCGGTGGAGGAGGCGTGGTTCGACAACTACGTCGATTCGGGGTACGCCGAGGACCTCTACCGCTTCGCCGGCGTGGCCCAGGGGATCGAGGGCTTCGGCGCCTTTACTGATGAGCACGTCGCCTTCTTTCGGGAGCAGGGCTACCTGGTGATCCACCACGCCTTCACGCCGGCCGAGACGCAGGCGGCGCTGGACGGGCTGCTGGACCTCATCGACGGCAAGAACCCCGCGTTCAAGGGGATCCAGTTCGAGGCGCGGGCGCGGTCGGTCCTGCCGACGCTGAGCCGCGAACAGAAGCAGGACTACGTGCGCAAGCTGCAGAACTACGTCGACCACGACCGGCGGCTGAAGGCGATAGCGGAGCATCCGCAGCTCCTGGCGATCGTGACGCGGCTGATCGGGGAGGCGCCGGCCCTCTTTGCCAACCAGGCCATGCTCAAGCCGCCGTTGATCGGGCGGGAGAAGCCCTGGCACCAGGACCACGCCTTCTTCAACCTGCCGCTGGGGACGCGCATCGTCGGCTGCTGGATCGCGCTGGACGAGGCGCTGCCGGAGAACGGCTGCATGCACGTCATCCCGCGGGGCCACCGCGAGCCGATTGTCCACTTCAAGCGACGCGACTGGCAGATCTGCGACGACCACGTGACGAAGGACCGCATCCTGGCCGTGCCGCTCCAGCCGGGTGGGGTGCTCTTCTTCGACGGGCTGCTGCCCCACGGCACGCCGGCCACCCGCTCGGCCAAGCGGCGCCGCGCCCTGCAGCTCCACTACGTGCCGGCGAGCGCGCCACGCACCACCACGGAGGAGCGCTTGGCCATCTTTGGCAGTGAAGGCAAGGACGTGACCTGCTAACACGGCTTGCTCGTGCCAGGCGTCACTTCGCTCTCCCTGTGGGAGAGTGCGAGGGCTGCGCTCGCCAGCAAGCCCGGCTGAGGAGTGCAGCCGGCCATCCCGTGCCATGGCCTGCCGCATGGGTTCAGGCGGCTCACTACCTAGCGCGCCCCGCCGGCGGGTGGTCTAACTCAACGGGTGGTGTAGTCCGGCGCCAGCGGGCAGTGGTCCCTGTCCAGGCTCAGCAAGGCGGTTCGCGCCAGGCCGTGCAGGAGGAAGGCGGGACCCATCTGCGACTCATACCAGCCGATCCCTGCCGCGCCGCGGGGCAGGCGGGTATCCAGATAGACGGCCAGCAGCGTCCCTGCCAGGTGCAGCGCCGCGTCGAGCCAGCGCCGGTCTCCGGTGAGGTCATAGAGGTCCGCCAGGAGCTCCAGGCCCAGACCGGCGTCCATGGCCGGCACCGCCACGCCGGGCGGTAGGGGCTCGCCGTCGTAGCGCCGTCCAACCGCCGCTGCCCAGGAGAGGAGCCGGTGGTCACGGGTAAGCCGGTAGGCGCATAGGGCGGTGAGCGCGACGTAGGCCGCCGGCCAGACGCCGTAGCGGCTCCCCCAGACCGGCATCACCTCCCTGGCCTCATTGGTCGTCCGATCGCACAGCAGGACGAAGACGCCTCGGTCCAGGTCATGCGGGGCGGCGAAGAACCCGTCCAGGTAGACGGCCGCCCGTTCCCGCCACACGCCTGCCAGGTCGGGCCTGGCGGGCTGCAGCAGGCCGGCCGCTTCCAGCAAGCTGGCCGCCAGGGAGATGGTCTGCCCCGGCGCATTGGCGTTGAAGAAGTGGACGTCACTTGCAGGAGAGCGGCTCTCGATCAGCAAGAGACCACAGTGGTCGCGCTTGAGCCACCAGTAGTCCGCCATCTGTGTCGCCTGATGCAGGAACTCCGCACGCCCGGTCTGGAGATAGGCGAACGACCAGTCGAAGATGTAGAAGCCGCTGTGGCGCGGAAAGTCGAACGAGCGGCGGTCGCGGGGCGGACGGACCGGCGCCTCGATGGCTGCGTGGCGGCTGTACTCGGGCGGCTCTCCCTCCTTCCAGTGGAAGTCCAGACCCTCCCCGAAGCGTTCCACGCACTGTGGCTGGTCCTGCGTGAGCGCCTGCCAGAGCCAGAGCGGCGCCTGGCGCAGGTGATCGTGGGTCGCGCCGGGGGCGCCGCCCGGGCGGGCAGGGGCGCGCAGGAGGTAGCTATTGCCGACCCTGTTCTCACGCAGGTGCCAGAAGGCGTGCTCACCCCACGGGAAGAGGCCGGTGACGGTCGCCGTGCAGTGCGTGGCCCAGTGCCGGAGATAGTCGCCGGCGGCGGCCCCGTAGTCGGGGCGGCCCAGCGCCTCAGCCAGCGCCAGCAAGGTGGCCAGGAGCGCCTGGTCATGGATGAGGTTACAGCCGGGGTGGGAACGGTCCTCCATCCGTTGCCCGGGGATGGGAGCGGGGAGCGTCTCCAGTAGCTGCCCCGACTGCAGGTCGAGCACGGACGGGATCAGCCCGTGGTAGGGAGCGCCGGCGCGGACCAGCGCGTCAAGGGCGGCGCAGACCCGAGCCAGGATCAGTTCCGCTGAAGTCATGCCGTCCTCTTCGCTCCTCCCGTCTGCCGCCGCGGGTATGCTACCATGCCGCGTGATGTGATATGCAGAGTAACATGATAACTGACATATCACGCCCGCGGGTGGCACTCTGCGCTGTATCGTACGCCATACCGGAAGGGAGGACGGGGTGACGGGTCGGCCGGCAGTGCAGGCGACGACGGGCGAGCGGCCGGCGACGCCGACAACGGGTCGGACGGACCTCGCCACGCGCTGCTACCACCGCATCCGCGAGGGCATTCTCCGCCGCCGGTTTCTGCCGGGGGAGCGGCTGGTGCCCGAAGAACTGGCCCATGAGCTCGGCGTGAGCCGCACCCCGGTGCACGAGGCGCTCAAGCGGCTGGCGCTGGAGGGGCTGGTGGAGATCCATCCGCGCCGGGGCACGGTCGTGACGCGGGTCACGGCCAAGGACGTCGCCGAGCTGGCCGACATGCGCCTGATGATTGAGGTGCATGCGGCCGCTGCTGCGGTCGCCCGCGCCACGGCCGCGGACCTTGAGACCATGCGCAGGCTGGTGGCGCGCCTGGATGAGGTGCTGGCCCGCGCCGTGGACGGCGCCGGCTTCGACGAGTGGGTCCCCGCCAACGCCCAGTTGCACCGGTTCATCGTCCGGCTGGCGGGGAACGACCAGCTGCTCGACTTCTACGACCGCCTTAACCTCGACGTGCGCATGCTGCGCGTGTTCGGCTCCTGGGGGATGTCCCCCCTGAGCCAATTCCAGGAGGAGCACCGCCAGATGCTGCGGGCGCTAGAGGCGCGCGACGCTCCGGAGCTCCAGCGCCTGCTGCGCCGGCACATCACTCAGGCCACGGAACGGGTGTTGTCCGTGCTCGAACTCGTTGGAGGGGTACTGTGATGAGCTAAGCAGGCTGAACTAGGCGGCGGGCAGATAGGTGGGCTGGCAAGTCCCGGTCAGCGAGAGGATGACGAATGCGGGCCAGCGAACCGGCTGGCAAGCCAGCAACAAGCCAGCACAAGGCTGAGTGAGGAGGCACCACGGTGGACACGGCAGAATGCGCCATGACGGAAGGCAGCGAGGCCACAAGGTCCGGCGGTGCGCCCGTGCGGGTCACGCGCCGGCAGATCGGGAGGGCCGGTACGGCGATCATCGCGGTCGGCGTCATCGGACCGTTAGCGGCGGCCTGCGGGCCCCGGCAAGAGGGTGGGGCCCAGGCGCCAAAGCTCACCGGCCAGCCGGTGAAGCTGGTGGTGATGACTGCGCAGTCGCAGGGCGCCGTGGATCGCGACAAGAAGATCGCCGACATGCTGCGGGCCAAGCACCCGCAGATCGAGATCGAGTTCGAGATGCCGAAGGCGGACCGGCACGTCGAGTATCCGGTGCGCCTGGCGGCCGGAGCAGCTCCCGACATGGTCTTCCTCAACAACGGCTTCTGGCGCCAGTATGCCAGGCAGGGCGCCTTCCTGAAGCTCGATCCCTTCGTACGGCGCGACATCAAGCTCGACGAGTACTTCCCGTCCTTCATTCAGAGCGCCAAGTACCGCGACAGCTTCTACGGGTGGGGCGCCCTGGCCGGCGCGAGCGTCGCCCTGTACTACAACAAGGACCTCTTCGATCAGGCGGGGCTCAAATACCCAGACGAGAGCTGGACCTGGCAGACCTTCGTCGACACAGCGGCCAGGCTCACAGTGGACGACCAGGGCCGGCGCCTGGGGTCGGCCGGGTTCGAGCCGGAGAACATCCGCATCTATGGCGCCGACACCATCGTCGACTGGCGCTGGGATATGGTAGTGGAGGAAGAAGCGGGGGACATCCTGCGGCCGGGCGGCACCAGGTCGAACCTGGATCACCCCGACGCCCTGGCCGCCCTGCAGTGGATGAGCGACGCCACGGGGCGCGGGATGTGGCCAAGCGTGCGCTATCCGAACGAGAAGAAGGCGTCGTTTACTGCCGGCAACATGGCGATGCAGGTCCAGCTCAGCGGGTACGCGCTTGGCGCCGCGAGGCAGATCACGTTCCGCTGGGACGTCGCCCCGCTGCCCAGGGGGAAGCAGGCGCGCTTCACATTCGGCTGGTGGGCGCCCATCCTCGCCTCTGCCAGCACGAGATATCCGGCGGAGTGCTGGGAGTTCATCAAGGTGATGGGCGGCCCCGAGGGCCAGCGCTACTACATGGAGAACAACGGCTGGCTGCCGGCGATCAAGCGCCTGGTGGACGAGCAGGTCTGGCTCAAGGACGTGCCCATCAACAAGAAGGTCTTCTATGCCGGCAAGGCCGACTGGCGGCCCCAGCCGGCGGAGAAGATCGTGCCGTCAAGCGAATATGCCAAGATCCTCGATCCGGCGCTGAAGAAGATCTGGCTGGGCGAGGCCACCGCCAAACAGGCCATCGGCGAGGTGATCGACCAGCTCAACCGCCTGCTGGCCGATAACAGTTGAAGCCGGCGAAGCCGGGCTGAGGCACGCCTGGCATCGCCTGCCGCCTGCTGGCGCGATCAGGCGGGGACCAGTGATTGCGCCAGCACCTGTTCGCGGACCCAGCGATAGGTGCGGTCGATCCCCTCTCGGAGGGAGACCCGTGGCCGCCATCCGGTGGAGTAGATGCGCGCGTTGCTGAAGTTGCGGGCTTGCACGCCGACGGGCCCGTCTACGTGCCGGACCTGCACGCGCTTGCCGGCCACCTCGCACACGATCCGGACCAACTCGTTGATGGTGACGTACTCGGGACTGCCGATGTTGGTGGGGCCATCCAGCTCCGAGTGCATGAGCAGGAAGATGGCGTCCACCAGGTCATCGACGTAGATGAAGGAGCGCACAGCGGTGCCGTCGCCCCAGATCTCGACCGTCCCGCCGTCCTCGACTTCGGCCACCTTGCGGCAGATGGCCGCCGGCGCCTTCTCGCGCCCGCCCCGCCAGGTACCCTCCGGGCCGTAGCAGTTCTGGAAGCGGGCGATGCGCACGATCATGCCGTAGCGGCGCCCGTAGGCGAGCGCCACCCGCTCGGCGTAGAGCTTCTCCCAGCCATACTCATTGTGGGGCAGGGCCGGATAGGCGCCTTCTTCCGGCATCTCCGGTTCGCCAGGGGCCATGTCGCGGTACACGCACACCGACGACGAGAAGAAGTAGCGAGGGATGGCCTCCTGGGCCGCGGCGTGGGTCATATTGACATTGATCAGCGCGTTGTTGCGCATGATCTCGCACTCCGCAGCCTGGATGTAGCCCATACCGCCCATGTCGGCGGCGAGGTTGTAGACCTCATCGAAGTGGCCCCCGCGCAGCGAGAGCGCGGCGCGGCAGCTCGTCTCCTGGCGCAGGTCCAGGAGCAGGAAGTCGTCCGCGGCCGTCGGCGAAAACTCCGGCCGCTTGATGTCCACGCCCCGGACCCAGTAGCCTTCGCGCTTCAGCTTTTTGACGAGGTGGCTCCCGATGAACCCACCGGCGCCACAGACCAGGGCCCTTTTCATCCGTCATGCGCTCCTTCTCGCTCGCTTTGGGTGAGGCGCGGCTCGCTCGCCGCTGCCGCCGGTTGCCGCGGGCGTAGGCGAGCTCCTTCCAGCTTGATCGGTGCGAACCATTATGCGCCGTTCCTCGCCGCGTCCACCGGCAAGTCTAGCCTGGATCCTTGGGCGGTGCCCTCCCCCTCTCCCACAGGGAGAGGGGACTGGAAGCGGGCCCACCGACCCGCTCCACACCCTCCCCCTCTCCCACAGGGAGAGGGGTCTCCGCGCCGGCCGTGAAGAGGCCAGGCTAGCTGCCACGTGATGCCGGTCTCGCTGTCATAGCCACAATGCGCCGTTCCTCGCCGGGTCTGCCGGCAGGGTGATCAAGGGTAATCGAACGACCAGAGCTTGAGGGCGGTGCCGCCGAGGATCTGCGCGCGCTCGTCCTTGGAGAGCCAGGGGAGCTCACGGCGCACGAAGTTGAGGCAGCGGATGTACCCGCAGCCAAAGAGCACGTGCGGCCAGTCGGAGCCCCACATCGTGCGCGCCGGGCCGAAGGCGTCCAGCGCGGCGCGGATCAGGGGCCGCGCCAGCGGGTAGGGGTAGCGGCCGCCGCCCCAGTAGTGCAGGCCGGAGAGCTTGATGTAGACGTTCGGAAACTCGGCCAGGCTGAGGAAGGTGCGGAACGGCTCGCTCTGGACGCCATCGGCGGCGGGGATGTTGGCGAAGTGGTCGATCACCGTGATGGCTTCTGGATGGCGCTCGACCATGGCCCGCATCGCCCTCACATGCTGCGGCCGGCCGAGGAGGCAGACCGGCACCCGCAGCTCGGTCGCGGCGCGCCAGAGCGCGTCGGTCGCTTCCGGCGTGAAGGCATCCTCCTCGATGGTCGCCCGCAGGCGCACACCGCGGATGCCGTCTTCATGCACCAGCCGGTGCAGCCGGCCGGCGGCATCTGGCCCGCGCGGGTCGATGACGCCGACGCCGGCGAACCGCCGCGGATACGCGCGCAGCGTGTCCGCCAGGATGCGGTTGTCATAACGGTAGTACATCGGCAGGACGATGACGGCGTGATCGACGCCGGCCTCGTCTAGATAATCGAGGAGCAGTTCCACGGGGGCGCGGTAGGGCGTGTCGCTGCGCGGGTACTGCTGGCGGTCCTCGGACCAGACGTGCAGGTGGCTGTCAACGATGGGGGACATGGCGTACGGGGCGGATGATACGGTGCCAGGCACCCGCTCGCGCCGCACCGCGTTGGCTGGCTGCTGATCGCGCTGCGCATCGCTAGCCCCGATAACTCACAGCCAGCGGAGAGTTCCTTCTCCCTTGGGGAGAGGGATAGGGTGAGGGCTCCACCTCGTGAGTGATCCGGGCCGGCGGGCTCACCAAGCGGGAGCTAGCCGACCGTCTGGGCGTGAGCGAGGCCGTCGTCTGCCGCGACGAGCGCAATGAGTACCACGGGATCACCGTCGAGCGTGCGCAGCACACCAAGGATGCGCTGGGTGCATCGGTGGTAACGCAGGTCGAGGACGCTGTACTGCCTTCGCCAGCCTCGCCCCTACCGGGGGGCGAACCGGCGGTCGCCTGATGATTGGGCACGCGTAGTACATGATGTGTGCCGCCGGCATCGCCCGACGCGGGGTGATCGGCTCTCGGTCTCAAAGGTCCTAGCACTGTCGGCGCTACGCCGCGTGCGAGCAAGCGCTCGGCCGGCAACACTGCCCCCATCGGGAGGTCCGGCGAGTGATGAGTGGCTGCACTCGCCACGAGTATCGCGTGCCACATGCCGTCGGTGATCCTGTGGTCGTTGGACCGCCATACCCCAGCTTCCACCCGACCACGGACCCCACTCAGGTGACCTCACGGCGGCGCCTGTTGGTCCCGGAGGCGGCGCTCGCACCGCGCCCCACACCGACGCGGCGACACAGGCACGCGGAGACACGGGGACATGGAGGTGCAGGGAGAGGGAACGTCGACCGTGACCTGGTACGACGCTGCGCAACCATACTGCTACCGCAGACGGGGCAGTCGAGCCCGCTTGAGCGGGCCTGGCTCGTATCTAGCTATAGAGCCGGACTGCTTTAGCGGCCGGCCCCCTGAGAGGTGACCTCTGTGGGGACGGTACAGGGACAGTGTCCGCACCGGCTGTGCGCGGCGCCAGACAGGCGACGACATCAGACATCCCCGCATGGTAGGCTTGCCCTGCTTTCAGCTTCTCTCATGCCTACGGAGCGCCACTGAAGGCCAGCGGATATGAAGATTACCGCCATCGTTCCCCACGTCCTGCACGCCCCGATCACGAACAAGTTCTACTACTCCCAGGGCTACTACCCCGGACGCGACGCCGTGCTGGTGGAGATCCAGACGGACGAAGGGCTGACCGGCTGGGGCCAGGCCTCCGGCGCGCCGGCGACCACGCCCGTGATCATCGAGCGGCAGTATGCCCCGCGCCTGATCGGCCAGGATCCCCGGCGCTGGGGGGCGCTGTGGCACGCCCTGGGCGGGCTGCGGGGCGGCCATTATGGCGTGCTCAGCGGGTTGGAGATTGCCCTGCTGGACCTGGCTGGCAAGGCAGCCGGCCAGCCGATCCACCGGCTCCTGGGCGGTGCGGTGCGCGACCGTATCAAGGTCTACGCCACCGGCCTCTATCGCCTGGAGCGCTGGCAGTCGTTTGACGCCTGGCGCGAGGGCCTGATTGAGGAGGCGCTCGGCTACAAGCGGGAGGGCTTCTCCCTTGCCAAGCTCAAGATCGGGTTCGTGCCGCGCAAGGACGTGGAGCTGGTGCATGCCGTGCGCGAGGCCATCGGCCCTGAGATGGGGCTGGCGGTAGACGCCAACTGCGCCTGGGACGCGGCTACCGCCATCCAGGTGGGCAAGGCGATCGAGAGCGCCGGCATCGCCTGGTACGAGGAGCCGTTGCCGCCGTCCAACCTGGACGGCTACCGCGAGGTGCGCCGCGCCGTGGCCATTCCAGTCTCCGGCGGCGAAAGCCTGGCCGGGCTGTATCCGTTCCGCGACATGATCCAGGGGCGCGCCGTCGACATCATCCAGCCGGACATCATCATCTGCGGCGGCTTCTCCATCCTGCAGCGGGTCCAGACCCTGGCCGACGCCAACCACGTGCGCCTGATCCCGCACTGCTGGGGCACGGCCATCGCCTTCGCCGCCTCGCTGCACTTCCTGGCCACCATCCCCGACGGCGCGCCATCGATCACGCCCACCGAGCCGCTGCTGGAGTTCGACCGGAGCGAGAACCCCCTGCGGGAGAGGCTCCTGGTAGAACCACTGCGCCACCAGGGCGGCTACCTGCCTGTGCCGCAGGGGCCGGGGTTAGGCGTGGAGATCAATCCGGACGTGCTGCAGCAGTATCGCATGCGGTAGCCAGTTGGAGCGAGGGCCGAGGAGCGAAGAGCCAAGAGCGAGGAGGGAGGGGTCGGCATCCTGGCGCTCTTCCTGGAGGTGAGGGGGCTGTGACGCAGGTTGTCTTGTCGGTCTTTCGGAAAGAGGGCTGAGGGGGCTAATACTGGGGCGGCACGGTGCGGTTGCTGACCGGCTGCGGGCGGTAGCGGTACTCGTCGCCGCCGGCCTCGAGCACCTCCAGCTTGAGATCTGTGCCGATGCCCGGCTCGGTCGGCAGGTGGAAATAGCCGTCCACGATCGGCGCGGGGTGGGTGGAGACGGCGTTCCGCAGCTCGCTTTCGTATTCGATCTCTTCCAGGATCAGGAAGTTGGGGATGGAGGCGCAGAGGTGGATGGACATCAGTGTGGCGATGGGCCCGCTGGAGTTGTGCGGCGCCACGGGCACGTAGTAGGTGTCTGCCAGGGCGGCGATCTTGCGCACCTCCGTGATGCCGGCGGCGTGGATCAGGTCCGGCTGGATAATGTCGGCGCCCTGGAGTTCCAGCAGCTCACGGAACTGCCAGCGGTCCAGCAGCCGCTCGCCCGTCGCCAGGGGCACGCCTAGCTCGGCGCGGAGCGCGGCCATGGCTTTGGGGTTCTCGAAGGGGATCGGCTCCTCGAACCAGTAGGGGCGGTACGGGGCCAGGGCGCGGGCCATCAGCCTGGCCTGGCGGGGCGTGAAGTGCTCGGCGCACTCGATCATGATCTCGGTCGTGGGACCGGCCGCCTCGCGGATCAGGGCCATCAGGTCGCGCGCCCGCGCGATGCCGCTGGCCTCGTTCTCGCGCAGCTCGGTCACGCTGAAGGGGGTGCACTTGAAGGCGGTAAAGCCACGCTGCCGCGCCAGCTTGACCTCGTCGACGATCTGCTGCTCGGAGCGCGTGTGCAGCCCGTGCAGCCAGTGGGAGGCGTAGGCGCGGATGCGGGTGCGCAGGGGACCGCCGAGCAGGCGGTAGACCGGCACGCCGAGGCGCTTGCCCTCGATGTCCCACAGGGCGCACTCCAGCCCGGCCAGCGCCGTGTGCAGGATGGGGCCGCCCCGCCAGCGCCAGGCGTGGTACATGCCGTACCAGTGCGCCTCGATGCCGGCAGGGTCCTTGCCGATCAGGTAACGGCCCAGCTCATGAATGGCCGTCTCCACCGCCTCCAGACTGCCGTGGAGCGAGGCCTCGCCCCAGCCGTACAGCCCCTCGTCGGTGGAGACCTTGACGAACAGCCAGTTGCGCCACTGCACCCAATATTTGAAGCATTCGATCCCGGTGACCTTCACCGCTCGCTCCTTTCCTCGAGTTATCCAGAGATGGCTCATTCGTGGCCGCCCTGGGGCGGCTGCCGGACCAGCTGCATCAGGACGCCGCCGGTCACGGCGCCCATAAACAGGCCGATGATGGCGGCGTTGATCCCGTTGAGCTGGACCCGTTCGGCGGTGGTGAGCCCGGCAGGGATGGTGGCCGGCTCGAGCCCGCGGCTGAGATCGAGCAGGCCGAACAGCCAAAGCGGCGCCATGGTGGCGGGGATCCACCAGCCGGCGCCCCGCACCGCGCGGCGTAGCACCAGCCACTGGGCGACGCCCAGCGCCACGCCGTCGACCAGCGTGGACAGGCCCAGCCGCAGCCCGCTGGTCGGCGGGCCGGCGATGGCGGCGGGGAGGGCCAGCAGGACGGCGTAGGCCAGTCCCGCCACCGCCGCGCCCGCGGCCGTGGCCACCAGCCACAGGCTGGCGCGCGCGAAGCGCCGGCGCAGCACCAGCCACTGGCCGGCGGCGCTCAGGGGCACGAAGACGTACTGCCAGGGGCTCCCCACCTCACTGATGGTGGCGCCGATCAGCGCGCCGGCAAGCCCCCAGCCAGCGGCCGTGGCGGCGGCCCACCAAGCCCACAGCGCGGCCCCTGCGGGAGTGCGCTCCTCGCGCTGCACCGCGCTCTCCAGGTCGGTCACGCTTCCGGCTCGATCGGCGTTTTCGCCGGTCCCGCCGCCGGCGCGGCAGGGGCGTCCCGTGGCGGCGCGGCGCCCGGTATCAGCGTGACATGCAACGTGCGCTCGCGCGGGCCGTCGCCCTCGACGAGGTAGATGGCCTGCCAGCGGCCCAGGGCCAGGTCGCCACCGCGGACCGGCACGGTGGTGGAGCAGCCGAAGAGCGATGACAGGATGTGCCCGCCGGCATTACCTTCCCAGTGCCGGAAGCGGCGCTCGTCGCCCAGGGCCTCCACTGCCCAGCGCAGCAGGTCGGCCGCCACGTCGGGATCAGCGTTCTCATTGATCGTCAGCCCGGCCGTGGTGTGGGGCACGTAGATGCAGCAGAGCCCGTCGGCAACGCCGGAGCGCCGCACGGCGGCCCGCACCTGCGCGGTGACGTCCACCAGCTCGCGGTGGCGCTGGCTGCGCACCTGGATCGTCGTCCCGTACGGACTCGTTGCCTTCATGGTGCCTTCATGCCGTCTCACCAATTCTCCCTGGCGGCAGCAGCGCGCCAGCGCCGAACACGGATCATTATTCCGCACGCTGCGCCGTTGCACGCTCTCTCCGTGTTGCTGCGCGCAACACGTCCGATCGGCCGCGGCGGCGGACCTCACCCCCTGGCCCCCTGCCCAGACGCGGGGACACGGCGGCGCAGAGACGCGGAGAACGACCTCACCCCTTTCGGCCGGAGCCGCACTGTGCCAGGCTGGGAGGTCAGCCCTCACCCCCTTCGGCCGGGGCCGCGCCGCACCCCTGCTCCCCTCGGCCCCACCGGGCGGCTTGGCCCCACCACCCCTCTCCCGCGTGCGGGAGAGGGGGACAAGACTTGACCCTCTTCGCTCGCGTTCCGCGCCGCAGCCTGCCCGACCCTGCCCCACCGGGCGGCTTGGCCCCGCCACCCCCCCCGCCCCGACACGGCGAGGGGGAACGAGGGTCATGGGCTGGCGCCATCCAGGTCTATTGCGCACGGCCGCCGGTGGCGGATGCAATCGGTTTTCGCGGGTGACAAAGCCCTCACTGCCGCCCGCCGCACGGGCTCCCGCTCGCCCAAGGGGAGAGGGGATTTCACTTCACGTTGCCTCGTCCGGAAGAAGTGGTTGCATCCGCCGGCGGCTGGCTGATTGACAGGGTGTACGCCGTCGCCTATCATCTGGCTCAGGCTTGGAGGCGCCGCCGCCCCGCCGGCGGCGAACATGCGCGCCCGGGCGTAGCGCAGTGCCGCCGCAACCGGCAACGCGTAGAGACACGCAGAAAGGAGGGAACGACCGATGGAACGGGAAGCAGGCGTACGGCATGCGGCGTCCCGGCGCCGGCCGTCCCTCCCTGGCGGACTGTAGCGCGCGGGCACGTCCAGCGTGACGCCCGAGGGGGATGCGCGGTGAGCGCTCGCTTCCTCGGCGGGCCGTAGCACGCAGGCGCGTCCCGGCGTAGGGCGCTCCGATTTCCGGTCGCTGTATGCCTGGCTGGCGGGTCTCATCCCGGCCAGCGTTGCCAGCTTTTGTGCTCACCTGTTTTTGGTCCGTGCTGGGCCTGGCACGCTCGCGCCAGCTGCGAGCGCACACACTCAGGGCCCCAGGACATACGTCCGGCAGGACACCCGTGTGCCATGCCGGGCGATCGCGAGAAGGAGCGACGCACGTTGTCTGACCAACATGGATCTCGGTCGGCGGCCCCCCTGCTGGAAGGTATCGTCAGGGAGGGCGCCCGCGGGCAGTACTGGGTGGAGACGCCACAGGGCGTCCTGCTCTGCACGCTACGGGGACGCCTGCGCAAGCAACTGCTCTACGCGCACAGCTCCAGCCTGCCGGGCTCGGGCCTGCGCCATAAGGTGCGCCGCGCCAACGTCAAGGTGCGTGATCCGGTGGCCGCCGGCGACCGGGTGCGCGTCCTGCCCATGGGCGGCGGGCAAGGGGTGATCGAGGAGATCCTCGCGCGCGAGCGGGGGGCGTTTACGCGCGTGGACGTAGACGGCCCGCGCCTGGCGGGGCAGGTTACCACGGTGGCCGGTCTCGACCAGGTGGTGGCGGTCTTCGCCGCCCGCGACCCGGCGCCCCACCTGGGCCTGCTCGACCGCATGCTGGTGCTGGCGGAGGCGCAGTCTCTGGCCGCCGTCATCTGCCTGAACAAGATCGACCTGGGGATCGATCCACCGCTTCTGTCCCGGCTGGAGGTATACCGCGCGCTGGGCTATCCGGTGGTGCGCACATCGGCGTCGACGGGGGAGGGACTGGATGATCTCCGGCGCTGCCTGGCGGGGCGCGCCTCCGCCCTGCTGGGGCCGTCCGGCGCCGGCAAGTCCAGCCTGCTGAATGCGCTGGAGCCGGGGCTGGCCCTGCGCGTGAGCGAGATCAGTCGCGCCACCGGCAAGGGGCGCCACACCACCAGCGGCACCCGCGTCGTCCCGCTGGCCCCGATCGATGGCGCGGGCGGCGGTTACGTGGCCGACACGGCCGGCATCAGGGCCATGGCGCTAGCGGGCACAGCGCCCGGGCGCCTGGACTGGTGCTTCCGCGAGCTCCGGCCGTACCTCGGGCAGTGCTTCCACCACGACTGCAGCCACCGGCACGAGCCCGGCTGCGCCGTGCGGGAGGCGGTGCAGGCCGGGACGCTCGACCGTGTGCGCTACGAAAGCTACTGTCGCCTCTACGACGAAGGCGCGGGCAGTCGGGGGCGCGCCTGGCGGGAGCTGGTCAGCAGCCGCTCGGTCGTTGGCGAGGGAGAGTTCCGCCTGTAGGGGCTGGGCCAGGCCGGCCAAGCGGGCCAAGGCGGCCAAGGCGGCCAGGGGGGCCAAGCCGGCCAGGCGGGCCAGGTGGGGATCGCCTGCGACGTGATCCGGTCGAGCCGCAGGAAAGTTGCCCAGAGCAGGTGGGATGCGGTGTCGGCCCCGGTCGCGGCGACGGCGATCGGGCCGGACGGCCCGACCTGCTCGCGCCACCATGCGGCGCTCAGCCCGCCGCCGCGTCCTGAACCGCCGCGGGCGCCTGCGCCTGGAGCACGTCGAGCCGGACCGCGGCGGCCTGAAGCGGCGTGAGGCGACGGCGCGCCGCCCACTGCTGCCATAACCAGTCCAGGAGCTCCGTCGCCTCAGCAGGAAGGGGCGGCCCGCGCCGGCTGTACTGCAAGGCGGGACGACGCACGTTGGGGGCAGAGATGCCGTGGCACCGTGAACTGAGTTGGCGGCCGCTCAACCGCCCAACTGGCGCATAATTGCGGTGGTGGGCGGCCAGCACCGCACGCGAGACCGTTCTCCTGCCTGCTTCGGCGCCAGGCTGTGGTTGAGGCGCTTGGCCCAAGGAACGCTGAGCACGTTGCTGGCCCTGGCGCTCGCCGCCCCGGCCAAGCCGGCCGCGCTGGCGTCTTTCTCCCTGCTGGCCACGCAGGCGCCCTCGCCTGCAGGTCCGCCGACAGCGGTCTACTTTCCCGAGACCGGGCACCACCTGCGGCTGGGCTTTCTGGAGTACTGGCGACGCCACCAGGGACCGGCGCGGCTCGGCCCGCCGCTCTCTGACGAGCGCTGGGACCCGGTGCTAGAAGGGATGGTCCAGTACTTTGAGCGCGGCCGGCTCGAGTGGTCGCCGGGCGCGCCGGAGATCGTGCGCGAGGTGCTGGCGCCGGACGAGACGGCCCTGGATCGGCTGCGGCGAGAGACGGCCCCTCGCGAGCCGGGGGCGCCGGACTGGTGGGATGCGCTGGCTCCCCCGCCACCGGCCGTCCGGCTCGTACCGGAGGCGCCGAGGCAGGGCCAGACGCTGCTGGTGCAGGTGGAGGTCGACGATCCGGCAGCGCCGCTGGCGATCTCCGGCCTGCTGGGGCCGGCGCCGGACCCGGCGCGAACGGCGCTGCGCTTCGCGCCCGCGGGGGACGGGCGCTTCCTGGCCCTGGCCGGGGTGGCTATGGACGAGCCGGCAGCGGCGCTGCTGGCCACGGTGGCCGTGCGGAACGGCCTGGGGCTGGAGGCCCGTGCACAGGCGCCGGTGCAGGTGCAGCCGGGAGGCTTCCCCGTGCAGCGGCTGGTCGCGCCGGGGGCGCTCGTCCCGCTGCTCGATCCAGAGGTACGGGTGCTGGAGGCGCTGACGCTGGCGGCGGTCCTGGCTACGAGCGGGCCGGAGCCGCTCTGGTGTGGTACGTTCCAACTGCCGGTGGCGGGGCCGGTGCTCACCAGCCACGGCACCCGCCGGACGTGGGTCGATGCCGCCGGTCGGGGCCTCACGCTCGGGCAGCACGCGGGCATCGACCTCGCGGCGCCGGCTGGTACGCCTGTGGCGGCGGCTGGGGCAGGACGCGTCGCCTTGACCAGCCGGTGGAGCCTGCGCGGGAACGTCGTCGTCGTGGACCACGGGGTGGGGGTCCACAGCGTCTATGCCCACCTGTCGAGCATCGCAGTTGCACCTGGGCAGCCGGTGAGCCGCGGGCAGGTCCTTGGTCACGTTGGCTCTACCGGGCTGTCCACCGGCCCGCACCTGCACTGGGAGGTCTGGGCCAGCGGCGCGGCGGTCGACCCGCTGGAGTGGACGCGCCGGCCCTACCGCACGTGCTAGTCGGTGCGACGTACGGTGCGCCAGGTGCGTCCTCGGGGACGGATTACGATGCGACGGTGGCGCGTGCCGCTCAAGAGCCTTGCTGCTTGAGGGGTGCTGGCCTGTTTCCCTCACTCGGGGAACGTCGGCTTCGTCTTCCACTCCACGATCAGGTTCGCCTCGCGGGCTGCCTCGCGCATCGCCTGGGCCACCGTCTTCTCGCCGCGAAAGGCGGCGTCGATCTGCTCGCGCGTAATCTGCAGACCCCTCAGATGGTTGTAGTGGAAGAAGCGGCGCGTTACTTTCCCCTGGAAGACCCTGCCGAAGACGCTCATGTGGGGCGGCGGCGGGGCGGCGTACCCACGCGGATCGTTGGCCGCCTCTTTAAGCGCCGGGTAGGAGAGCTTGGTCTGGCCGAAGAGCCCCTGCGTCTGCGGGCCGGCCAGCCACTTGACAAAGGCCCACGCCTCATCCCTGTGCGGCGTGGCGGCGTTGACGCAGTTTGGGTCGCCGGATGTGTAGGTCACCGGTGGCGGCCCGTCCCTACGGGCCCGCGGGATGGGAAAGACGTCCCACTCGAACTGATTTCCTATCCCTGTCAGGTAGGCGTTGATCGCGCTGCTGCTGTTCTCCACCAGGCAGACCCGACCGGCGATGAAGACATCCCGCACCCCGGCCCTGCTCAGCTCGTCACGCGTGGCCAGCGGGATCATCACGCGGTACTTGTGTAGCAGGTCAAAGACGAACTCCACGGCCTCGATGGTCTTCGGGTCGTCCAGCAGGTACCTCATCTGGCCGTAGTCGTGCGTCTTACCGCCGTTGCTCCAGATGAAGCCCGCCAGCTGATACTCGATGTCGTTGTACGTCAAGCTGATCCCCCAGCGCTCCGGCTTGTCACCGGAGGCGGGGCGGGTCGTGGCCTGAGCGATGGCCAGGAGATCCGGCCACGTCAGTTCGCCATTGAACCTTTCCCAAGGATCAGGCGCACCGACCTCCTTCACCATCGTCTTGTTGTAGTACCAGGCGTGCGGCGAGAGGACGTATGGCATGGCGTAAAGCTTGCCGTCCCAGAACTCGATCCCCATCAGCCCATAGTCCCGGCGTACGTTCATCTTGTCGCGATTGGCGTACGGCAGCAGGTCAAGGATCATGCCCTGGTCGTAGAGCTTGGTCATTACCTGGTTATGGGCGTGGGGGACATCCGCCGCCGCACCGCCGACGAACTCGGCGACCAGTTTCTCGGCGTAGTTGGGCATCGGCTCCATCTGGACCGTGTGACCAGTCTTCTGCTGGAACTCGTCCACGGCCGGTTGGAGGACCTGCAGGCGCTCCTGGCTCCAGAAGGTGGTATATCGCAGCGTCACCGGCTGCTTCAGCGGCCTGGCAGCGCCGCCGGCGCCACCTGCGGTGCCGCATGCGGCGAGTGCCGCTGCCCCGGCCGCCACTGCCGCGCCCATAACCTGCCGCCGCAGCCCACGCATCTCACGCGCCCTTGTCGTAACCATAGCTCTTGCTCCTTGTGCATGCCCGTGGAGCCAGCGCCACCGGCTACTTCTCTTTCAGCAAGGCGTCAATCTGGGGCCTGATCTCGCTCATGGCCTGCTGGGCGCGCTTCTCCCCCGCAATGAGCAGTTTCCACTCGTCGTTGAACAGCCTGGTGATCTCGCCCCACTTCGCTGGCAGGGGGGCCAGCGGCCGCAGACGCCGGTTTGTCTCAAGATACACCTCCTCCCGCTCCCAGGGCGCCAGTGACTTGCGGAATGCCTCCAGATCCTCCTTGCGCGTGGTGTACGGCACGTTCCGGCCACCGCTGAAGAGGAGTACCTGGGCAACCGGCCCGGAGTAGAACTTGACGAATTCCCACGCTTCCGCCGGGTTCCGAGCGCCGCTGACGACCCCGTATCCGTTTGGGCCGTTGCGCGTAAAGGCGCCGGCCGGTCCCCTGGGGTGGTGCCACATGCCGACCTCAATGTCCTTAATCTGCCGGAAGGTGGGGCCCATGAACCGCCCGCCAAAGACAAGCCCGATCGTGCCTTCGGAGAACTGGATCCAGTTGCCCGAAGGGTGGATGGCGCGGTACTTGGCCCAAAGGTCGGCATACGTCTGGATAGCTTCCACTGCCGGCGCGGTGTGCAGGCGGCTCTCGGTCAGGTCCTTATTGAAGATCTCGCCCCCGTTGCACCAGATCGGCACACAAAGGAAGTGTAGGCCAGTTCGGCCGTCGGAACCGTAGGTCTTGATCCCGCCCGTCTCCTGCGTCAGGCGCTGGTGGGCCTCCACGAATCCGGTCCGCCAATCCCACTGGCCGGCCCTGTCATACTCCTCAGGTAACTTAACTCCCAACCGGTTGAGCAACGACTTGTTGTAGTAGAGCATTGATGGGCCGGAGTAGTACGGCATTTGATAGAGCACACCCTTGAACTTGAAGAACTCCAGCACAGCGGGGAAGTAGACCTTCATGTCAAGGCTGCGGTCTCGCCTGATGAACTCGTCCAGATTCTGGTAGGCGCCCTGTGAGGCGACCGTCGCCAGGTCATTCGGATGAATGTACGCCGTATCCGGCGAGGTGCCGGCGGCAAGCATCGTCAGCAGCTTGGTGGTGGAGCCGCCAAAGGTCTCATCGATCTGCAAGGTCACGTGCGGCCGGTGCTCCTGGTAGGCCCGCCACACACTGCGATGGAGCTCCAGGTCTTCGGGCGAGACCCATCCGCCGGCGGCCACCGCCAGTGAAACGGGGCTTTGTTTCGCCCGCGGCGCCTGGCCAGCCGGACCGGCCGGTGCGCAGGCGCCCAACAGGGCACCGGCGACGGCGGCTCCATGGAGGACGATGGCGCGCCGGCTACTTCGGACACGGCTTCCCCACCCCCGCTGCCGTCCAGGTTCCCACGCTCGAGACATGGTTGCCTCGTCGTCGTCTGCTCGCAGGCCAGGATGCACGGGGCCCCACCGGGCCTGGTCGGTGTGAGCCCCCTTCACCCATGCTACTCTGGCCGAGCGTGCTGTCACTCTTTTCCATGGTAGGTCGCCGTGCCTCCACGACGTGGACGATTACGCGCGCGTCATTCGAGTTACCCCCTTCTGCGGCCGGTCAATTTGTCCCGGCCTGGCCCCGCAGCCGTTCGGCCGCACTCGTCCAACTGCTCATCGACGGTGACCAGTCGCCGGCCTGCGGGTGCGCCCAGCGGTGGCGGCCTTGGCTAGCTCATGGCCCTCGTTGCCCCTCTCCGACGCGGAGAGGGGGCATCGGGGCCAAGCCGCACGGCGGGGCCGCGCCGCACCCCTGGCCCACTCGGCCCCGCCCGAAGGGGGTGAGGTCTTCCTCCCTCGGCGCGGCCCCGGCCGAAAGGGGTGCGGTCCCCCGCGGCGGCTGATCTGGAGGTGTTGCGAAGGTCCATGAAGGATCGGGGCTAGCGCGCGGGGCGGGCTAGCCGTATCATGGAGCCACTGCGCCTGCCAAGGGTGTTGGGCCAAGCGCCTGCTCGTGGGTCACTTCCTTGCGGCTCGCCATGGGCTCTCTCGATGGAATGGCGATGGCCGTGAGCACTGACCGACGCGCAGAGCCACCGCCGCTGCGACGGCACGCCACGGTGGCGCACCGGGTCCAGGACACGCAAGACACAATGGCCCGCCGGGCGCAGGACAGCGGATGAGGAGCCAGCAGATGAAGACGACAGGCACCGCAACGGACGGAGCAATAGACCAGGAGAGCGCACCGGCCGGGCAGGTTCCGGCGATGACCCGGCGCCGCCTGCTGGACGGATGGTCGGCGGCGGTTATGGCGGCGGGAGGCGTCGCGCTCGGCGCGTGTGGCGTGACGCAACGCGGCTCATCGCAAGGGCCGCGCCAGCTCACGAATGAGAGCATCACCCTCACCTGGGCCAGCCCGGGGAACCAGCAGGAGCTGGAGGTGTACCAGAAGGTCGCGGAGAACTTCACCAAGCTCTACCCGAACATCAAGGTCGTCAACGACGCGCCGGCCTCCGGCCTCGACAAGATGACGGCGCTGATGGCCAGCGGTTCCCTGCCGGAGATCATCTTCCGCACCATCAATGACTGGCCCATGTTCGCGGTCAAGAACGTGTGGCTGGCGCTTGATGACCTGATCAAGCGCGACCGGTTCGACCTGCAGGATTTCTTCCCGCAGATCGTGAAGCCCTACCGGTACGACGGCAAGCGTTTTGGCGAGGGTAAGCTGTACGGCCTGCCGAAGGAGATCGCCTGCCGCGCCATGTACTACAACCTGGACCACTTCCAGGATGCCGGCGTCAAGCCCCCGGCCCCGGACACGCCCTGGACCTGGGATGAGTTCCGCCAAGCCGCGCGGCGCCTGACCAAGCGGACTGGCGAGACGGTGCAGCAGTACGGCTATGCGATGGAGACGTGGTGGGCGATGTGGGGCATCTGGGCCTGGGCGAACGGGGGCGAGATGGTGGATGACCCGTGGGCGCCGACCAAGGCCACCATGGATACCCCCGCGGTGATCGATGCGCTGGACTTCTGGGGTGGCCTCGTGGCCAAGGAGAAGGTGGCGCCACCGCTCTCCGCCTATAGGGATCTCGGCAAGTCCGACCACTTCGCCCAGGGCAAGGCCTCCATGTACAACAACGGCCGCTGGATGGTGCCCCTCTTTCGACGCTCGACCTTCAGGTGGGACGTCATGCTCATGCCCAAGGGGAAGCAGCGGGCGCAGTTCCTGAGCGGCTCCATCTTCGGCGTGAGCGCGACCGCGAAGCGGCGCGATGAGAGCTGGGAGCTGCTCAAGTTCATCAGCAGCAAAGAGGCGCAGACCCTGATGACTGAGCTTGGACTGCTGTTCCCCTCCCGCCAGTCGGTGGCGAGATCGGACATCTTCCTCAAGAGCCGGCCGCCGGAGCACAACGAGGTCTTCCTGAAGGACGTGGAAGTGGCGCGCATCCTACCGCTGCACCCCCGCTATCCGGAGATGCAGCGGGCGGTCGACAAAGAGAGCGACGCGGTGCTCAACGGGGAGAAGACGGCCGCCGACGCCGCCAGGGAGATGACCATCCAGGTCAACCTCCTGCTGAAGGGCTAAGGCGAGGCCACCATCCATCATCCCGAACGCCACCTGGCGGTCGAGCCACCGGCGCCGCGCTGGCGCACCGACCACTTGCGGCCGGCCCACAGAGGGATGTCGGGGCTGGTTCATGGCCGGCGAGGCGTCCCCCTGTCCCATTGGCAGAGGGGTAGCCTGGATCCTTCCTGAGCGGAGCCCTCACCCTATCCCGCTCCCTATGGGAGCGGGATACCGCCTGGACTGGCCTTCCTGGAAGGGTTCCCCCTAACCCCCTCCAAGACGGAGCGGTCCAGCTCGCGCCAGGGAGATCGGGCGCCGTCACCTCCTGATGTGGTGATGCCGGTCATCGGCCGACCCGCGCCAGGGTAATCGAGTATGGCGGCAGGGTGAGCGTGAGCTGTCGGCCGTCCAGGCGGACCTCACCCAGGTCGCGAATTGCCGCCGGCTGGCTTGCATCGTAGCGGTAGAGCCGGGCCTGCTCCGCAGGGGCGAAGTCGTCCAGGACCAGGGCCAGCGCTAGCTGCCGGTCGGGGCGCTTGTTGATGGCGATGACCGTGATCTCGGGGCGCCCGCTGGCGCGGCTGGCATAGACGGAGAGGTCGTCTGGCGGGAGGGGCGAGCGCACCGCCAGCGACTCGTCACCGAAGCTGGCGCCGCGACCATCGTAGTTGGTGTACATGGCGAAGCCGAAGGCGCTGGGGCTCCCGCGGGGAGGCACCGTCCAGTAGGCCGCCAGGTCCACCCCCTCCCGCCCGAAGATCCCCAGCACATCGGCCACGGCCAGGGCGCCATTTACCGTCTTCTCCGCTCCCCAGTTCCACTCCCCGATCGCCAGCAGGGTGCCCGGGTAGGAGCGCTCGATCCAGCCCCGCAGTCGCGGGATGAGCCAGACGGGCTCGCGGATCCAGGATTCGTCCACGTAGGTGGGATCCCACAGCGCCCGCGTGGCGCGCAGGCGCAGCGCGTTCGTCGCCGGATCGGACCGCTCGGAGAAGACGTGTGGCCCCTGCGGATAGTAATGGACGTCCAGCACGTCCAGCGTGCGCCGGCCGGCACGTTCATCGTGCCGGCGCACCTGCTCCAGCCACCAGGGCAGGAAGGGCACGCCGCCGTGCGCGCGGCGTTCGGCATGGGTGCGGAAATTGTCGGCGCCGCGGTCACGTGGTGAGAAGAAGAGCCCCGTCCATCCTGAGAGCGCCGGCCCCAGAATACGCGCGCCGGGATCGACGTCCTTAATGGCCTCGGCATACTCGATGAACACGTCCAACAGATCCTGGTAGCCAGGCTGTACGGGGTGGACATCGGTGTGTGTTTCCGACCAGAGGTCCGGCTCGTTGTCGATGACGTAGTAGCGCACGCCGCCCTGGGCTGCGGGGCCAAAGCGGTGGACGAGGTGGTAGACCCACTCATCCTGATAGACGCGGTCGTCATCCAGGTCCGGCGGATCCTCGAAGGGGCGCCCCTTCCGGGCCAGGGAACGGATGCTAGTGGCGGCGCGGTTGGCGGTGGGGTCGTAGCCGGCGATGGGGCCGGCCGGGCCGGCGATCGGTGGCCCGCCGCCGCGTGGGACATCGCGAGATCGCGTCTCGTTATTCTGGTCCCTCGCGACCCAGCCCAGCGCAGGGATGGTGATGACTGGCTCCGCGCCGGCGGCACGGGTCTCGGCCACGAAGCGGTCGGCCACACCGGACGGGCGCCGGTCTTCCGGCCGCGCGTCGCCGTAGTTGCGGAACTCCCAGTCGCGCGCGGCATTCCAGGCGTTGAGCTCCCAGTTGTGGCGGCTATTAGGGTTGCCGCCCCAGCGGTTCAGGCGCGGGCGCAGGGCGGCGAGGTCTTCCGGTCCGGCGTGAGCGACGCCGTAAATGAGCGGGCTGATCCGGCGGCGCGGCTGACTGGTAGCGATGCGCACCGCCACCGCCGACAGGCCTGGCGTGGCCGCCGCCCGCCCCGGCGTCGTACAGGTCGTCGCCGGAGCGCAGGCTATCGCCAGCAGGCTGGCCAGCGCCGCCCCTACCTGGCGCCTTGGCCGGCGCCCTGGACCCGGCTGCAACGCTTCTGCGCTGCGGGCCTCCCACAACGTGTCTACCTGGCGCCTTGGCCGGCGCCCTGGACCCGGCTGCAACGGCTCCATGCGGTGCTCGATGGTCTCGACGGTATTGTATGGCGCCTATGGGGTTCCGCCACTACAGCGTGCCCCGACGTCGAGTGCGCTCCACCTGGCCTGAAGCCACTTGCCCCGAACCGCCAAGAGCGTTTCGCCCCGGACGTCACAATCTGCTACGAATCTACGCGTGCCTTCTTCTCCTTTGTGGGCCGCTGTCAGCCGCGGCATTCTCGCCGCCGTCCTCGTCCCGTTCCTGGTCGCGCTCCCCGGTGGAGCGAGCCGGGGCGTCCCCGTTCCCTTGGCGCAGGCGCGTCCGGTGTGGGCCGGCACCCGGGTCGGGCCCGAGGTGCACGCGCCGCGGATTGGCCCGGGGAGCCGCGTGCCCTGGGGTGGCGCGACATGGTACCTGCACGGGGCAAATCTACCCTGGCTGAACTGGGCTTGCGACTTCGGCTGTGGCCAGGGCGGCGGCGTCAGTTCAGCCGCGTCGCAGGCGACGCTTGCCCCTGTGTGCGCTCAGCTACAAGCCATCGGGGTACGTGTGGTGCGCTGGTGGGTGTTCGAGGGGAACGCCTGGCAGATTACGCGCGACGGCAGTGGCGCGCCCAGCGGCCTGATACCGGCAGTGTACGACGACCTGGACGCCGCGCTCCGGCTCGCGGAGCAATACGACCTGTACTACAACCTGGTCCTTTTCTCGGCGTCGGCCACGGCAATCCCGACCATCTGGCTCACTGATCCCGTTCAGCGCGCCAGGCTGGTGGAGGCCCTGACCCCGCTCTTTGCCCGCTACCACGGCCACCCGCGACTGCTCGCCTGGGAGGTGTTCAACGAGCCGGAGTGGGATATCTGGAACGGGAAGATTGACCGCGCGCCGGTGCAGGCCACGGTGAGAGCGATTGCGGAGACGGTGCACGCCCATTCGACGGCCTACGTGACGGTTGGCTCGGCGATGCTGGATGGTCTGCCGATGTGGGTGGGGCAAGGGCTGGACTTCTATCAGGCCCACTGGTACGACTACATGGCCACCGGCAACTGGTGCGCGCGATGCACTGACTACGCGGCGGTGCAGGCGCGCTACCGCCTGGATGCCCCGCTGGTGATTGGGGAGTTCTATGCCGGGCCGGACGCAGATGCCCTGCCGCGCCTGGCAGACTTCTACGCGAAAGGGTACGCCGGAGCCTGGCCATGGTCGTTGTTTCCGAGTAAGACCTACGACAAGATGGCGATTGACCTGGCAGCCTTGGAGACGTTCTCGCACCAGAGTCAGGATAGCGGGCCCCGTCTCCCTGACCCGGCAACTGCTGCCGACTCCGGTGACCAGACGTAGCTTCGCTAGCTGGCCATGAACGCGACCGGCCACTTGTACTCTGCCGAGATAAGGCGGTGGAACGGCCGCCGCTGGTAGAAGATCCACAGCACTGGGCCGCCCTCACGGGCGCCGCCCAGACGGCTCGCAGCCTGCCCATGCTCCCGCAGTTCGACGAGGTTCTGAAGGCGATGAATGACGGGCTGAAGCCGGTCTTCGACACGGGGGAGAGGACCGCCCAGGCAGCGGTGCAGGATATCTGCCGGCAGGTAAACGCGCTGCTCGGATAGCCTGGACTCCTGTAAGACTTAAGATTTGGACGGTCTATCCTTCCGGCGCTAGTCCTCCGGAGGGGCATGATCGGTTATTCACGAGGCGGGGTTCTCACCGCCGCCCACTTCGCGGGGCCCCGCTCTCCCCGAGGGAGAAGGAACTCGTCGCTGGCCTCGAAGACCTCGAAGAATCGAGGCCAGCACGCCGCCACGATGATGCTGCTGGGTGCCCCAATCTGGCTGCGTCCAGCACAATCACCCTGGCCAAGTACTATCAGCAACGGGTCCCATGACACTTTGAACGTTGAACTTAATAGCTGTGTCCGGCGTACAGGCGCTGGCCCCGCACCAGGATGCGTTGCGGGTCCTCCACTGACGCGAGGTCGTCCACGCTGTGGTAGCCGATGGTCATGCTGGTGCGGGTCTGGCCGGTGCGGTTCGGCCCGACGCCGTGCCACAGCAGGCTATCGATGGCCAGCAAACCGCCCGCCGGCATCTCGGCGCGCACCACCTGATTGGCGAGGCCGGCTCGCGCTACCGCCTCCGCGTCGCGCGCCCACGGCAGCAGATGGCTGCCGGGCACAAGCTGCGTACAGCCCTTCTCGCAGGTCGATTCTTCCAGGAAGAAGATGACGGTGACGATCCCGCGGCTCCATTGGGGCACGTCGCGGTGCAGCACCTCGGCGCGCGGGTCCGGCAGGCGCAGCGTGGCGTGGTTGTGCCGGTTCCGCAGCATCTCGATATTGGGGCCCAGCAGATCCTCCAGCGGGTCGAGCACCAGCGGGCTGGTCGCCACCTCACGAAAGATCGGCGCGCGATCCAGCACGTTGGAGAGGCGCACGATGCGCCCCTCTCGATTGCGCACCACCGGCTCGACCTCATGGTCGATGTCGTGCCAGATGGCGTCCAGCAGGGCCTGTACCGTGGCCGGCGGCAGCACGCCGGGGAGCTTTACGAACCCCGCGATCCGGAAGAGCCACACCTGCTCCGGCGTCAAGACCATGGTTCACTCGTACCTCCGTACACCGTGCGTGTCGCCCGCTCAGCATAGACCGCGAGCGAAGTAGCGAGTAGCGAGTAGCAAGTGAGGCGCCGTCACCCTAACCGGCTCCCAAAGAAAGACGGGACCCTTGCATCAGGCCGGGAGCACCAGGTGGGGCTGGCAGGCGCGCATCACGGCTCGCACGGATTCCACTCCCGGGCGGGCGGCCACGACGCGGACGATGGCCGTATCCAGCCCTTGGCTGAGGCGGCGGACCGCCTCGGCGGCGCCGTCTGGCCGGCCGTAGTAGCCGACGCGCATGAGCAGGTCGCGCGGGACGGCGTCCACCAGGTCGTCGGGCGGCGCGCCCTGCTCCCGCAGGCGGTCCAGCTCGGCCAGCGTGTCGGCAAAGCCCATGCGCTCGAAGTGGGCGCGGTAGCCTAGCCGGCGCTCCTGGGGGCTGGGCACCCGCGGGCCGAGGGCGTATTGCAGGACGGCCCGACCGAAGGCGCGGCGGGCCACGTCCTCATCGTCGTCGACGCAGACGCGGATGTAGTCGATGACCTTGATCAAAGCGGGGTCGCGCGCGGCGCGCGCGGCGCCTTCGGCGATGCGCTGGCGGCTCCAGGCCGTCTGCTCCGGCGAGCACCAGTTGAGGGCGACGCCGTCCGCCAGCTCTCCCGCCAGACGTAGCATCTCCGGCCCCAGCGCGGCCAGGTAGACCGGCGCCGGAGGCGGGGGCGGGCCGTCCACCCTGATCTCGCTTAGCCTGGCGCCGCGCACCCGCCACGCCGCGCCGTCGTGCGTCACGGTCTCTCCCGCCAGGAGGGCCCGCAGGACGACCAGATAGTCGCGCATCACGGCCAGGGCGGAGAGGCGAGCCACGCCCAGGGCGCGGCGGACCTCCGCGCGGTAGATCCCGCCGGTGCCGATGCCGAGAATGAACCGGCCGCCGGTGAGGTAGCCGGCGGTTCGGGCGCGGGCGGCCAGGCCGACGGGGTTTTGCAGGTAAGCCGGCGAGACGCCTCCGTCGGCCAGCACGGGCATGACGGAGATGCCGGTGGCAAGGCCCTCCGGCACCACAGCGCGCGTGGCGCTCCACCGGTAGGTGCAGAGGTGAAAGGGGTCCAGTGCCGAGGTGGAGGGCGTCCACACGCTGGTGTAGCCCAGGCGGGCCGCTTCCTCTGAGATGGAGGCCTCCTGCTGGAGGGAGAGCCCCAGGGTCGAATCTAGCCCAATGCCAACTTCCATAGCGAACACCTTCAAGAACAGCTTGCTGGCGGTGGCCGGCGGGCCGCTCAGCGCTTCCACTTATCGAGGACCTGCTGGATCTGGGCCTGCGCCTCGGCCAGCCCCTCGCGGATCGATTTGCGGTTCAGCATGATCTCGGTAACGAAGTTGCCCTGGAACGGGAGGGCCTCCGCGCCCCCCGGCGCAGAGATGACGAACCGGCGGCCCTCCATTTCGTCCGCGGCCAGCTTGCGGAACGGGTCATTGCGGTGCCACTTCTCCGAGCGCACGGTGCGCATGCGCAGGGGGATGCGATCGTAGCGGTCGGTGAACCGGACGTTGTTCTCCTCGAGGGAGAGGAAGTCGAGGAAGGCCCAGGCGGCGTCCGGATTTCTGGAGCTATGCAGGATAGGAAAGGTGTGGCCGCCGCCGTAGTTGGCCTTGCGCCCGTTGGGCGGGAGCGGGTAGGGGAAGAAGGAGAACCGGAACTGGGGGGCCTTGATAGCGAACTCCTGGGCCCGCTCGGCATAGGTGGCGTACATGTGCGCGACCTTGTTGTCCATGAAGAGCTGCTGGTAGGTCGTGCCGCGTTCAAAGGCCAGTATGGCCTCGTAGCCGCCCTGGCTATCGACCACCTTTTTCAGCCAGGTGAGGGCTTCAATGGCCTTCTCGTTATTGATGGTCACCCGCTCGCGGTCCGGGCTGACGAGCTCGCCACCGAGCTGCCAGTAGGGCACCATCCAGCGGTAGATGCCGCCGCTGCCGAGGAAGGGGTCGAAGCCGAGGGTCTCGATCTCGCTGCCGCGCCCGCGGTGGGTCCTGGCGATGTTCTGCTCGAACTCGGCCCAGGTGCGTGGGGGCTTGCTGACGTCCAGTCCGGCGCCGAGATACTTGTCCACGCTGACGTAGAGGATGCGCAGGTCGGGCCCGTAAGGGATGCCGTAGACCTTGCCTTTGTAGGTGACGTCCTGGAGCAGGGTGGGCCAGACGTCGCTGGTCTTGAGGTCTTTGGAGCTCTTGAGGTACTCGTCGAGTGGCCGGATGGCGTTGTTGGCGGCGAGGGTTTGCACCTCGTGGATGCCCAGGCTGACCAGCTCGGGGGCGTCGCCCCCGGCGACGGCAGCGGTGATCTTGTCCACGGCGCTGCCGGTGAGTGGCTGGGATTCCACCCTGACACCGGGGTGCCTGGCCATGAAGTCTCTGGCGATCTGGCCGCCCACATCGTCGTGGAAGGGGAAGACCGAGTTGGCCAGGATCTGGACCGTGCCGGAGAGGGCCCTGGCCTGGGTGGCGCCGGTGCCTGCCGTGCCCGATGCGCCCGGGGCGCAGGCCGCCAGCAGCCCGAGCGCGCCCGCGTGCGCCAGCAGGGCCCGGCGTGTTGGTTCCGCACGATTGGCCGGCCGCGGCTCGACCGTGCCACACGCACAGGGATCCATAGAGACCACCTCCTTTGGTCCGCATGATGGCATGCGTGCGGTGTGAAGGCAAGGGCAGCCGGCCCCCGTCCCCCTTTTCGACGCGGGGACGCGGGGCCGCGGAGACGCGGGGAGAGCCCTCATCCCCTTCGGCCG